>CAXHCC010000151.1:0-6744 GCA_964014945.1 uncultured bacterium | reverse complement strand
CTACACTACGCACATCGTCGGCAGCGTCAGATGTGTATAAGAGACAGGCCAATCAGAAGGCTTTAGCCAATAAAATAAATGCTGAATACGAGGTTGTAGGTATTGTTACTGAAACGAGAGTTTATAAACCTAAAATTACCCTCTTAACTTTTCTAGAAAAGGTTGTTGAGAAAGTGTTTTTGTCAAGTATTGGAAGCGCATGGGGTGGTATGAAAACTTATTATGATAGGAGTTTTCATGATTATCCCGAAACTGCTATACTGGATGCAGAAAACATTAATTCACAAAATGTTTATGATTTTACTAAAGAATTAAACCCTGATTTAATTGTTATTTCAGGTACTCGAATTGTTAAAGAGAAGTTACTTTCACTACAACCTAGTATTGGGATATTAAACCTGCATACAGGGCTTTCACCATATATTAAAGGTGGACCGAATTGTACTAATTGGTGTATTTCTACCGAGCAGTTTCATTTAATTGGTAATACGGTTATGTGGGTAGATTTGGGAATAGATACAGGTAATATTGTAACAACGGAATTTACAGATTTTACCGGAGACGAGAGTTTATTGGAAATTCATATAAAAGTTATGGAGCATGCACACGAATTATGTTTAAAAGCAATTAAGCATGTTGCGAATGGAAAACATGCGAATGTTCAACAAGATAAAGTTGCAAAAGGCTTGACTTATTATACAAAACAGTGGAGGTTGAAGAATAAGATTGATTTAGTTAGAAACTTTAAAAAAATTAAATCCGTTGTAAAGTCTGGCGAAATGGATAGAAAAAGGAGGAAGGTTACAATTATTAAGATATAACCGTATTCATTTTGCTTAAGAATAAATGGAGGTTTTAAATAATACATTTAAATTAAAAATGTAGACTAACTTTACCAAAGAAAACCAATGTTTATAGGATTGCTTCAATTGTTATAAGAGGATTATAAAATGTAGTTTATGAAATTGACAAGTACAATTTATCAAACGATCGTAAAGGTATATGGGCTTTTACCCTTTCAGAAGCAGATATGCCATTTTTTAAGAGCTACAGGAATTCCAAGTGATTCGTTTTATAAAGATCTTCAGTTTAAGGGAGAGTTTTTGGTTTCAATGGATGATGAACATTCTTTCAGCATGATACATCATAAATCAACTATTGAAAATGAAACATTTTGGAAAGGGCCATTTAACAGCTGGGAGACTCATACAGGATGGATTTGGCAACAACTATGTCCTATATCTAATAATGTATTGGATATTGGTGCGAATACGGGTATTTATAGTTTAGTAGCAAAATCACTCAACCCAAATGCAACAATTGTTGCATTTGAGCCTACCGTAAGAACATTTAAAAAGTTGAAAGCTAATGTTGAACTTAACGAGTGGGATATTAAGGTGGAGCAATTGGCTGTGTCTAACAAAAATGAGAAACAAACTTTATACGATACGCCCGAAGAAAATCAAACTAGTGCTTCTTTATCAGCAAAGAAGCTTAAAGATTTTGAGCTTTACACAGGTGGAATTGTTGAATATGACGTTGAATCAACACGTTTAGATGATTACTTGAAACAGCATGGAATTAATGAAGTGGACTTAATAAAGCTAGATATTGAGATGCATGAAGGAGAGGCAATTGAAGGTTTGGGTGAATTGCTGTATTCATTACGCCCAGTTGTTGTAATAGAGGTATTAAGCGATGAAGTTGCAAACAAACTAAATAGTATGATTAACAGCGATTTTGAAATATTTCACTTGGAGGGTCATCAAAAGGTTAAAAGAGTGGAAGAATTTAAAGTTGTTATGGGTAAGTGGAATTACCTTTTTTTCCATAAAGATTTGATAGAAAAGATGAAACGTAGTACTTCTTTGTATCAATAAAAGTGGCCAATTTCTATTGATACAACAGCTTAAGTTGGTCAATATAACTTTTCAAATTTCCATTATATTCTGTTGAAAGCTTATCCTTGAAGTTGAAGTATTCTGCATTGTAGCGCTGAAATGACATAAAGAAGGCGTTCTTTTCTGTTACAGCCTGCTGCGCATAGTTTTTGAACCCTTGTTTGTTGTATAATTGCAAGCTATCCACCTCACTTACTATTCTATTAATAATTCGTTCCTTTTCACTTAACAGTAGCTCTTTGGGTTGATTGCTTCTATATAAACTATCCAGTTGTATAAAGCCCGAGTTCATATAGTTAGAGAAAGTGTTGTCGTCGGCAAGTTTGTTTAAGTACTTTTGATAGTGTTGTGAGTGAATGCCATATTTATCTATTAGAAATTGTAAGGCACCTTGTTTTCCAATGAAGTTGGCAAGGTTTTCATTAAACTTTATATCGCTTTTTACAAATATTGTAGAATGGCACATTTCATGGATAATCAGCTCTGCAAGCCTTCCATCCGAATAATTTAACATTCCCGGTAATATTGGGTCATTTAGCCACCCTAGAGTAGACCATGCGGCAGGGTAATATGCTTGTATATCATACCCTTGTTCTTTTAATTGCTGCAATTCTCGTTGTGCTTTATTAGGGTTGAAATACCCTTTGTATGGAACCTCTCCAAGAATTGGGAATGACCATTCTTTTGGTTGAAATGATAGAGGTGCACATGCCGTGATAGTCAAAAGTATGGAATCCTTTTTGTCTAAAAATATACTAGAGTAGCTTGAGCTATTTGAGAGGCCAAGGCTATCTACAGCGAAACCTTTTATTTCTCTTATCAGCTTTATTTTTTGTTTTGTACTTATTGGCGTTGACCTATCGCTTAATAATTCTTGAAAAGGAATGGAGTTATTCACAATCGTTAATTGACCTTTGGCTTGCTCGATGCCATATATGATTAAGTTGCTCCAAATAATAGCTATTGCCGCAATAATTGATGCAAGGTAGTTAACACAAATGCGAAACAGAGAGATGCTCATGCTTATTATTTAAACAACTAACTGGTTATGAATTTACACAGAATACAGCTAACTCTATTAATCTTAAACAATATTCGTAATTTCGTTTAAACGTCAAGCCTATGTTTTTTATATTATCAAAACTATTCAACTTCGCTATTAACCCTGTTGTTTGGATAGTTGTATTGCTGATAGCAATTGTTATTGCCAGAAGGATTACACTTAAGAAACGTTTGACTAAAATTCTTCTTGTTGTTATAGTAATACTAACTAATCCTTATTTATATAATTTATCAATGGGTGCATGGCAATACCCAAGGGAAACCTACAAATCATCCACTCGATTTGATGCAGCAATTGTAATGGGTGGTATCTCTGGGTTTGATCCGGCTCATAAAAGAGTTCAGTTTTTAAGGGGGGCGGATAGATTGTTTCAGGCAATCCATTTATATAAGCAGGGTAGAGTAGACAAGATAATTTTTTCAGGAGGGTCGGGTTATATAACCCGACCTGAATACAAAGAAGGTGAAATTTTAAAGCCTTATATAAAAGAGTACGGAATTCCAATTGAGGATTTTATAGTGGAAAGCAATTCTAGAAATACCTATGATAATGCTGTGTTTACTTCTAAATTGATTCGGAATAATGGTATTGAGGGAGATTTATTGCTAATAACTTCGGGGTTTCATATGAAACGCAGTTTGGCTTGTTTCCATAAACAAGGCTTGTTTCCAAAGCCCTACAGTGCAGATCTTTACGAGTTGAGTAATAAGAAGGGTGGGGGCAGCAGTAAATTAAACTTGTTAATTCCGGATATAATGGTGCTGCAAAATTGGAAAAACTTTATCCATGAGATTGTAGGGTATTATGTTTATAAGGCAATGGGCTACTTGTAATGAATTACATATTAGCGAGTTGTTCCTCTAACGCTTTGATTTTCGCTTCTGCATCCACTTTTTTGCTTTTTTCCTTTTCCACTAATTCGGGTTTTGCATTCGCTACAAACTTTTCATTAGCTAGTTTTATATTAACTGATACTAAAAAGCCTTTATTGTATTCTATCTCCTTAATAATACGTTCTTTATCTAATTCGGAATTGGACGATTCAACAGGAATATAGTATTCTTGGTCCAGAACAAAAGAGTAAGACGATGAAACCGACTCGGATGTATGCTCAATCGATTCGAGGTTTGCCAGTTTTTTAATTATATCCCCAAAATCATTTTTATTGTTTTCTCCTTTATAAAAAAGCGTGAACTTTTGTTTTGGAGAAATTCCATTTTTATTTCTAAACTCACGTATTGCACTTATAACTTTTTGGCTATTGATAAACTGCTCTTGAATTTTGGTGTCAATTACTTTTTCATCCACCTCTGGCCAAGTCGACACTATTACACACTCTTTTTCATTTCTTTCAGAAATCAGATGCCAAATTTCTTCAGAAATAAATGGCATAAATGGGTGAAGGACCTTTAACAAGTTTTCGAATATGGCAATAGAAGCGTCATAAGTAGTTTTGTCAATTGGTAAAGCCTTACCATCAACAAATGCTGGCTTTATCATTTCTAAATACCATGAGCAATAGTCATCCCAAACCAACTTATAAGTTGCCATTAGGGCTTCGCTCATTCTGTATTGGGTATATTGCTCGTTAATAAAACGTAATTGCTCATTAAAAGTAGATGTAAACCATTTAATAGCTATTTGATTATTTTTAGACTGCCCTAAGTCATCAGAAACTTCAAAACCTTTTAATAATCGGAAAGCATTCCAAATTTTGTTAGAAAAGTTTCTTCCTTGTAAACATAAGCCTTCATCAAATGGCAAATCATTGCCAGCAGGTGAGCATAACAACATTCCAACTCGTACCCCGTCAGCACCGTATTTTTCAATTAACTCAATCGGGTCAGGAGAGTTGCCTAAAGATTTGCTCATCTTCCTTCCTTGTTTATCTCTTACAATTCCGGTAAGATAAACGTTTTTAAATGGTAATTCACCTTTGAATTCATACCCTGCGATTATCATCCGAGCCACCCAAAAGAATAGTATTTCCGGCGCCGTTACCAAATCATTAGTTGGGTAATAGTAGTTTATGTCTTCACCTTGGGGGTTGTTAAAGCCATCAAAAACGCTAATTGGCCATAACCAAGAAGAAAACCAAGTATCTAATACATCTTCGTCTTGTCTTATATCTTCTAACTTAATATCAGGGTTGTCAGTTTTCAGTTTATCAAAGGCTTCTTCTTTAGTTTTACAAACGGCAATGTTGCCTTTTTTGTCGTACCAAGCAGGAATTTGTTGCCCCCACCACAACTGTCTTGAAATACACCAGTCATGCACATTCTCCATCCAGTGTTTGTAGGTGTTAATAAACTTTTTGGGTATCAACTTGATGTTTCCGTTAAGCACATTATCAAGGGCAGGTTTTCCAAGCTCCTCCATCTTTAAAAACCATTGCATCGATAGGCGAGGTTCGATAACTGCATCTGTTCTTTCCGAGTACCCTACCTTATTCTTAATATCTTCAACCTTTACTAATTGACCTAAACCATCAAGATCTTTAATTATTTTTTTTCTAACCACAAACCTATCTTCTCCTACATAAAATTGAGCAGCTTCGCTCATTTTACCGTTAGGTGCAATTGTATCAATAACTTCCAGCTTGTGTTTAACCCCCAAATTGTAATCATTAACATCGTGAGCAGGAGTAACTTTTAATGCTCCAGTTCCAAAGTCTATGTCTATATAATCATCAAAAATGATTGGAATAGACCTGTTAACCATAGGTACAATTGCTTTTTTACCTGCCAGGTGTTTAAATCTTTCGTCTTTAGGATGAACGCAAATTGCAGAGTCTCCTAAAATCGTTTCTGGTCGGGTGGTGGCTATTGTAATCCATTCGTTATCAATGCCTTCAATTTTATATTTTACATAAAAGAGTTTGGAGTTAACCTCTTTGTGTATCACCTCTTCATCTGAAACCGCTGTTAAGCCATCTGGATCCCAGTTTACCATTCTAACTCCTTTATATATGTATCCTTTTTTGTAAAGGTCAATAAATACGTCAATAACCGATTCACTCATGGGTTCTTCCATAGTAAATCTTGTTCTATCCCAATCACATGATGCTCCTAATTTCTCTAATTGTTTTAAAATTATTCCGCCGTATTTTTCTTTCCATTCCCAAGCGTGTTTCAAAAACTCTTCCCTAGTAAGGTCACTTTTCTCAATTCCTTTTTCCTTTAGAAGTGCAACAACTTTTGCTTCGGTAGCAATAGATGCATGGTCTGTTCCAGGTACCCAACATGCATTATATCCTTGCATACGTTTTAGCCGAATAAGAACGTCTTGAATGGTGTTGTTTAGCATGTGTCCCATATGCAATACTCCTGTTACATTTGGGGGAGGTATAACAATTGTATAAGGCTCTCTATCATCTGGAGACGATTTAAAAAAACCTTGTTTTATCCAGTGGGCGTACCACTTCTCCTCTGTTAGTGTAGGGTCGTATTTCTTATGGATTTCCATTATATGAAACGGTTCAATTATGTTCGTTGGCGAAGTTAATAAATATATCAATTGTTTAATCTATGGCCACGATTGACACATATTGCAAGAGATGAAATTATTTTTTTATTCAATAAAACAATTATATTTGCACTTTAATTGCGGATGTGGCGTAATTGGTAGCCGCGCTAGACTTAGGATCTAGTGTCTCACGACGTGGGGGTTCGAGTCCCTTCATCCGCACACAATTAGCTCTTGTTACTTTTGGATGTAACGGTTGTTGTAGATAATTTGATATAACCAAGAATTGGAGTTAAAATGGCAACAAGATTAATA
>CAXHCC010000150.1:0-6766 GCA_964014945.1 uncultured bacterium | reverse complement strand
AGAGACAGGGATTAATAAGCACTTAAGAAGAATTGTGTCCAATATATTTAGACAATACGAGAATTACGCAGCAAAAAATTTAAGCTTTATTGTTGCCGCCACACCTTCAATACGAAATCGTTTTCTTCATAAAAATCCAAACACTATTGATATTAATAATTATCCTATATTATCTGAATTTCCAACAGCGCCTCAATGGGATATTAAAAAGAATGAAATCTGTTATGCTGGAGGAATAACGAAAGAACGTGGAATTGGAGTACTCATAGATGCTTTAGAGCTAACAAATAACATTTACCTTAACTTGGCTGGTGAATATGCTCAAAAAGAATTTCGTAGTGAACTTAGATCAAAAAAAGGTTGGAGGAAAGTAAATGAGTACGGGTTCGTGAAAAGAGAAATGGTTAATAAATTGCTTGAAAAATCCAAAATTGGAATGGCTACATTTCAACCTGAACCAAATCATGTTGAATCACAACCTAATAAAATTTTTGAATACATGAATGCTGGAATACCAGTTATTGCATCAAACTTCCCACTTTGGAAGCGTTTAATTGAAGATAATAACTGTGGTGTTTGTGTAAATTCAGAATCTGCAAAAGAAATTGCTGATGCAATTGGATTTTTACTTAGCAACGATAATGCAAAAAATATGGGGGCTAACGGCATGGCCTTGGTACAATCTAAGTACAACTGGAATATTGAAAAGCAAAAGTTATTTACGGTCTACAATCAGTTATGCGGTTAAAACACAATTTAATTATTTTAATATTCCTATGTATACTGTGTTATTCTTGCAACAAGAATAACACGGCTATAAAGCCAGTGAAGGGTGTACATATTTTGGATAGTCAAGAATTGCCTTACAATTATGATTATTTAAAGACTAACGGCAACAATAATATCGATAATAACGGCATACCAATCTTTACAGTCAACGACACAAATCACTACCACCCCATCGTTATTGCACAAAAAGGATTAGATTACCTCAGCAACTTTCGATTTAGTAATGACAGCATCTATTTAGATTCTGTTGTGATTTATGCCAATTTTTTGGTAGCATCTTCGTATCAATACAAGGATGCATACTGGTTTCCATACACCTTTGATTTTTCCCTCCATGGATTTGATGAGGATATACTTCGGAGTCCTTGGTATTCTGCTATGGCTCAAGGACAAATACTATCGTTGCTTGTTCGTTTATATGAGCAAACCAACGACAGTAATTATTTGAATTACGCAACAAAGGTTTTTAACAGTTTCTTAATAGACGAAAATAACAAGGCTCCATGCGTAATATATATTGACGATGATGGAGATTTATGGTTGGAGGAATATCCAATGTCTCAACCTACGAATGCATTAAACGGTTTCAACTTTGCGATTTTCGGAATTTACGACTATTATCGCCTAAATCAGAATGATAGTATGGCATATAATTTATTGCTAAAAACACTTACTACAGTTAAAAAAAATATTCAAAAATTTCAAGAGCAAGGGGAATATAGTTACTATTGCCTAAAACATAAGGTGCAAAATAAAGGGTACCATTATATTCATATAGAACAACTTCAGACATTATATGCTATAACTCGAGATTCAGTATTTATACAAGCAGTGGAAGACTTGATAAAAGATGGGGAAATGTTTGAAGAAAGTTCCAATTAAATGAAATTTTTAATATTAACTCAATATTTTCCTCCGGAAGTTGGTGCACCTCAAACTCGATTGCTTGAATTGGGTATAAACCTAAAAAAGTTAGGACATGAAGTAACTGTGCTTACTGCAATGCCGAATTACCCCCAAATGGAAGTGCATCCAAAGTATAAACGTAAATTTTACGTAAATGAACAAATAGAGGGAATAAATGTCCATCGTTCTTGGATCTATGCAAGTAAAAATAGGGCAATTTACAGCCGGTTATTAAATTATTTTTCTTTTGTGTTTACTTCTTTAATTATAGGCCTAACCAAGACAGGAAAGTTCGATTACATTTTATGTCAAAGCCCATCTTTATTTCTTGGAATTTCAGCCTACGTGTTAAAAGTCACAAAAAAAACTCAACTAATCTTCAATGTATCCGACCTGTGGCCAGAAAGCGCTGAAAAGCTGGGTTTAGTTACAAATCAAGCATTTTTAAAACTCTCGAGCATTCTGGAAAATTTCATGTACAGAAATTCAGAGCTTATAACAGGACAAACACAAGGCATAATAAATAACATAATACAAAGGCATCCGAACAAGAAAATATTATGGTTGCCGAATGGAGTTAATATTGAATCAATTAATAGCAAACCTGTTAATGCTCATTGGAGAATTAATAATGGGTATAAACCGAATGACTTTGTACTTTTGTACGCGGGAATGATCGGATATGCACAAGGGCTGGAAACCATCGTTTTGGCAGCAGAACAACTTAAAAGCAATGTAAACATTAAGTTTTGTATTGTCGGTAGTGGACCGGAAAAATTCAAAATTGAAGAATTAATTGAGCAAAAAAGGTTAAAAAACATTAAAACATATAATACGGTAAGCAAGCAAGAAGTAGCATCTATAATTTACTCATCCAATGCGGGAGTTATTCCGTTAAAAAAAATAGACTTGTTTAAACATGCAATTCCCTCAAAAGTTTTTGAATTTTTGGCATATAAAAAACCGATACTATTGGGTGTGGAAGGTGAAGCAAAAAGATTATTTATCGATAAGGGTAAATGTGGAATTTCATTTACTCCAGAGGATGTTAATGAACTTTGCGATAGCATTCTTTCTTTGCAGAGTGATAAAGATTTAAGCACCGAAATGGGTAAAAACGGTTATTCGTTTGTAAAAGAACATTTTACACACATAAAAAGAGCAGAGGATCTAATAGAATCTGTAAACAACTTACCAAAGAGTAATTAGGTTGCAAGAATATCGTGGAATATGAATAAACTATTCAACAGACTTATAAAAAACAAAATAGTTAGCAATTTTGCATATCTAGCAGGATTGCAAGTTTTCAACTATATTCTTCCGTTATTCACAATACCGTACTTGATTAGAGTATTGCAACCAGAGCTGTACGGGTTAACAGTTTATGCACAATCATTAATGTTGTTATTCGTAGTATTTATTGATTATGGCTTCAATATAACTGCCACACAAAAAGTAACTCAGAACATTAGTAATAAGGAAAATATATCACAAATACTAAGCTCAGTGCTAAGTACAAAAATAGTATTGCTTGTTGCGAGTTATTTAATTTTGGCCATTATAATCCTTTCAGTTCCAAAATTTGGAATGCATTGGCAACTATATGTGTTCACAGCAGGTATTTTAATTGGCCAGGTGCTGTTCCCTACCTGGCTATTTCAAGGCTTACAAGAAATGAAGTACATGCTGTATTTTAACAGCTTAATCAAAATAATATTCACAATACTGATATTTGTATTTATCAAATCCCCTAAAGATTTTATTTATGTCAACCTGTTCACATCCATTGGATCAATATTCGTAGGTCTATGGAGTATTTACTTTATACTGAATAAATTTAAATTAACTATTCATATTTCCGATTTCGCTACAATTAAACAGGAGCTGATAGAAGGGTGGAAAGTATTTGCATCAAATATTTCAATTCAAACTTACATGGTTGCTAATCTTATAATTCTAGGATTTATCGCAGATGACAAAACTGTTGGCAATTTTAGTATAGCAGAAAAGGTTATGATGTTATTAAGATTATTTCTAGCCATTTTTTCACAGGTGCTATACCCACACGTATGCAAATTATCAGAATCTCCTAATGATATGAAGCGTTTTTATATATCCAGGGTTTACCCAAGCTTAGTTGTTTTGTTTTGTCTTTGCGGAATATTATATATACTGGCAAATCCGATTATTTTATTTATAACAGGCTCTGGAATTTTGCAAAAGGATTTTGAAGAGATTGTATTACTTCTACAATTGTTAAGTTTTGTTCCATTTATTGTGGGGCTCAACATCCCTTCCGTTTTAACGGTTTTAGCTTATAACAAAAAAGATATCTTTTTAAAAGTCAACCTAACAGGAGTAATTATTAACATTTCATTAAACTTTCTCCTCACTCCTGATTTTAAAGCAATTGGATCAGCAATATCAATAATATTAACGGAGCTGTTTGTTACAATAGCGTTCATTATTTACTCCAGTAAGTACATAAATCGGCTGATTTTAAATCAGCCATAATTACGCTGAAGAAAACGAACAGAAATAAGTTATGTTTTATACAAATAAAATAATTACTACTTTTCAAAGTAATATTTTATTGCAATAATATTAAACAAGAGTATTCAGTTAGCTTTATTTCCAAAAAGTATGTTATTAATTAATCTATAACTTTTTTTATGATATTAATGCTAATGTCTTTGAGATAATAACTGCACCTATAAAAATTAAATCAACTAATGGTTGAAGTTTCGATAATTGTAACATGCTATAACAAAGGAAAACACCTTCTTGAGACATTGTCATCTATAAGAAGTCAAAACTATACCAGTTTTGAAACAATAATAATAGATGATTGCTCAACGGATCCTAAGACAATTGACATTCTGAAAAACCAAACACAAAAAGGAGAAACGATCGTTTATCTTAAAAAAAATATTGGAGTATGTGAGGCTAGAAATATTGGAATAAGTAGGGCTCAAGGAGACTATATTCTATTCGTTGATGGGGATGATAAAATTTCGGAAAACTATTTGCAAGACACTGTTCCAATCCTAAAAAAACAACCTTCAATTACTGTTGTTACATCTGAAGTTGAACTTTTTGGATACAAAAATGGTAAAATGATTCTTCTTGAACCAACAATTGCAAACATGTTAGCACAAAATTGCTTGACTGTATCAAGTATTTTTAGGAAATCGTTTTTAGACCAATCTATTAAGTTTAACACTAACATGAATGTCGGACTAGAAGACTGGGACTTTTGGTTATCAATTTTAGAAAAAGGAGGGAAAATATATAAAGTTCCACGTGTTTTATTTTACTACAGAATAAGTAATAAGTCTAGAAATGTGTTGAGTACTGAAAAGCTTAAGAAGCTTAGGAAACAGGTGTATTTAAACCATCCTGAACTATTTTCCAAATACATGCTTGACCCAACACTTTCTTTTGAGTACTTTATGATTAAGGATTCTGCGGAATATAAAGTTGGACAGTTAATCCTAAACCCTCTTCGAAAGATTATTAATTTTTTTCAATAAGATTTAAATGAAAATTGGAGTAGTAATAGTAACATATAATATCTCATTAGGTGACTCACAAACGTTGAAAAGCCTACTTAAGGTATTTAACAGTTTCAGATCTTCATTATTCGAACTTTACGTTTATGATAATTCCGTGAAATATCAAACGTTGTCGGAAAAAGCACCTTTTTCAAATTTACAATATTATCACGATCCAAACAACGGTGGACTTTGTGCTGCTTATAATTATGCTTTAAATAAATGTAAGGATAAAAGCATAAATTGGCTATTACTGTTAGATCAAGATAGTTTAATCTCGGAGAGCTTCTTAAACAACTTGGAACTAGCAGCAAATCAATATCTAAATAATAATGATGTGGTTGCAATTCTTCCTCATATAATTAGTAATAATGTACATATCTCACCTTCGATAAGAAAAATTGGAGGAATACGAAAAGAAATACCCTCTGAAGAATATGGATTCATTAACTCACCAATTTTAGGTATAAATTCTGGAACAACGTTAAAAACGGATTTTATGCAATCTTTAGGTGGTTTTAACACAGATTTCAAACTTGACATGCTTGATTATTGGTACTTCTCCATGATTAATAAACATAATAAAAAAATATTCTTGTTAAAAGACATAATGCTTCATAACCTTTCTGTATTGGACTACAATTCACTATCCGTTGAGAGGTACAAAAATATAATTAAAGCAGAAAGCTTATTCTTTGCAAAATATACCTCTACACTAAATAACATACTATATAGGATTAGATTGCTCGCACGACTTATTAAACAATTATTTAAAGTTAACAATAAACGTTTTTCGATAATTACAACTAGATATTTAATATCTATTCACAACTCTTAATTACGTAATTTTAGCTCTTTAAATGGTAAGAAAAGTCTTAAACAATCCATATTACGTCTATATATTAACGTTTGTTGGGATAATGATAATTCATTCATTAGGGTGGTCTTCACTTTTTAACCCTTTATCATTCCCTATTATGTTGTTTTTTATTATTAGTTTTTTTATCGCCTTCGTTATGGGAGTAGCTCTAAACAAAACAAAACCTATTAAATATCATGGGACTAAGGCAAATTCAAAGTCAACTTATATGGTGTTTGCTCTTGTATGTCTGTATTGCCTAGAATTCGTGCATAACCATGGAGTGCCGTTGCTTCTAATTTTAAATGGGACAGACTACGATTATACCTCGTTTGGAATAAAGTCGTTGCATCCTATCTTAGCCACATATACAAGCTTTTACTGTGTTTATTTGTTTCATCAATATATCTCAACAAAAAGAAAGATTACTTTGATTTTATTTCTGTTGCTCATATCTATGCCTATACTGATTTATAACCGAGGGATGTTTTTAATGACAATTACAAGCTCTCTTCTGGTATTTGTTCTTTCGATTGAAAGAATAAAACTATTTACATCAGTAAAGTTAATGTTAATTGGGATATGTGTTCTTTATTTATTTGGCAGGGCAGGAAATATTCGAATAACGCAAACTGGATCCCCCTCCAATGATAAGATA
>CAXHCC010000149.1:0-6778 GCA_964014945.1 uncultured bacterium | reverse complement strand
GACCTGGTTGTAACGCTCATTATTTGTAATGAAACCCATGTTGTAGTTAGAAACTACTTCATCCACTTCTGCATTTGCATCATCAATTAATTGTTGCTTGTTCTCAGGTATTACAATATCACCTAAGTTAAACGACAATCCACCTCTAAATGCCATACCAAAACCAAGTTTCTTAATTTTATCTAAGAACTCAGCTGTACGTGCCATTCCGGTTTGCTTAACAATGTTACCAATAATATCACGTAAGGATTTTTTAGTCAACAACTCATTAATGTAACCAACTTCAGCAGGCACTTCTTGGTTAAAAATAATTCTACCAACAGTAGTTTCAATCATTTCCGTCGTACCGTCTTCCTTTTCAAAACGTACTTTTACAAAAGCGTGCAAGTCAACACGTTTCTCGTTGTACGCAATCGTTGCTTCCTCTGCTGAGTAAAAAGACAAACCTTCTCCTTTAACTGGCTCTTCTTTAGTAGATTTTTTTCCCTTGGTCATGTAATACAATCCAAGAACCATATCCTGAGAAGGTACAGTAACTGGAGCTCCGTTAGCAGGGTTTAAAATATTATGTGAAGCAAGCATTAATAACTGTGCTTCTAATATTGCTGCATTACCTAATGGTAAATGCACCGCCATTTGGTCACCATCAAAATCGGCGTTAAATGCCGTACATGTTAAAGGGTGTAATTGAATTGCTTTCCCTTCAATTAACTTAGGTTGAAAAGCTTGAATACCCAAACGGTGAAGCGTAGGGGCACGGTTTAAAAGAACTGGGTGTCCTTTTAATATGTTCTCTAAAATATCCCAAACGATAGGTTCTTTTTTATCTACTATTTTTTTAGCAGACTTAACCGTTTTAACAATACCTCGCTCAATCATTTTACGAATGATAAACGGCTTAAATAACTCAGCCGCCATTCCCTTCGGAATACCACACTCGTGTAGTTTAAGTTCTGGTCCAACAACAATTACCGAACGTGCAGAGTAATCAACACGTTTACCTAATAAGTTTTGACGGAAACGTCCTTGTTTACCTTTTAATGAATCAGAAAGAGATTTTAAAGCTCTGTTTGATTCCGTTTTAACCGCGTTAGATTTACGCGAGTTATCAAACAATGAATCAACTGATTCTTGCAACATACGTTTTTCATTACGTAAAATTACCTCAGGTGCTTTAATCTCTAATAGTCTTTTTAATCGGCTATTTCTAATAATAACACGACGATATAAGTCATTTAAATCAGAAGTCGCAAATCTACCACCATCCAATGGTACTAATGGACGTAATTCTGGTGGAATAACTGGTATAATTTTAACAGCCATCCACTCTGGACGATTCTCGATATGGTCATTAGCACTTCGGAAACTTTCAACTACTTGTAAACGCTTTAACGCTTCATTTTTACGTTGTTGAGATGTTTCAATATTGGCTTTGTGACGTAATTCATAAGACAATGCATCTAAATCTATACGACTTAATAACTCAATAATAGCCTCAGCACCCATCTTAGCAATAAACTTATTAGGGTCTGAATTTTCTAAGTACTGATTTTCAGCAGGAAGTGTATCCAAAATATTTAAGTACTCTTCTTCTGTTAAGAAATCTAAATACTTAACACCTTCTTCTTCACCAACAGCTTCAACAGATTTAATACCTGGGTTTACTACAACATAACGTTCGTAGTAAATAATCATGTCTAACTTTTTAGTAGGCAATCCTAATAGGTAACCCATTTTGTTAGGCAATGACTTAAAGTACCAAATGTGCGCAACTGGCACAACCAAGTTAATGTGACCCATACGCTCTCTACGTACTTTCTTCTCTGTTACCTCAACACCACATCTATCACATACAATACCTTTATATCTTATTCTTTTATATTTACCACAAGCACACTCCCAATCCTTAACAGGACCAAAAATACGCTCACAAAACAAACCTCCCATTTCTGGCTTGTATGTTCTGTAGTTAATAGTTTCCGGCTTTACAACCTCACCACTAGAGCGCTCTAAAATTGCTTCTGGCGATGATAAACTGATTGTAACTTTTGAGAAATTACTTTTTAACTTACTATCTCTTTTAAATGCCATTATATTTTATTTATAAAGTTAAAGTCTTAATTAAAAATTCTTAATGCCTTACGGCACCACACTACACTTAGTCTAGGTCTATATTTAAACCTAAACCTCTCAGCTCATGTAACAATACGTTAAATGATTCAGGTATACCTGGTGTTGGCATATTGTCGCCTTTTACAATGGCTTCATATGCTTTTGCCCTACCAATAACATCATCCGACTTAATTGTTAGAATTTCTTGCAATATATTAGCTGCACCAAATGCCTCTAATGCCCAAACCTCCATTTCACCAAAACGCTGACCACCGAACTGTGCTTTACCACCTAATGGTTGTTGCGTAATTAATGAGTAAGGCCCAATTGAACGTGAGTGCATTTTATCGTCAACCATATGACCCAGTTTAAGCATGTAAATTACACCAACGGTTGCTGGTTGCTCAAACTTTTCTCCGGTACCACCATCAGTTAAGAAAGTACGTCCAAAGCGAGGTAATCCTGCTTTATCCGTCCACTCATTTAACTGATCCATAGAAGCACCATCAAATATCGGCGTAAAGAACTTCTGGTCTAATTTTAAACCTGCCCAACCAAGAACAGTTTCGTAAATCTGACCTAAGTTCATTCGAGATGGTACACCAAGCGGATTTAATACAATATCAACCGTAGAGCCATCTTCTAAGAAAGGCATATCCTCATCACGAACAATACGTGCAACAATACCTTTATTACCGTGACGACCGGCCATTTTATCACCAACTTTAAGCTTACGCTTCTTAGCAATATAAACTTTAGCCAATTGCATAATACCAACAGGCAACTCATCACCTACTGTTAATGCATATTTTTTACGTTTAAATACACCTAACAACTCATTGTACTTGAACATATAATTATGTAAAACCATTTTGATTTTATCGTTCAAGCCATTGTCTGTTGTCCATTTATTTGGATTAATGCTTGTGTAATCTAACTTCTCTAAGCTTTTTTGAGAGAACTTCGTTCCTTTAGCAATTACATCTTCTTTCAAGATATTTTGTACACCTTGAGATGTTCTTCCAGAAACCAAAGCAAATAACTTCTCAACCAATCTTGCTTTTAACTTAGCAGCTTCCTCTGCGTGCTCTTTGTCAAGTTTTTCAACTAGTACCTTTTCGCTAGATTTTGTTTGCTTGTCTTTTACTACTCTAGAGAATAACTTTTTATCGATTACTACACCTCTTAATGACGGAGATGCTTTTAAAGATGCATCTTTAACATCACCTGCCTTATCACCGAAGATAGCACGTAGTAACTTTTCTTCTGGCGAAGGATCAGTTTCACCTTTAGGAGTAATTTTACCAATTAAGATGTCGCCTTCTTTAACTTCCGCACCAACTCTAATAATACCATTTTCATCCAAATCTTTAGTGGCTTCTTCAGAAACGTTAGGTATATCAGCTGTTAATTCTTCTAAACCTCTTTTGGTATCTCTTACTTCAAGTGAGTACTCATCAATGTGAACTGAAGTAAAGATATCTTCACGAACAACACGTTCAGAAATCACAATCGCATCCTCAAAGTTATACCCTTGCCAAGGCATAAAGGCTACTTTCATGTTTCTACCAAGTGCTAGTTCACCTTTATCAGTAGCATAACCATCACATAACACCTGTCCTTTTGTTACCTTTTCGCCTTTTACTACAATTGGCTTAAGGTTAATACAAGTGTTTTGGTTGGTTTTTTGGAACTTAATTAAGTTATAACGCTTCGTATCTTCATCAAAACTGATCAAACGCTCTTCGTCTGTTCTTTTGTAACGAATAACAATTTCGTTTGCATCAACATATTCAACAACACCATCTCCTTCGGCGTTAATCAACACACGAGAATCTCTAGCCACAAGTGGCTCAAGTCCTGTACCAACAACTGGCGCTTCTGGGCATAACAATGGAACAGCTTGACGCTGCATGTTAGATCCCATCAAGGCACGGTTGGCATCATCATGCTCCAAGAAAGGAATAAGTGATGCAGCAATGGATGCAATTTGGTTTGGAGCAACGTCCATTAAAGCAATCTTATCAGGTTCTACAACCGGGAAGTCACCTTCATAACGTGCTTTAACTTTAGCCTCCGTTAATTTTCCTTTGCCATCCATTGGTGTGATTGCCTGTGCAACCAATTTACCACCTTCTTCTTCTGCACTTAAATATTTAATTGGCTTATCCACCTCAACCTTTCCATCCGCAACTGAACGGTAAGGCGTTTCGATAAAACCTAGTTTGTTAATTTTTGCATACACGCAAAGAGAAGAAATAAGACCAATATTTGGTCCCTCAGGAGTTTCGATAGTACATAATCGACCGTAGTGCGTATAGTGAACATCACGAACCTCAAAACCAGCACGCTCACGTGATAAACCACCTGGCCCTAATGCTGATAATCTTCTTTTGTGTGTAATTTCAGCTAGTGGATTGGTTTGATCCATAAACTGAGATAATTGGTTAGTACCAAAGAATGAATTGATAACTGATGATAATGTTTTCGCATTAATCAAATCGGTAGGTGTAAACACCTCGTTATCTCTAACGTTCATTCTTTCACGTATCGTTCTAGCCATACGCGCCAAACCAACTCCAAATTGTGAGTACAATTGTTCACCAACAGTACGCACCCTTCTATTACTTAAGTGATCAATATCGTCCACATCTGTGTTAGAGTTGATCAACTCAATTAAATACTTGATGATACAAATGATATCCTCTTTAGTAAGGGTTCTTGTATCTTCAGGAATTTCTAAGTCTAATTTCTTGTTAATTCTATAACGACCAACTTCACCTAAATCATAACGCTTGTCAGAGAAAAACAATTTATCTACTACACTGTTAGCCGTTTCCTCATCAGGTGGCTCAGCATTACGTAATTGACGATAAATATGCTCTGCAGCTTCTTTCTGTGAGTTAGAAGTATCTTTTTGAAGCGTATTATAAATGATAGCATAATCACCAGCATTTACTTCTTCTTTATGAAGAATGATGGTTTTAACATTTGCTTCAAGTATTGTTTCAATATGCTCCTCTTCAATAACAGTTTCACGATCAATAATTACCTCGTTACGCTCAATTGAAACAACCTCACCTGTATCTTCATCAACGAAATCTTCAACCCATGTTTTTAATACACGAGCAGCAAGAGTTCTTCCTTTGGAAGACTTAAGCGTAGCTTTGGTAGCTTTTACCTCATCAGCTAAACCAAATATTTCAAGTATTTCTTTATCACTTTCAAAACCAATTGCTCTTAAAAGAGTGGTAACCGGTAATTTTTTCTTTCTATCAATATATGCATACATTACACTATTGATATCCGTAGAAAATTCTATCCACGATCCTCTAAAAGGGATTACCCTAGCAGAGTATAATTTAGTACCGTTTGAGTGATGGCTTTGACCAAAGAAAACACCAGGTGAACGATGTAATTGCGAAACAATAACACGTTCTGCACCATTAATTACAAATGTACCTTTAGGCGTCATATAAGGTATAGTACCTAAATATACATCCTGTACAATTGTTTCAAAATCTTCATGATCAGGATCGGTACAATACAAACGAACTTTCGCTTTTAGCGGTACGCTGTATGTTAACCCTCTTTCAATACACTCTTCAATTGAGTAACGAGTTGGATCAACAAAGTAATCAAGAAACTCTAATACAAAATTGTTACGTGCATCGGAAATTGGGAAGTTTTCAGAGAAAACTTTATACAATCCTTCATTTTCTCTATTTTCAGGAGTAGTTTCTAATTGAAAGAAATCCTGAAACGATTTAAGTTGTATCTCTAAAAAGTCCGGATAGTTTATTGGACTTTCTATTGAAGAAAAACTTATTCTATTTGTTTTATTAGTTGAGGCCAAGGTGCTTTAGTTTTAGATGGTTATTATTAATCTTACTTAATAAACTAACTCATTTATATGTACTTATAACAATAAAAGAGCGAACTACAACAAACTAGTAAAGGGCATCCAGTACCACTAAAAGCGGTACTGAACACCTTACTGTTTATTATATTGAACTAAAATTACTTAAGCTCAACTGTAGCTCCTGCTTCTTCTAATGCTTTCTTGATAGACTCAGCTTCTCCTTTTTCAACGCCTTCTTTAACGGCTTTAGGAGCTTCATCAACTATTCCTTTTGCTTCTTTAAGACCAAGACCGGTTATGTCTTTAACAGCTTTTACAACACCTAATTTTGCAGCTCCTGCGTCAACAAGAACAATATCAAAGTTAGTTTTTTCTGCTGCTTCTTCACCGCCACCACCAGCTGCTGCTCCACCAGCTACTGCTACTGCTGCTGCTGCTGGTTCAATACCATGCTCTTCTTTTAAGATGTCAGCTAATTCATTAACTTCTTTCACTGTTAATCCTACTAATTGATCAGCGAATGCTTTTAAATCTGCCATTTTATTATTGTTTTAATTATTGATTACTAATGTTTTATTACTATTTACTTAATTGGTTTATTTACTCTTTTTCAGAAAGTGTTTTAACAATACCTGCTAAGGTTCCACCACCCGACTTAAGGGCAGAAATAACGTTTTTAGCAGGAGATTGAAGCAATCCGATGATTTCTCCGATAACCTCATCTTTAGATTTAATGCTTGCAAGCACCTTAAGTTGGTCATCACCAAAATAAGCCCCTTCTTCAACATATGCACCTTTTAAGAT
>CAXHCC010000148.1:0-6866 GCA_964014945.1 uncultured bacterium | reverse complement strand
ATTCCGGGTCTCGTGGGCTCGGAGATGTGTATAAGAGACAGGTCCTATTATTGGTGTTGATGGAGACAAGATTATTAACGATTATAAAGGGAAAGGTCATGTTTTACACGTTGTTAGAAACCCTTTTTCTGCTTATGGGGATACTAAGAAAAGACCAGTACCATTATCAATAGCCCATTATATGACTGGTTGGGCAACATCACAGTATTTCGCATTATTAAATGCTAAAAAGTATCCAGACCACTTTCATATTGTACGATATGAGGATATTATTCATGATAAAGTTGGGACTTTGTCAAAGGTTCTGAAAAAGGTGGGTGTTGGAAGAAATAAATCGTTGAGCTACCCAAGTTGGAATGGTGAAGAACTAGAAGAAGTTTATCCATGGGGTACTGTTAGAATTCCAACAGAAGAGGTAAATATTAAAACCGCAAAGGAATTAAGTAAATCAGAAATCTTAGAGATTTACGACAGGACTCAAGAATATATTAAAACCTTCAAATACGATGATATTTATAATAAGATAAAATAATTATCTTAATAAATATGCGTAAGGAGTTTTCTAACATAGTAGAAAAGGTTATTAATGAAAATAGTAGTTCTGTATTCATAACAGGAGATTTAGGCTACAATGCTTTAGAAAATGTCCAAAAAGCGGCTCAAGGTAGGTTTGTAAATGCTGGAGTTGCTGAGCAAAACATGATTGGCGTTGCTGCGGGAATAGCCTATAATGGTTTCGAGGTTTTTACATATAGTATCGCTCCATTTACTGTTTATCGTTGTTTAGAGCAAATTAAGTTGGATGTATGTTTACACGATAAACCAGTTTATATTGTTGGTAATGGTGGTGGGTATGGTTATGGTATTATGGGAGCAACCCATCACGCTATTGAAGATATTGCTTGTTTGAGTGGGTTGCCAAATATGACATGCTGGATACCGGCTTTTACCGAGGATGTTGAATATTGTATCAAAAACATTAGATCGGCTAAAAAACCAGCTTATTTAAGATTAGGATTAGGCAAAAACTACCCTTCAGAAATTAAAATATCGGCAATAAACAAAATAATAGCTGCAAATAATCCTAAAGTAACAATAGTTGCATTAGGACCAATTGTTCACAATGCGTTAATGGCAATAGCAGATCGTAGTGACGTAGAAGTATTTACTGTTATTAAAATTCCCATTATCGAGTTAAGTAACGAACTTCTGCAAAGCATTAATACTAGTATGAATGTGCTTGTAATTGAAGAGCATATTGAAAGGGGAGGGCTGGGCGAACATTTACTAATGCAATTAGCAAAGAATTCAATTCAAGTATCTTCATATTCTTCTTTAAATGCAAAAGGATACCCATCAGGCACTTATGGGAGTCAATCCTTTCATCAAGAAGAAAGCGGTTTAGATGTTGAAGGACTTAGAAAGGAAGTTGAAAAATTACTTGAACAATATTGATCTTTAATCCTTTCGCTCAAATATGTATATAATACTTTTTGCCTGTGGTTGGTAGTTAACTACTTGTTCATTCCAAACATACTTGCTGTATATGCCATCTACCATGTCTACCAGTCCAACAAGTTTATAATGTTCATTAATGTATTTATTTGCCCATTCAAAAACGAAATTGTCTGTGTTAGGTTGTACCATTAACGATATTCGATGATTGAAGAATACGAAATAACGAGGTTCTGAATTTTCTACATCTTTAACAAATTCTCGTTGCCATTCCTTATGTTCGTCAACATTGGCCACCATAGCGGTAAAATATGCGTGTCTGGATGGGCATTTTTTTTGTGTGTAGAAATAAATTTGAGGTTCAGAACCAATTAAAACTATTTCATCTTCTGGTTGGGAAGTATTATTAATAAAGTCACCTATAACCTTTGCTTCCGGAAACGGGTTATTACCGTACACTTGACGTAATATTAAATCGTAATTTGGTTTTAAGTAATAAGCTTTGAGGGTATTAATATGAGCGTAGGTTAGCAATACAAATAAAACTAGATATCCATAGGAAACTAATTTTAACTTGTTTTTAAAAAACGATTTAGTTATTGTGAATACACTAAAAGCTGAAAGGCCTGCTACAACGGAAAATCCAGGAATAAGCTGGATAAAGTAGTGTCCGTAAAAATAAAAACCGGGTACAGTTGTTGCAAATGAAAATAATAACAAACTGATACCTATTATCCTATTGCTGTTAGAAACACCTTTATACCACATTAAAATCAACGCGGCCCCACAATGCAACCAAAAGAACATATAGTTTTCAGCAATTGCCTTTCGCGTATATTTTAAATATTCTAATCCCGTTTCTAGAGTAATTCCTCCAGCATATTTACCAGCATATTCAAACACCCAATAAATCATATCGTTTAACGAGCCTTTACTAATTATTAATAGGAATGAAAAACCAATAACAGATAACGCTCCAATGGAATATAAAGTAATATTTGTAAGAAAATTTTTGAAATTTTTGCCTTTAGTAACAATAATGAACTCCAAAACGATAATAATTCCTCCCCATAAACCCATAAAAACTGCACTAGTTTTTACCAAAAATGCCGATCCCAAAGCAATGCCCATCAATAAAAACCAATACCACGATTTATTTTGTTTACTCATTGCGTAAAACATAATTCCCATACTTATAAAAAAGGCCACACCATGTTCCGACTGCACGGTAAATCCACTTAATTTGGGGTTCATAGATAGCACTGCAAAAGTAATTGCTGAAATTATGCCTGATATCGGTGAAAACAACTTACGAGAAGCTGTATAAATGAAAACGGTAGTTATAATGTTTAAATACATAAAACCAGTGTGAACTCCTTGTATGGTTTCTCCAAAAAACTTAACCATAAATGCATACAGATAAAAAAGTCCAGGAAATTTCATCTCATAAAAGTCCTTATAAGGAATCTTTCCCTCTAACACCAACTTGCCAAAGTAACTGTATATACCTTCATCTCTTTCAAACGGGATTTCTAAAAACTTTGAACGGATAACATAAATAAATAATAGTACAACTATAAGCAGCCCAATACAAACCTTATCCTCCAGTGAAATACTATTTTTAGAAAGAGATTTCACCTCAGCAACAGGTTCTTGCTTGGTATTATTTTTTCTTTGTTGTTTAGTTTTCCCCATAATTAAAATGTCTACTTTATAAACTTGTAGGTGTTTTGAATGCCAATAGACAATGGGGTGAAACGAAAATTAGGAAAGGCGGTTTGGATTCTGGAATTATCCAGTTTTATAATTGGATTGTCACTTCCACGCGTTTCTTTGTAATTTATAACAAAATCTTCCTTTATGATCTCTTTTAGCAATGTAACTAGCTCATTAATACTTAAGCTGTCATTCGATGATAGGTTATAAGTATTTGAAGAATTTAAGTTTAATATAGAGTATGATAAAATTTCTACTACATCGTTAATATAGATGTAGTTTCTAATATTTTCACCACTTCCATAAATATTCACTTCATTCGTATTATTAATGCTTTCTATAAAGGTATTAATTACACCAAGACCTTTGGATGTATCTTGCCCTTCACCATAAACATTGGAGATTCGGAAAATATCAAATGCTAAATTATACCTGGTTTTGTAATAATTTAGATAATGCTCCATAGTTAACTTACTTATACCGTGTGGTGAAAAAGGGGTTTTATTAGAATCCTCTGATAATGGGGTGGAAGATGACCCATAAATTGTTCCTGCACTGGATGTAAAAACCACTTTTTTAACACTACATAAAGAAATAATATCTAATAGTTTGATGAATGGGATTAGATTGTTCTCTATATCCTGAATTGGTGAATCCCAGCTGGAGGCAGGTATAGAATCCGAAGCCAAATAATAAACTATATCAATATCGCTAAACCATTCTTGTATTTGTTTTGGATTTGATAAATCGAGATTATAATATGGGGTGTTGTTTGATTTCTGCTGTTTGCTTCTGCCAAACATCTTCAAATTCACCAAGGAGTTTTCCTTTAATTTATTGCAAAGGTGATTTCCTATAAAACCGTTTGCCCCAACAATGGCTACTCCAATAGCACTCATAAATTTAGCTTTTTTTCAATTATAGAGTATGGCCTATTTCTTACTTCATCATAAATCCTTACTATATATTCGCCAATCAAACCCAAACAAATTAAAATTAGGGAACTAAACAGAGATATTAGTATAGCCAGGGTAGCAAACCCCTTCACCTCAATTTTATTTACAAAATGGGCATATATCGTCATTCCAGAATAGGTAATTGCAAAAAACAAGCCTATTACCCCCAATACAGTAATTATTCTAATAGGTACAGACGAAAAAGAAAACACCCCATCCATAGCAATTTTAAACAGTTTTTTTATCGTATAGCCCGATATTCCTTGTATACGAGATGCTCTATCATATTCTACACCAATTTGCTTAAAACCAACCCACGCTCTAATACCTCTTAAAAACGGATTTTGTTCTTTTAGAAGAAGCATACTGTTAACTACTTGCCTGTTCATGACGCAAAAATCTCCACTATCCAAAGGGATGTTGGTTTTGCTTAATCCCTTTAAAATTCTATAAAACCCGTTGTAACTAAGCTTTTTTAATAAACTTTCTTTTCGTTTTTTTCTAATTCCATAAGCAACATCGTAGCCATTTTCCAAATAATCAAAAAAAACAGGCAGCAAGGAAGGTGGGTCTTGCAGATCATCGTCAATAACTGCCACATAATCACCAGTTGAATAACTTAAGCCTGTTTTTACAGCAATTTGATGACCGAAATTCTTTGAAAGCTTAATTCCCTTTATATACCCAAACTGTTTATTTAGCTCTTCAATTTTTTCAAAACTATTATCCTTGCTCCCATCATCCACTAGAACAACCTCTAAATTCCAGTTGAATTTCAGTCTTTCTGTTTCAATTGCTTGCAGCAATTTATCCATAAATGATGCTGAATTGAATATGGGAACTATTATGGAAATTTTTTTATTCATTTAACAAGTTCAAGTTTTTCGAAATGCTAATATAATCATCATTCATAAGGTTGCCTTTATAAACCTCGCTTGATTGTTAATTTTTGATGTATTTAAAAACAAAGGAGAAGTAATATAATATTCTGTTTATAACACCTATCAGTGATTTATCTGCAAATGGTACCGATGCCCATGGAGATATTGCCTTATATTTTAAATAGTTCTTTTTATATGGCGACGGATCAAGCCAAAACCAAGGCTTAAAAAGTCTGTTTGCGTAGTGAATAATCTTGGGATTGTTGTATTCATGAAAGACATCTTCCTTTGAATAATATCGGTAATCCGCACTACCTATTCCAAGGTTTACTAATCCCAATCTGGCAATCACATTCCATCTGTAAGGAACTATTTGCCAACTATCTTGCAATGTAACATTTAAGGAATCCTGATCTGGAAATTCTACTATGTGCTCATTTTCTATTTGATATTGATACGCCTTTTGAGAAATTTTCTCTTGCTGCCACTTTTTACAATTGACCAATATCATCCCTGCGTTAAAAGATTTGGTTAGACCAATTGTCTTTAAATGTTCGACTGGACACAAAACTTCAACACATGCTGAAATAATATTTCCTTCTTGATTGATGTTATATAGTTCGGTTACATCACCTTCAACAATCATATCACAATCCAAATACAGTAATTTCTCCACGGGTAAGGTATCCAACAGGAAGTATCTGTAATAGGTTGCCTCGCTATAAATTTCAAATACTTTTAATTTGTCAAAATATTTCCTATCAGGTTTTAAGAAGTTAATGTTGCATGAGAATTTCTTTTCAATTTCCTTAAATCGTTGAATGTCTTTAGCTAGTATTCCACCGTCTACAACATATATATCAAACAGCTCTGGCGATGATGTATTAGTTAGCATTGAACATATCATTATACCTAAATGCTGAGCATAATTACTGTCAGTCGCGCAACCAATATTATATCTATGTGTCATCTATAGTTTTTTGTATATCGCCAATGCCGTTCTTTTACCAAGTGAGTTATTAAAAAAACGTAATAATAGCTTTAGTATGGAAAGAATAATAGAGCTATTAATTCCTGTTTTACGTTTAAAATATTGTATTAGATAATCGAAGTTTTCATATTCGAATTTAATCAATTCTAAACCAAAATACGGTGCCATTTTCGATAAGCTTTCCTTGTTCCAAAGCCCCATGTGATGAGGAGGAAGATTTAATGTATGGTATTTGTCGTATTTTAAAAAATACGGTTCATTATTTGGTACTGCGATGATTAAAACCCCATTTTTCTTGAGCATCTTAACCATGCTTGCAATGAACTCGCCTGGTTGTTTAACATGTTCCAGTATCTGAAAACCAGTTATATAATCGAATCTCCCTTCGTTTTTCTCAGCATATTCTTCAATAGGTTCGTTTGTAAAACTTATTCTTTTTTTACGTAATAAATCCGCTGCGTAATCACTTTTATCAATACCATAGAATTCACAGTTTTTACCTGTTAGTTCATCAAAAAAATTACCTGCTCCACATCCAACATCCAATACAGATGAGTTTCCCTCAATCGCTGTTGCTGCCCGTTTAAACTCCCATTTTGTTTCCTGGTATAATCGTGTCTTATTATTCTTGTATAATTCAACGTAAAAATCATTGTCTCCTTCAACAGAAAGGGGATAATAAAACCGAAATCCGGTTTTATCACATTTCATAATTTCCACTTCATTTAAACCCTTAAAAAGATATGATACATCCAGTTTAAAATCTTTCAGGTATTTCTGTTTTATTTTATGAGCGTTTAAACATTCAACCTTGTGTACAGAAGTGTTCTTTAATAAAGTGTTTTCAATCATATTTTGCAATAAACA
>CAXHCC010000147.1:0-6881 GCA_964014945.1 uncultured bacterium | reverse complement strand
ATTCCGGGTCTCGTGGGCTCGGAGATGTGTATAAGAGACAGCAAGAGGAGTCTGGTGAAGAAATTTTTGTTCACGCTACAGGACTAATTGACAAGATTCAGGAAAACGATTCGGTTACGTATGAAGTGATTGAAGGCAAGAAAGGTTTAAATGCGGTAAACGTAAAGAAAGCTTAAGATATTTTTTTTGAAACAAAAAAGCCCTGTTGCGTATAGCAACAGGGCTTTTTTTATTGATAAACCTTTAGTTTTTCTCTATTTAATGTTCAGCAATTTTATCAGCCATGTACTCCCCAGACTTTAACTTTCCTACAATTTGAGAAAACGCATCAATAGTATACTCCACATCCTCAATCGTATGATCTGCCGTTGGAATAATCCTTAAAATAATAGTTCCTTTAGGAACAACAGGGTAAACCACCATTGAGCAAAATATATTAAAGTTTTCTCTTAAATCTAATATTAAATTCGTGGCTTCTGGAATAGACCCATTCATAAACACAGGAGTAACTGGCGAATTAGTAACACCTATTTCAAAACCAGCTTTTCTCAAACCATCTTGCAACGCATTCGTAATTTCCCACAAATGATCCTTAAATTCTGGATGATTACGCATAAGCTCTAGTCGTTTTAATGCCCCAATAACTATTGGCATTGGTAACGACTTTGCAAAAATTTGAGACCGCATATTATATCTCAGGTATTCCACTATATGTTCATCACTAGCAATAAAACCGCCAATTAACGCAAATGATTTGGCAAAAGTACCAAAGTAGATATCTATTTCATCTTGACATCCTTGCTCCTGCCCAGTACCGCCTAACTTATCCCCCATTGTTCCTAAACCATGAGCATCATCAACAAAGAGTCTAAAATTAAACTTCTTTTTTAAAGCAACAATTTCCTTTAACTTCCCTTGATCACCTCTCATTCCGAATACTCCTTCGGTAATAACAAGTAAGGATCCATTTTGCTCCTCTGCTAACTTGGTTGCTCTAACCAACTGTTTTTCACAATCCTCAACATCATTATGCTTAAACACATACCGCTTACCCATATGTAAACGTACGCCATCTAATATGCAAGCATGACATTCCGCATCATATACAATTACATCTCTTCTATCAACCAAGCAATCAATTGCTGAAACCATGGCTTGATAGCCATAATTACATAGGATAGAATCTTCCTTGCTAACAAACTCGGATAACTCTTGCTCTAGCTGCTCATGATAATTAGAGTTACCACTCAACATACGTGCTCCCATTGGTAAACCTAATCCAAACTCCTTTGCAGCATCTGCATCCGCTTTACGAACTTCAGGATGATTTGCCAAGCCTAGATAGTTATTTAAGCTCCAATTCAAACGCTCCTTACCCCTAAAGTTCATTCTTGGTGCAATATCACCTTCCAATTTAGGAAAGGTAAAATATCCGTGCGACTCTTTTGCATGCATTCCAATAGGTCCTCTATTGGCCTTAATCTTTTCAAATAAATCTTTCATGTAAATTTTTTCAAGAATAATTTGACGCGAAATTAAGACTTTAATGCATACTCCCAAAAGCTTTTTAATATTAAAACTAAAAAGGCTATCTTTGCGCCTCAAATAACCCAATGATAAAGGTTTTATATCATATTTTAGTCATTTGTGCGCTCTTAACAGCAGCCTCCTGCAATAGTGAAAAAAAAGTGCATGAATCTACTAGTACTACTTCAAAAAAGAAGAAGCAAAAAGGTGTTGTAGTTACTAAATACAATAAAATATTGAAGCACGGTGATGCGAATGCAAAATTGGAAGCAGCAATAATGTACTTTGAAAAAGAAGATTATGTAAAATCTATCACCTTATTAGAGTCGGTTATCAGTATTTTTAGAGGTACAAAAGAAGAGGCTAAAGTACGCTACTACTATGCTTTTAGTAATTATTACATTGGTGATTTTATCGTTGCAGCATACCAGTTTAAAACATATGTTCGTAATTTTCCAGGTGGCGAACATGCCGAATTATGTGCTTATACCCAAGCCTTATGTTATTTCCAAAGCTCGCCTACATACAGTTTAGAGCAAAAGGATACCTATATTGCAATAGACGCATTTCAGCATTTTCTAAATAAATACCCGAATAGCCAGTATACAGAAGCCTGCAATGAAAAACTGGATATACTTAGAAACAAATTGGTCAAAAAATCTTATGAAAATTCTAAGCTTTACTACCATATGGGCTTGTACAAATCAGCGATTATTGCAATTGAAAATCATATTAAAGACTTTTCAGATTCAAAATATATTGAAGAAATGAGTTATTTAATCCTGAAATCCCACTATTTACTGGCAATTAATAGTATTGAATCAAAAAAAAACGAGCGTTTTAAGGCTTCTATTGATTCTTATCTTAAATTTGTAAACTTATTTCCTAACAGCATTTATATAAAAGATGCTGAAGAGATCTATACAAAATCAATAAAAGAATATAAATCAACTTAGTTAAAATGGACTACAAAAAAACAAATGCGCAGTTGACCACAACAACACGGGATTTACGTGATTTGGATAATAGTACCGATAATATTTACGAAAGCTTAGCTATAATCTCTAAACGTGCTAATCAAATTGGTGCAGAAATTAAAGAAGAGTTAATTGGTAAATTGGAAGAGTTCGCTACAACTACTGACAACTTAGAAGAAATTTTTGAAAATCGCGAGCAAATAGAAATATCTAAATTCTATGAAAGGTTGCCGAAACCTTCTTTGATTGCAATCCAAGAGTTTTTGGAAGATGCAATTTATCATCGTAATCCTACTACAGAGGATCAGAAATAGTACAACTAGTATTATTGGCGATTGGGTTCTTTTACAAACTAAAAGGCTTTATCGCCAATTTTATTTTATAGCATGTTGAAAGGTAAAAACATTTTAATTAGTGTTACAGGAAGCATAGCGGCATACAAAATAGCCAGCTTAATAAGACTTTGTGTAAAAGAGGAGGCAAATGTTCAGGTCATTATGACACGTTCGGCAATGGATTTTATAACCCCATTAACCCTTTCTACCTTATCCAAGAAACCTGTTCTTAGCAAATTTGTAAAGGATAAAACTGGTGCATGGAATAACCATGTGGATTTGGGTTTATGGGCTGATGTCATGTTAATTGCACCTGCTTCAGCCAATACAATTGCTAAAATGGCCAATGGCTCATGCGATAATTTAGTACTTGCCACATACTTATCTGCTCGATGCAAAGTAATGATAGCGCCTGCAATGGATTTAGACATGTTTGCGCACAAAGCGGTTCAAAACAACTTAAAAACACTCAAATCATTCGGAAATGAGATTATTTCTCCCAACACGGGTGAATTAGCCAGTGGTTTACATGGTGAGGGGCGTATGGCTGAACCAGAAGAAATACTGGAACTTTTAAAAAAAAACTTTAAATCCAACCTTAAATTTAAAGGCAAAAATGTACTCGTAACAGCAGGACCAACTTACGAAGCAATCGACCCAGTAAGGTTTATTGGAAACCACTCATCAGGTAAAATGGGCTTTGCCATTGCAGAAACATTCGCGAAAGAAGGAGCGTCTGTAACCTTAGTGTGTGGCCCTAACAATTTAAAAACAGAACACCCTGATATTAATCGTATTGACGTTACCTCTGCTGAAGATTTATATAAAGCTTCAATCCAAACGTTTAAGAAATCGGATATTGCTATTTGTTCTGCGGCTGTTGCAGACTACAAGCCCAAAAGCATAGCCAAGCAAAAAATAAAAAAATCAAGTGCTAGTAAAGCCATTGAGCTCATTCCTACAAAAGACACGCTGGCTGAAATGGGTAAGTTGAAAACAAGTAAGCAAACACTGGTAGGTTTTGCGTTAGAAACTAACAATGAAATCACTTATGCCAAGGATAAAATAAAAAAGAAAAACTTGGATTTAATTATCATGAACTCTTTACGTGATAAAAATTCCACCTTTGGTAAAGACACCAATAAAATTACCATTATTACCAAGAACAATAAATCCAAAAAGTTTGAGTTAAAGTCGAAGACAGATGTTGCTCACGACATATTAATGGCTATACATAAATACAATGCTTAATAAGCCTCTACTCTCCTATTTTATTCTATTTTTTCTATTAATTGCATTTAAAACCAATCATGCCCAAGAGCTTAACTTTAAAGTAGCGGTTAGGTCACAACAAGTTCAAGGAAAAGGAGTCGACAGTAAGGTGTTTGAAATTCTCCAAACAGCAATTTTCGAGTTCATGAATAATAGGCGATGGACCGAAGACAATTATGAAAGTAATGAAAAAATAGATTTAAACATGGTTATAAATATTACCAAAATTGTTAGCCCCACACGTTTTAAATCTACCATAGAAATTCAAGTAAGAAGGCCTATATACAATACCTCATACTATAGTATTTTGTTTAATTACTCCGATAAAAACTTTGTTTTTGATTATTTAGAAAACCAACCCTTAGAATACGCCGAAAACACTTATATGAATAACCTTACAGCTGTTCTTGGTTTTTATGCTCATCTAGCAATTGGATTAGATGAAGACTCGTTTGAGATGAAGGGCGGTACCTCCCAATTTCAAAAGGCGTTAAACATTGTTAATAGTGTAACTGGAGACCTATCTACTGAATGGACAAGCGGAACTAATAATAGATACTGGATGATAAATAATATGCTTGATGCAACCTTTATACCTTTGCGTGAATGTATGTATAAATACCACCGTCTGGGATTAGACGTAATGGTTTCAGATAAAAAAATGGCAATAAAGAATATTTCTGAAGGAATAAACGGACTTGATAGAATTCATGCCATAAAACCAATATCCTTTAGTGTACAGCTATTTTTCAATGCAAAGTCTACGGAGATTATCAACTTATATTCAGAGGCAAGTGACGAAGAAAAAAAACAAATTGTTGCTTTGCTCAAGAAAATTAACCCAATCAATAGCAGTAAGTATCAAAAGATACTATAGTCCTTGCCTAATTTGTTGATTAAATTTTCCTGAGTGCGTTTCTTGCAGAAGGCAAAATGCCTATTTTAGCGTAGTACTATTAACGCTTGAGATGCTGGAACACCTTTCCATAAAAAACTTTGCTTTAATCGACTCTTTGGATGTTAATTTCTCCAATGAGTTAAGTATCATTACAGGTGAAACAGGAGCCGGAAAATCAATTCTGCTAGGAGCATTAGGATTAATTGCCGGAAACAGAGCAGATAAGAACTCGCTAAATAACAAAGAAAAAAAGTGCATAGTAGAAGCTAGTTTCAATATAGAAACTCTCCAGTTATCTACTTTTTTTGATCATCACAATCTAGATTTTGAGAAACAAACAATAATTAGAAGAGAAATTAGCTCCACGGGTAAATCTCGTGCTTTTATTAATGACACACCTGTTAGCCTGGGTCAATTAAAAGAATTAAGTGCACAACTAATTCACATCCATTCTCAGCATCAAACTCTAAGGTTAAATAACAAGCATTATCAGTTGTCGGTTGTAGATATTTATGCCCAGCACCAAACCGAATTAGTTTACTATAAAAACGATTACAAACAACTTAGCACCTTAAAAAACAAATTACGTGAATTACAACTGAAAGAAGCGGAAGGTAAAAAGGAGCTTGATTATCTTCAATTTCAATACGATGAATTAGAGGAAGCAAACTTGCAAGAAAACGAGCAAGAAGAGTTGGAAAATGAGCATAAAACATTAAGCAATATTGAGGAAATTAAAGACGTTTTAAGTAACGTGGTAATGGGGTTAAGCTCGGGAGAAGAAACAGCACTATCTACACTAAACACAATTAAAACATTATTGGCTTCAATTGTACAGTTTAATACTAACATAGAAAACTTGAACGAAAGATTAAATAGTGTTTTAATAGAATTACAGGATATTAGCAATGAGTTGGAAAATATTGAGGGTAATGTGCAAGTTAACCCTGAACGGTTACTGGAAATTTCAGACAGATTGGACTTAATATATAGCCTTCAACAAAAGCATCAAACCAATAGCATTACTGAATTACTAGAGGTTAAAACAAATTTAAATGCACAAATACAGCAGGTTGGTTCGTTAGAAGAAGAAATTAGCAATTGTAAAAAAGATCTTGAAAAAATAGAAGCGGCGGTTTTTTCAAAGGCGGATAAGTTAAGTAAGCATAGAAAAAAGGCTATACCATCAATTGAAAAACATGTAAATAAACTATTGGCTACCCTTGCTATGCCTCATGCCAAGCTTAAAATTGATCAAGTACCCTTACCTGAACACAATGAATTCGGAAAAGATGATATTTCATTTTTGCTTCAAGCTAATAAAGGAAGCGACTTTCAGCTACTTAGTAAAGTGGCATCAGGAGGAGAGTTGTCACGACTTATGCTAAGTATTCAATCCTTAATAGCACAACGCAGTGCTTTGCCAACCATTTTGTTTGACGAAATTGATACCGGTGTATCTGGTGAAGTTGCCAATAAAGTTGGAGAAATAATGAGCGAAATGAGTAAGAAGCTACAGGTTATTACTATTACGCATTTACCTCAAATTGCAAGCAAAGGTGAAGAGCATTTCTTGGTGTACAAGGAAGAGAACAAGAAAAACACCCTTAGCAATATTAAAACATTGAGTGCTAAAGAACGCATTGTGGAAATTGCAAAAATGTTGAGCACCAACAATCCAAGTACTGCTGCACTTAAAAATGCAGAAGAACTTCTTTCCAATTAAACCTATCTCTCCTGATAGCTTAGGTGACCAATTTACTCTTGCTAATTTATAGCGGCTTAATTTACAATCTTATTTTTTTAGCGTTATCCAAATCCTTATTTTTACAATTATTCTAGTCAACTATAATTTTAAAGACAGCTATAACA
>CAXHCC010000146.1:0-6938 GCA_964014945.1 uncultured bacterium | reverse complement strand
CACCTTAGCTAGTGCTACGGGCCCAGTTAAAATCGATTATAATAAAACTAACGCTTTGTTTTCATATGACGGTACTACCATTGTGTGCAGGTTGATTGATGGAAAATATCCCAATTATGAGGCCGTTATTCCAAAAGAAAACCCTAATGTTTTAACAGTAGATAGAATAGCTTTTTTAAATTCTATTAGGAGGGTTTCCGTTTTTTCAAATAAAACAACTCATCAGGTACGCTTAAAAGTTGCAGGTAGTGAGTTAAGTATATTCGCTGAGGACTTAGATTTTGAAAACGAAGCCAATGAGCGTCTTACATGCCAATATGTAGGTGAAGATATGGAGATTGGATTTAACTCAAAGTTTTTGGCGGATATGTTGAATAATTTGGGTAGTGATAGCGTTAACGTTGAAATGAGTGCTCCAAATAGAGCGGGAATATTGTTACCAACAGAAAAAGAAAATGAAGCTGAGGATATCTTGATGCTGGTGATGCCTGTTATGCTTAATAATTAGGCCGTTAGATTATTTTATTTTCTCCAATTAAAGACATCCTTAGAGCTGGTTGGACGCAAATGCTTCCTCCATGTAAAACCTTTTAGGAATAATTCATCTTTAATTACTTGGTTAATTGGATGAAGCGTGGCATCCGGTCTTGTTAAAAAGACAATTTTTTCAATTTTGTTATCTGCTAGGTATATGTCAATATCGCTGCAAATGGCTTGATTAACAGCTTCTATGTCACCGTCATCTTCCACGAAATATATGGTTTGACCATTTCCTTTTACATTAATAGTGCGTAACTCATTATTTACAATTGTTCCAATCATCCTTTTTCCTCGAATTTGACTAAACAAAGTACTGTCTTTTTCTTCTGAAACTATAAAACTATTACCAAACAAATCGATTGAATTAAGCGTGCTGTCGCCAAAAAATAAAGAAATACTGTCAGCACTTAGTTGATTTTGATTTGACCATAATGTTGGTGCTCCATAAAGGTTCATAACCGAATCGGATATATTGTAATTTATCGAGTCACACTTTCCTTGTAAATTATTTTTATAAAATTTCACCTTATAATAGGCAAGTACTTGATGATTTTTTTCAGAAGAACTTCCACCCAATGCTTTTAGTGTGTCGGCGTGTAAGAATAGGGTGTCTGTTTCCATAACCTTTTTGAGTAATGCTTGTCCAGTTACAACAGATAGCTCGCTTTGCTCATAGTGTAGGGCAATTTTACCGTGTATTGAGCTGTTCTCAATAGTATCTATAATTTTAACGTTGTTTACAGCGGTAGCAATTTGAGACTTTCCATCATAAAACAAACTATCACCAATCATTTTGTATTGGCTATTTATTAAGTAAGAATTATCGCTAAACTTAGCTAACTTCGTTTGCGTATTATATTCCCCGTCTTCACAATAAATATGACTTTGCTCTCCATAAATGTTGGTTGGTCCATAAAAGTTATTGATTTTAGAAAGGCGATTATAGCGCATTGTATCACTATTAATCGTTAGTTCAGGCATTGAATCTGTTTTTTTATTACGATGTAACACTACAACATTTTTCTTGAAATAAATATCACTAGTTTTTGCGTAGTAATACCCTAAATTACTTGTTAGAATATCGTTTTCATTCACTACTTTACCAAACGTTGTATAATACCCTGTGCTGTTAGTTATATCATAATGCAGGGTGTCCGTAGTGAGCTGTAACTTACCCTGTTCTAATAAAACGTTGCCTTTAAATGTTGCATGTTTGGTATTTCCGAAGTACTTCAATGAATCACCATAAAGATGTGTTGAATCATTTTGCTTAATGTGAACGTTTCCATAGGCATCCATGGAGTTGTTATTATAAAAATAGGCACTATCGCAGAACAACAGGATGTTATCATGCTTAAATTGCACATCACCTATAAGGCGTTTGGCTCCATTGCCCTTATTTTCATCAAATTTAAGTGAGCCAGCATGTACAATGCGAATTTTCGTTTTTTGTTTTTGCGAAGTTGATTGCCCATATACTGACGAAGAAGGGCTTAGGAAAGGAGATAGAAATACGCACAATAATGTACAGTACCTAAAATACGATTTTCTATTGAATGTTAAGGATAAGATTTTCAACTTATTTGGTTGAAAACCGTTATTACTATTACACTGTGCTAGCAATAGGTTTTCGAATTAACGTTTGGGTTCTGTCAGGGCCAACTGAAACTACAGAAATTGGAACATTTGTTTCTTCTTCTATGTATTTAACATAGTCTAAAAGAGCTTCAGGCATGTCATTTGGGTCGTTTAGCCCAGTTAAATCCTGATTCCATCCTTTTATTTCCTTGTATATGGGCGTTAACATATCAGCAGGGTAGTCATACGGTAAATAATCAATTTTTTCACCGTTATAATCATAATGAGTACAAACTTTAATTGTTTCAAAGTTACCCAACACATCAGCCTTCATCATCATTAATTCGGTAACGCCATTAATCATTATTGCATATTTTAGTGCAGGCATATCAAGCCATCCAGTTCTTCTTGGTCTGCCGGTGGTTGCGCCAAACTCGTTGCCCTCTTTTCTAATCTTATCTCCATCTTCGTTGTGCAATTCAGTAGGAAAGGGGCCACTACCAACACGGGTGCAGTAAGCCTTAAATATTCCAATAACATCTCCAATGTTGTTCGGCGCAATTCCCAGCCCAGTGCAGGCTCCAGCACATATCGTATTTGATGAGGTTACGAACGGGTACGATCCAAAATCAATATCAAGTAAGGAACCTTGAGCACCTTCAGCTAAAATGGTTTTTTCCTTATTTAATGCTTCATTAATATAATGTTCGCTTTCAATACGAGGTAATGATTTTAAAGCTTCAATAGCACTAAACCAAGCTGGTTCTAGTTCATCCAGGTTGTAATCGTAACTATAAAAATCAAGAATTTGCTTATGCTTATCAACTAAAGAGTTGTATTTTTCTTTGAAATTAGGACTGTCAATATCCCCAATTCTTAAACCATTTCTACCCGTTTTATCCATATAGGTTGGGCCAATTCCTTTTAGCGTAGACCCTATTTTCTGTGTTCCTTTTGCTGCTTCCGAAGCAGCATCAAGTAATCTATGAGTAGGTAAAATTAAATGCGCACGTTTTGACAATATAAGTTTTGATTGTACGTCAACATTTAACTTAATCAATTCGTCAATTTCTTTATTAAATATAACTGGGTCTATCACAACACCATTGCCCACTATATTAACCTTATTGTCATGAAAAATGCCGGAAGGTATAGTGTGTAAAACATGCTTGATTCCATTAAACTCTAACGTATGGCCTGCGTTAGGTCCTCCTTGAAAACGACCAATTATATCATATTTGGGCGTTAATACATCTACAATTTTCCCTTTCCCTTCGTCTCCCCATTGAAGACCTAATAATACATCTACTTTCATATCGATTTTCTATATAATCTTAGCTGTTAGCTACGCGCTAACAAAATTTAAAGCGTTATCGAGGGTGTCGGTTATTTTAAAAACACCATTTAGTTTTGTCATAACCAACAAATCCATAATTTTCTCGTTAACACCACATATAACAAAGTTGTTACCACTCTGCTTAATTTTAGTTTGTAGGTTAATGAAGATATTTAGACCACTACTATTTAGATAGCCTAGATTTGAGAGGTCCAAGACAATATTATTGCCTTCTTGTTCAGTTGCCCTATTTATTTCTTCCACTAATTCTCCTGCTTGATTTCTATCAATTAATTTCCCAGAGAGCTTATAAATGCTGTGGCTTTCATTTTGATCTGATTTGTAACTAAAATCCATAAACCCTATATTAATTTGTACTTATTTTCATGTTGTCACAACTACCAGTTTTTGCTAATTTTTCACATTTTCCAAATAAGTTTAATGAGTGGTGGGTAATTTCAAACCCAAGTGTTTCACCAGCGGTTTTCTGAATTTGTTGAATTCTGGGATCACAAAACTCCAAAACCTTTTCACAGTTTTGACATATAAGATGATCGTGCTGCTTAAACTCATGTGATTTTTCAAATAATGCTATGTTTTTGCCAAACTGATGCTTTGTTACTAAATGGCAAGAAAGTAGTAACTCAATTGTATTGTATAGCGTAGCTCTACTTACCCTATACTTTTTATTTTTCATGTGAATATAAAGAGACTCAATATCGAAATGTCCACTTTGCGAATATATTTCATTTAGAATCGCAAAGCGTTCTGGGGTTTTACGATGGCCGTGCTCCGTGAGATAATCTGAAAAAATTTGCTTAACGGTTTCTTTATCCTCTATTACCAGCATTGGTCGATTAAATTAAAGAAGTAAAAGTACTAAATAATTGCATTTGAATTGCTTGAAATGTCAAAGAAAAAAATAATTTATAACCGACTGAATAGAAGTAGTTTAGCTGTCCGATCTTCGAACCCTAATAACACCTTTAACTTTGTTTAATTTTCTTATTAATTCCGTTAGGTGAGAGGTGTCGTTAACAAAAACCGTTACTCTCCCTTCAAAAGTGCCATCCACGCTATCAAAACTAATAGAACGCATATTAACGTTAAGTTCATTGGATATGATCCTAGTGATTTCATTAACTAAGCCGTGTTCATCAATTCCTGTTATGTGTATACCTGCCAAGAAGGAAACTTGCTCTTCCTTACTTGACCATTTTGCTTTTACAACTCGATAAGCATAATTTGCCAATAGCTGAACAGCATTTGGACAATTGACGCGGTGGATTTTTATACCTTCATTAACAGTAATAAACCCAAATACATCATCTCCAGCAATTGGGTTGCAGCATGTTGCAAGAGAATAATCTATTTTTTGTAGATTTTCTCCGATAACCAGCATGTCATTTCGTTCTTGAACGTCTTTAACTCTTTGTTCTAATGATTTAGAAGAAGGTTTGTGTTTCTTTATACTTCCCGACTTGTGCTTTATTTTGCCATTATCTTGATAAAAGTCCTTTAAACTATTAACATTAATCTTTTCCGTTGCTATGTAATAAAAAAGTTCATTAGGATTAGGAAGCTTAAAATAATTCGCAACCTCTTTGATGTTTTTTTCATTAAAGTCAATGTTTAAAGATTTAAACTTTCGTTTTAACTTTTCTTTTCCTTCTTCACCAATGTTTCTTTTTTCTTCTTTTAATGCATGTTTTATTCTCGAAATTGCATGGGCAGAAGATGCATAGGTTAGCCATTCTTCCTTCGGAGTTTGTTTTTCAGAAGTAAGGATTTCAACCTGGTCACCACTTACTAATTTGTGGCTAAGGGGTACCAACTTATTATTAACCTTAGCACCAATACATCTCTTGCCCACCTCAGAATGAATGCTAAAAGCAAAATCTAAGGGTGTGGAGTTTATTGGTAGCGGTTTTAAATCACCTTTAGGAGTAAAAACAAATATTTCTTTTGCAAAAAGGTTGAGCTTAAAATTATCCAAAAATTCAAGTGCGTTTTCTGCAGGGCTATCCAAAATTTCTCTAATTCTACTTACCCAATCATCTAACAAGCCTTCTTGCGAAGGCTCTTTATACTTCCAATGGGCAGCATAGCCTTTTTCTGCTACTTCATCCATTCTTTTTGTTCTAATCTGTACTTCAACCCATTTACCTTCAACACCCATAACAGTAGTGTGTAAACTTTCATACCCGTTAGACTTAGGGCTAGAAATCCAATCTCTTAATCGGTCTGGATTCGGGTAATATAAGTCAGTTACGAGCGAATACACTCTCCAGCAATCCGGCTTTTCGTTTTCAGAATCAATAATAATCCGGATAGCGAAAATGTCAAATATTTCATCAAATGTCACCCCCTTGGTGTGCATCTTTCGATTTATAGAATAGATAGATTTAGGTCGACCATATATTTTGAATTTAAAGCCTTCTTTGGCCAAAGAAACTTTTAATGGGGCTATGAACTTAGCTATATATCTTTTTCTATCCTTTTCTGTTTCTTTTAATCGTCTACCAATTTCGTTGTACCTGTCGTTTTCGGTATACCGCATTCCTAAATCCTCTAATTCGGATTTTATGGTATTTAAACCAAGTCTATGAGCTAGTGGTGCATAGAGGTATAAGGTTTCAGAGGCGATTTTGATTTGCTTATTAGGAGCCATACTCTCTAATGTTCTCATATTGTGCAACCGATCCGCTAGCTTTATTAAAATAACTCGAACATCCTCTGAGAGGGTAAGCAACATCTTTCGGAAATTTTCTGCTTGTGAAGATGAATCTGCAGTAAATACTCCAGAAATTTTAGTTAATCCATCTATTATGACTGCTTCTTTCTTTCCAAACTGTTCCTCAATATCCTCAATGGTAGTATCAGTATCTTCAACTACATCATGTAATAGAGCGCAAACAACTGAAGTTGTTCCTAAGCCAATTTCTTTAGCACAAATATGAGCCACTGCAATTGGGTGATAAATGTATGGTTCCCCAGATTTTCGACGCATATCCTTATGAGCTTCTAAGGATATATCAAATGCTTTCCGAATAAGTTTTTTATCTCCTTTTTCTAAAGTACGCCTACAAGCATGGAGTAGTGCTCGGTACCGCTTAAGAATTTCTTTGCGTTCCTCTTCTAAATCGTATGTAATTGTATCAGGCATGGATGGCAAATATAGCCTATTCCTGCTCGTTTTTCAAGTTTAGCTGCCATTTCCAAGCGGAAAGCATCATTTGGTCTAGGTCAAACTCTGGATGCCAATTAAGAACGGATTGAGCTAATGAGGTGTCGGAATAAATTGCCATAACGTCTCCTGTACGTTTTGGTCCTACTTTGTAATTCAGCCTTATACCCGTAACTTTTTCAAACGATTTTATTGCTTCAAATACACTTGTGCCATTTCCTGAACCTAAATTTATTATCACCTGGTCATTTTTTTCACCTTCTTCCATCTTCGTAAGGGCTTCAATAGCTTTTATAT
>CAXHCC010000145.1:0-7037 GCA_964014945.1 uncultured bacterium | reverse complement strand
GAGATTATTCCGGGTCTCGTGGGCTCGGAGATGTGTATAAGAGACAGGTAGTCTCATAGTATCACGCATTGATGCCGATATATCAATGATAAAAGTGATGTTGTTTGATTTGTATAAGCTCGTATCAAGCGTTGGACTACTATCAATAATTGTTTCATTATTTTGTTGAGGTGTAATTTGCTCTTTGCTTTTAGGTAGTGAATCTTTAGTGGTGGCAATAATCACAAGTTCTTCTTCCTTCTCTGGATAATTAAAATAAAAACAGGCCGTCTTATCGTCCACATTTATGCTAAGAATATTGCCATTTACGGTTAATATGTAAGGTTCTGCGTCAGCACTGCACACCAATTTTATATTTTCATTAAAGCTTCCTACTTTTTTAGGAGTTATGCTTACAGATAGTGTTGATGTATCATTTGGAGCAATTTTTTTGTTGTTTATGGTAACATCAATACCATGTCTGGCATCTGCCCGCATAATGTATACAGCTTTGTTTGTTATGTTTTTAATTACAAACTTCGATTTAATGCTATTCACGTTTTCAATGTCGCCTAAGTCTTGAGATGCTTCGTCAGCTTCAATACTTGTGTTTTGAGAAAAAACTACTTCGCTAAACAATAGCAAAAAGAATAGAACAAATGAAATAGGTTGCATGTGGTTTAGGTAGCAATTTTATTGCCAAATTTTTCATTCGCTAGTTTATACAACTGGTAAACGCTAATGGCAAGCCCCATACCTAATATAGCACCTGCCAAAACATCTGCCGGATAATGCACACCGGCATATATTCTACTATAACCTACTAATGCAGCCCAAAAAAACAAATAGACCCCTATACGTTTTATGTTGTTTTTTAGTAATAGAAAAAGAAACATGGCAAGGGCCGATGTATTTGCTGCATGTGAAGAAACAAAGCCATACTTTCCACCGCAGTGATTTCTTAAAATATGAACTTGTTCTTGAATGTTGAGGTTATGGCAAGGTCTGAATCGCATAAAAACTTCCTTGAACCCATGTACAGAAATAGAATCGCTTAGTGTTATGAGTAATGCTACAGCAATTAAAACTAACCATATTTTGTTGTTGGTTTTGGTAATAATTAAATAAACAAGGAATAAATACAACGGCAACCAAAACATTTTATGGCTAACCCAATACATTGCTATATCACCTGTTGGAGAATTTAATTTGTTGAAAAACAAAAATAAGGCAGTGTCAATCTCTTTTATACTTGAAATAAAATTCATTTTTTCATGCAATCTTTAAAAGGGTGTCACTATCCATACTGTGCTTTCCATTAAAATATATAAGTTCATGGGCAATTTCGTTTTGGGTTAACCAATTTACGTGTTCATCTATTTGACTTTGCTTAAAAAATTCGTCATTTTTTCCTACCACAATAATTAGTTTAGTAGCATCAAATAGTGGTTTGCAAAGTTCCAAATCAATATCATGAGCAAGCGTGCCAGCCCATAATATTAATCGTTCGGCGCCATTTTCTCGTTTAGAAAACCATCTGCTCGCTGTGGCACAACCTTGCGAAAACCCTAAAATAGTTACCGCAATTGTAGGGTTGTTTTGCATAACCTTATTGTAAACTACGTTTAAATAATTTACATAATCTTTAATATCATCATCACGTTGTTCTTTAGTCATCCAAGATGCTCCAACTCTTCCGGTAAACCCTTTCCAATAAAATCGGTGCAAAGCTTCAGGTGCTATAATTACACGTGTTCCATCGTCCAATACATCAAAATGTTTGATAAAATAGTTTGCTAATTCAGCATAACCATGACAAACAAACCAAACTTCTTTGGTGTTATCATTAAACTCACCTAATCTAAAATAGCGAGCCGTTTTATTAACTATAATATTTTCTTGAAACATGGTGCTATAAATATACAAAAGCACCAACCACTTGGCTGATGCTTCTGCAGATAATTTAGTTGTTTAATATTATTGCACCACTATTACTAAATATTTAGATGCACTCCAAAATAATTCAGGATTAGTAATGTTTATTCTTTCTACTCCCTTTTCCGTTTTAACTAATCTATACGAACTGCTTGGGTGGGTTGTAACTACTTTAGCTTTTTTAGCAGATAGAAGAATTGTTTCAGTGCTTGTGATGTCTACTTCAGTAAAATAATTTTTATTAAAGTCAGCTTTCATTTTACTTATTCTTCCAAGTCCTATAAAACCTCCTTCTTTTGTTAATACGCCATTGGTGCTTAGCTCTTTAGATGTTCCAAATGAGTAATAAGCCGTATTAAGTTTCTTTGTCTTTTCTTCAGATGCTAGCTTTTCTTCGCTATACATAATTTGCAAGTCGGTCATTTCTATATTCATTAACTCCAATTGAGTCCTTAAATCAGTTATTTCTAATGACTTTTCTTCAATAGTGGCTTTTAAATTTTTTATAAAGTTTTGTAACTGAGCATTCTTTCTATTGGATGCACCTAACCTTCTTTCCAGCTTTTCAAGTTGTTGTTTGTTTTTGTACATGATATCGTACATGGATTGGATGTCAGCAATAATCTGTTCTTGCATAGTACCCCTCTTTTCTGGATCAGCACTTATATCACTTACTATGTTTTCTTTCTCCTTTATTATCGCCAAGTTTTCACTAATAGCATTATAGCCAATTATAAAAGCAGCCAAGCTCGAATCCATATCCATAAGTTGTCTTTCTTGTTCTTCCGTTACAAGTCTTAAACTGTCTTCTGGGGTTAGCTTTGGTTGTTCTGCGTTGTTGTTGCAGCCGAATAAAAATGGGGTTAAAGCGATAATAAATGCTAGTTTTTTCATTGTTTCTATTATAAGATTAAGCAACGAAAATACAATATTTCAAGAAGAATAGCAGCTGCTAAGGCTTAGTTATTTAGAATAGCAAGTATGTCTTGCGTTTGAAATGCGCTTTTATTTGCTCTGTTCGAAAGAATAATAATAGTGGTTTTATCAGCTGGTCTTCTGAATAACTTCGTGTTGTATCCATGCCACCATCCATTATGGTAAATATCTTTTATACCATTTCGATGGCTGTAAATCCGCCAACCATAGCCATAATTTCTTCTCCCCCATTTTTCATGGCTGTACCCTTTAAATGCTTTTTCTTTGGTTGCATGGCTTAATAATGCTTCTGTATAAAGTGCTTGATCCCATTTATAAAGGTCTTCAACTGTTGAGTATATGCCTTTATCTCCAACCACATCTTCTGCATATTGGTTCTTTTCTAAGCGACCATTTTTTTTGTGACCCTTTGCAATAGAAGGATGTTTATCATAATCTCCTGGAATGTGTACCCATGTGTTGTACATCTCTAGCGGTTCAAAAATATGCTCTTTCATAAACTCGCTAAAGGGCTGATTAGAAACGCTCTCTACGATAGATGCTAATAACGCATAATTGGTGTTGCAATATTCAAACTTTCTTCCTGGCGGGTAATAGCGTTGGGGGCAGTATTTTTTCATAATATCTAAAACTGCGTTGTTGTCAAAAACACCACCATTATAACACATGTTTTTGTCACAATAATCTTCTCCGAAATACATATAATTGCTCATGCCGGATCGGTGTGTTAATAGCATTTCTACAGTAACGCCAGGATATGGAAATTCTATTAGGTGCTTTTGAACACTATCTGATAAATGTAATTTTCCTTCTTGATACAAAAGTAGTATAGCCGCTGCAGTAAAAGGTTTAGAGGCCGATGCAAGTTGAAAGGCTGAGTTAAGGGATAGTTTTTCTCTTGTCCTAAAATTAGAATAACCAAAAGCATTTTTATATAGTACCTGACCTCCTTGAGCAATCAATACACACCCATTAAAGCTGGTGCGTTTTGCTTTTTTTATATATAACTTTTCAATAGCATTTGCTTTTTGCTCCAGTTGTTTGGTAAGTGTGGGCTCCGAGATACTATCAACTATTGAATTGGTGGAAGTGTGCTTTGCATCAGAATCTGTATTTCCGCACGAGCAAGAGCTTGCAATTGCCAGGGCAATTAAAAAAGTAAAGGATAATATGTAAATAAGACGTTTAGTCAAGTTTGGGATTGCCTTTATGTATTAGTTGGTAACGCTGCCATGTGGTTTTATTTATTTGGGTATATAGCACAAAACAACCAATATCCAATAAGAAATAAAATAAGCTAATACCACTTGGTGGATTGTTACTTTCTAAGAATGTGAATATTCCAAACGCTGTACTAGGCCATGACCATGTGGAGTATGCCGTTCCACCAATTTCTAGCACCGCTACAACAATATACATGGTAAGAAAGAATACACGATCTTTAGGCCTTTTTATAAGCATTACAAAAACACCAATTGTCATTACGAAGCCGAAAATATCTTTGAATAAAAGCAGATAAATAGTTGCAAGAGAAATGATGATAATAGAAAACCATTTGGTAATAATGGCTTGATGTTTTCGTACAGTTGAGTTTTTGGAGAAAGAGAAGGTTCTTGCATAAACTGCGGCATGTCCAAAAGGAATATACAACGGGAGGTTCTCTAATCGATATGTATACATATTTAACAATATCGAAAACAAGTACTCACCCATAAAGCCTAGAATAACACCATATATCATTAGTTCACGAGTTCTTTTAACCGACCTGTAGTAGAGAATAAAAAAAAACACAATCATAAAGCAATTAGTAACTAATTGCGCATGAGGATAAATTGAAGCAAAATGCGTTCCGTCAAAGTATAAGGCAATAACAAATAAGAATAGCAAGCCAATTTTTCTTAAAAAAACCTTAGTAAGTGTTAATTGGTCGTCTTTATTGATAGTATTCATTTAGAATATGTTCGATATTCAAAATTGATACCTAATTCCTGTGCTTATTGTGGAAATAGAGTATTGGTTTGCACTGATAATTATGAGCATAATAACCTCTTATAAATTCCAAAAGCTACCTTCTTCTCTCTTCAGCTTCCATGATTATTAGCTCCCTTCCCTTTAACTCTTTGCCATTTAACTCATCAATTATTTTCAATGCATCTTCTCGATTCACCATTTCAACAAAACCAAACCCCTTGGACTCCCAAGTGATTTTGTCGTATATAATTTTTGTTGATTCAACTTCACCAAAGGTGGATAAGAATCCTTCTAACTGCATTTCATTAATGTCTTTATCTAAATTCTTAATAAATAACTTCATATATTTTATGTATGTAAAAAAAATAAATTTATGTAAAAATAATATATAGGTGTTTTTACGTAACATTATTTATTTTAATGCTAAATTATGCTTGAATAACGCTGTACAGTTTATTTTTGCGATGACGGTTATTTTGGCTAAATTTTTGCTGAGCAAAGTACAATTACTAGTTAGGTTGTGTTATATTAGCTACTTATCTTTATTTGTTATAACAGAATTATGAAAAAAGTATTATTAGTAACTGCTTTATTAACAACAGTATTTGGCAGTTTTACCTTAAAAGACAAGAAACAAAAACTTGAAGACGGACTGTATGCGGAAATGCTAACCTCCCGAGGCACCATCTTGCTTAAACTCGATTTTGAAAAAGCACCATTAACAGTGGCAAATTTTGTTGGTTTAGCAGAGGGGAAAATTAAGAATACAGCAAAAGCGATGGGCGAGCCGTATTATGATAGCTTGAAGTTTCATAGGGTTATTAATAATTTTATGATCCAAGGTGGAGACCCACAAGGAACTGGAAGGGGAGGGCCTGGTTATAAATTTAAAGACGAGTTTGGCTCAGGTTATACGTTTGATAAACCTGGTGTGCTTGCTATGGCTAATTCGGGTCCTGCAACTAATGGTAGTCAGTTTTTTATTACGCACGTTCCTACAACTTGGTTAAACAATAAACATACTATATTTGGACATGTTGTAACTGGGCAAGATGTTGTTAATGCGATTAAACAAGGTGATTATATTGTTAAAGTAACAATAAAACGAGTTGGTAAGTCGGCAAAAAAGTTTAAGGCTGATAAGGTGTTTAACGAATTGAATAAATAAGATGAGATTTAAATTAATAATTGCAAGTATAATTCTTATTGTAACTGCTGGGTTTGTCGTAGACGGAAAAATAGTTGGAAGGCACTTTCCTGAAATGTTATGCGAAACGTATAATGGAAATGATGTGGTATTGCCAGATACAAGTTCAGGTAAATACATTGTTGTTGGTATGGCATTTAGTAACGATGCGGAAAAACTATTGGCTGATTGGATTAACCCTCTATATAACACCCTTAGCATTAATCATAAAGCTGAAGGAGATATGTTTGGGGCCATTACAGAGTACGATGTTGATTTATTTTTTATTCCAAAGTTTAATTTAGCCAATAAGGTAATGAGTATGAAATCAAAAGAAAAAATCAAAGCTTCTTCTGACCAAGAATTATTTGATCACTTATTGTTTTATACCGGTAGTGCTGAATTCAAAAAAATATTGGAAATTAAGGATGTAAACGTACCCTATATTTTCGTAATTGATAAATCCGGAATCATTGAATACAGTGCATCTGGAAAGTACAATGAAAAGATGTACGATTCAATTATAGAACTGCTTGATACTGAATAACCATTAAGGTTAATTAGAAATTTCACTTTGATAAAGAATATCTTTTTATTGTGTTTGTGCTTTTACTCTTTTCTGCTGATAGGTCAGGATGAGATATCAAAATTTGACAGATATGGACCTGTAGGTGAAGATGTTTATACTGATTTTCATACAGCGATGCACATTTCTGATGAGGTGTATAAATTACAGCTTAAAGGGGTAGAGGTGACGGAAAAAATGCTTTCACGTTTTGATAAATTCATTGAAATACAAGCGTTAGAATTAATTGATAACGGCATAACCACAATACCGGAGGAGTTTGGTATGATGTTTAGTCTTCAATACTTGGGCATAGAAAGAAACGATTTTGCTAGCTTACCCAATAGCTTTCCAAATTTAATAGAGCTTAGAGATTTGCATATTTACCGTGCCTCTTTAGATTCACTCCCCTTTGGAATTGCTTATTTGAGCAGGCTAAAAAATTTAGATATTCAATATAACAAA
>CAXHCC010000144.1:0-7046 GCA_964014945.1 uncultured bacterium | reverse complement strand
GATTATTCCGGGTCTCGTGGGCTCGGAGATGTGTATAAGAGACAGTCCTTGCAGGATGTATCCGTTATAATGGTTGAATTTTCAACAGATATGGATGTGGCCGATGCAAAGTTAAAGGTAAAAGATGCCGTGGATAAAGCGAGTACTGATTTACCAAAAGACTTAACCAAGCAGCCCAATGTAATGGAGGTAGCCTTTTCGGACATGCCCATTATGTATGTAAATGTTGCTGGTAAAATGGACCTTAATAAACTTAAAGTTCATGCCGAACATTTGAAGGATAAAATTGAGGCAATGAAAGAAATTTCAAAAGTGATTATGGTTGGCGATTTGGAAAGGGAAATTCAAATAAACGTGGACATGCACAAATTGCAAGCCGCCAACTTTTCACTCAACGACATTGAACGAGCGGTGGGAAGTGAAAACGTAATTATTTCTGGAGGGCTTATTCCTATGGATAACATGAAAAGAAATTTATCCATTAAAGCAGAGTTTGAATCTATTGAAGAATTGGAAAATTTGATTGTTACCTCAGGTACTGGCGCTACCATGTATTTAAAGGATGTTGCTGAAGTTGTTGACGGTAATAAAGAACAAGAAAGTTATGCACGCCTAGAAGGAAAAAATGTAATTACATTAAACATTGTAAAACGTACAGGAGAAAACCTTATTGAAGCCTCTGACAAAATAAATGCAACCATTGAAGAATTACAGGAAAGTTACTTTCCAGAAGAACTAAAAGTTACTGTTACAGGAGATCAATCGGAACAAACAAGAAAAACATTACATGAACTAATGAATACCATGATTATTGGTTTTGTTTTGGTAAGTGTTATTTTAATGTTTTTTATGGGAGTAACCAATGCGCTATTTGTTGGTGTTTCCGTTCCTCTTTCAATGCTTATTTCCTTTTTGGTAATGCCTAGCATTGGTTTTACATTAAACATGATTGTTTTGTTTGCGTTTATTTTAGCATTAGGTATTGTAGTTGACAATGCCATTGTTGTTATTGAAAACACACACAGAATCTTTGATAACGGAAACGTAAAAATTGAAACCGCTGCAAAAAAAGCAACAGGAGAAGTATTCTTACCTGTTTTTAGCGGTACCCTAACTACCCTTGCTCCTTTTGTTCCTTTAGCATTTTGGCCAGGGTTAATTGGGAAATTCATGTACTTTTTACCCGTTACGTTAATTATTGTACTATTGGCTTCTTTGTTGGTGGCCTATGTTATAAACCCAGTTTTTGCAGTTGATTTTATGATTACCGACAAAAAGCAACAATCCAAGTTTGGAACACTTAACAAACAAGCCATTCTACGCTTAGCATTGTATGTATTTGTTGCAATAATTTGTCATGCAAACAGCAATCCGGCTATTGGAAATTTGGTCCTATTTTTTGGTGCTTTCATGATATTTCATCGTTTTATTCTATACCGTATAATAGAAAGTTTTCAAACTAAGTTTTGGCCAAAATTAGTGGGAGCTTATTCATCGTTGCTAAGTAAATTTGTTCATAATTCAACTAAAGCATTTTTAGGAACAATGGGTGTTCTTATACTATGCATTATGGTGTTTATGGCAAAACCACCTAAGGTAGTTTTCTTCCCAGATGGTGATCCTAATTTTGTTTATGTGTATGTAAAGTTACCTGTGGGTACCGACCCCGCTGCCACAAACAAAGTAATGATGCAAGTTGAAGAAAAAGTTGCAAATGTTATTGATAAAGAAAATGCAAATTCAATAGTAAAGTCTGTAATTACTAACGTTACAAAAGGTACTTCAGACCCTAATGATATGGATAGAAATGATTACCCGAATAGGGGTAAAATCGCAATTTCTTTTGTTGGATATGAGGATAGAGAAGGGTTATCATCTGCAAATGTTTTGCAGGCATTGCAACTATTAAACTGGAATATTCCTGGTGCGCAAATAAATGTTACAAAAGAACAGAACGGCCCACCCGTTGCAAAGCCAATAAACATTGAAATTAGTGGTGATAATTTTGACGACCTCGTAAAAAATGCGTCACGCCTAAAATTCTATTTAGATAAACTAAACATTGAAGGTGTTGAAGAGTTAAAGTCGGATTTTGAAAGTAGCAAGCCAGAAATTGTTTTTAATATTGATCGTGAACGTGCCAATCGTGAAGGAATATCATCATCCCAAATAGGTTCCGAAATTCGTAAAGCCGTATTTGGAGCTGAAGTAAGTAAATTTAGAGATGGGAACGACCAGCATCCAATTCAATTACGTTATAAGTACGATCAGCGAAATAACATAGAAGCGTTACGGAACTTAAAAATCACCTTTCGCGACATGAATATGGGCGGTATTTTAAGAAGCGTGCCAATGTCTGCTTTTTGTACTGTTGAATATAGTAATACGTATAGCGGCATCAATCGTAAAATGCAAAAACGAGTTATCTCCTTATCGTCTAACGTTATTAATGGGTTTAACGAAAATGAGGTTGCAGCGAATGTAGAAAAAGAGCTGTCGAATTTCAAAGCGGTAGGTTCTGCATCCATTAAAATGACCGGGCAAAAAGAAGAACAAGAAGAAACTGCTGCGTTTTTAGGAAATGCTATGATGATTGCTTTTGGTATGGTATTACTAATACTAGTCATTCAATTTGCTTCGGTAGGTAAACCACTATTAATATTAATGGAGGTACTATTTAGTATTGTGGGTGTACTAATGGGAACCGCCCTTTTTGGAATGGAAATTAGCATTGTGATGACGGGTGTAGGTATAGTTACTTTATTGGGCATTGTAGTAAACAATGGTATACTACTGGTTGAATTTGCCGATAAAGCACGACTTGAAGGTGCCACTTTAAAAGAAGCGGCAATTGCTGCAGGTAAAACAAGAATGACACCCGTTATACTTACTGCCACCTCCACGATTCTTGGATTGGTACCAATGGCCGTTGGATTAAATATTGATTTTGAATCACTGTTTGCAACAGGAAATCCGCATATCTACTTTGGAGGAGACAGTGTAGTATTTTGGGGGCCATTAGCGTGGACTTTAATATTTGGGTTGGGGTTTGCTACCTTCCTTACCTTGTTTATTATACCCGTTATGTACCTAATGTCTGAAAACCTAAAAAGAAAATCTCAACTGATATTAGCACATTATAATTTACCAAGCGGATTAATGTATGTTCCGTTTTTTGTTCTTACATGCAGAGGAGTAATGCTAGCAACCAATGACACCATTGAACTAAGTGAATAACAGACTGCCTAATTACGTATTTATTTGGAAAATTTAGCAGATTCCTCAGTTTTCCTTGTAATATAGATGCTCTTTTCGTAGGTTTGTTTGAACTTACACATGTATCAATACGCTTATGAAGCATTTTTTTTCCTTAGCTGTTATCTTGGTTGCTTCGTTTAATGCATTTGCGCAAGCGCCTAAAAAGTTAAAGTACCGTACAATAATACGCAACGAGCAAAATGTGGCTGTTGGTGGGAAGTACGTAGATGCATTGGTATATGTAATTCAAGATTCAGTTAGTGGAAAAGTTGTTTTTTCAGAAAAACATCATTTAAAAACTAACTATGATGGAGCCGCCATTATTGTTTTGGGAAGCGGAACGCCGGTTATGGGAAGTTTTGAAAACATAGATTGGAGCGGAAGAACCAACTATTTACAAACAGAAGTTGCTGCGCTAAATTTTAAGCGTATTAGCAAAGTAAAAAGAATGCCTGCTAGTACTGCAACTATTGCAAAGCCAGCTACAGACTCTGCTAAAACTACTGCTGCAGACACCTCAACAACTAAACAGGTGAAGCAGGAAGTAAAAAAACAAAATCCAAAGAAACCAGTTATTGCTGATACTTCCCTCGTAACTAATAAAACTACAGCTGGTAATATTACTAATACTAAAGTAGATTCAACTTCAAAACCTGCTAAGGCATCTCCAATTGTTAAAACTCCAATAGTAAAAGAAGACACGTTAACCAAGGTGACTTCAACAGCAAAAAACATTATTAATGATTCTATCAATACTGCTAATAAGCAGTTAAATAATTCCATTCCTACGCCTGACAGCATTATAAACACATCTAAAGTTGTAGCTCAACTTAAGGTTGACAGCTCAAAAACTAACAACACGGTTACTGCTCAGTCAAAAAGCCAAACTGGAAATATTGAACACCCTCCTGTAATTAAGCCTTTACCTGCTAATAGTAAAGAGCCGGTTGTAACTAAAAAAGCCGCAGTGCAAAGTAAAGATTCAGTTACCATTACTAACATAAAACCAGATAGTGTATTAAAAGTAACATCCAATACAATCGACAACGCCAAACCTGTTATTGCCGTTAAAGACTCTATTAAAAATAAAGAGAAGCCCGCAGAAGAAATGACAAGGGAAAAAAGTCTTGCCTTAGTTGAAAAGAAAAAATCGACCACAAAGGCAGTTGTAGTTATGCCTGAAACAAAACACGCTTCTATTGGAAAAGAATATTATGATAATAAGAATTACGATTCTGCGATAGTATATTTTACTAAAGCAATTGAAAACGATTCTAACAATGCTATGCTTTACGTTGAAAGAGGTAAAGCTAAAAGTAAATTAAGTAACCATCGAGAAGCTATGACTGATTTCAATTCAGCGATTGAACTTGACACTGCTTTAGCTGTAGCTTATTTCAAAAGAGGAAATTGCAAATCAGATTTAAAAGATACAAGAGGAGCTATCAAGGATTATAAACAGGCAATTAAATTTAACCCGTCATATGCAAAAGCGTATTACAACATGGCAGTTATGGAAATTCGACTTAAAAACTACTTTGTAGCTGTAAAGCATTATGACAAAGTTATTGAGTTAGAGCCGAAATGGGCAATGGCGTACTACAATAGAGGCATTTACAAAATGAAAATCGGCATGCAAGATTCCGCATGCGAAGACTTTAGCAAAGCGGGGGAATTAGGCTTTTCTAAAGCGTATAGTGCTATTAAGAAAAAGTGCAATTAATTGTGAGGAGCTAAACTATTTATAAACCTCCCCAAACTATCAGTAAATATTTTTGCACCCAACAAGTTGGTATTAACTGGTGAAGTATAATAGCTTTTGTGTTTAGCCATATCCATATTTTCGAATAAAATATATTGCACACCGTTTTCACTAGCAACATTGGTTAGCCTAGCTAACAATTCTTTTCTGTTAGGCATATGTGCTATGGTTTCTTCTAGCACTGGTGATTCATATAAGTAAACCTTAATACCATTTTGATGCGCGAGTGCAATAATCTTACGTAAGTACTTCTCATGTAATTCATTCCAATGATACATTGCCCCTTCAACATTATTTGCTAAGCAAGCTTCAAACGTATAATCCCATTCTTGAAAAAAGTTGGGTTCATACCCCTTCGGAAAAACAGGGTGTTGTTTTCGCATCACATAATGCTTAATTCCTTGTAACACAAAAAAGTTTACCCTATCTCCATAGTAAGCATAATTCATAAACGGTATATTAAGCCAGTTGGCATATGCTGGATCACACTCCTTAACCACCTCATGCACCACGCTATCATAAACGTAAGGAGCAAAACGATACGCACTAAAAGTATTATACCGTTCATCCATTGATTCTGGCGTAGCATAAATGAATAAATATTCCGGAGGGGTGTTGTTTTTTAAATAAAGGTATAAGTGCAAAAAATTATCTGCAAAATTAGAATGAGGAAGAGACAGGTTATAAACCGACTTCCCAGTTATTTGTTCCATAAGCTTGGGGTAAATCATAAAGTGCGGAACGCAGGGGCCTTCAATTAGTATATTCGCATCAATCTTATGCTTCTGAATATATGATGCTTTAATGTTCACATTATTTGAAAGGGCACTATCATATAGAATAGATATACCATATAGGCTGCCTATAAGCAATAAAACAGTATAAAAGATTTTATTGAGGAACTTTTTCATTTTAAAACTGCATATAAATAAACCGTTCACTACCATGCATACTGCCAAACAACACAATAAATAAAATTAGTGTGCTTGTGTAAATAATATTGTAGGTGTTACTGTTTGACAAACGAGATAGTCTGTTCTCAAATATTAAATACCCTGATATGAGTAAAACTGTAATGCTTGCGTTGAATATATATAATTGGTCGCCCCCCCTGGCTAAGGGTTCAACAAACTCACTCATCCAATTACTAGGTAACAAATTATTGTAAATGCTTTGTAACAATGAAATAGCGTCCGACACTGCAGATGACCGAAAAAACAAATGGCTAAAACTTACTGCATTAAATACAATAAATGTAAGAATCAATTTAGTCGCGGTCGAACGGTTTTCTAACTGTTGATTCGACCTAAGTTTATTAAGGAACAATTCTAATGACAGATAAAATATATGGCAGAGTCCCCAAAATAAAAAAGTTAAACCTATTCCATGCCAAATTGATGAAATAATAAAAGTTGCCGCCACACCAATATAAGTGGCAACTATTTTTTGCTTTCTAAAGCGAAACACTATTGGGTAAAACAAAAAGTTAGTTAACCAATTAACTAGCGTTATATGCCATCTTCTCCAAAATTCTGAGATGGAGAGCGACCTAAATGGTTTATTAAAGTTTTCACTCATCCTTAATCCTAGCATCCTTGCAATTCCAATTGCAATGTCTGTATAGGCAGAAAAATCAAAATACAACTGAATTGTAAAAAGATAAGCTCCTACAATAGTTGTGACTCCATTGTATGTAATGCCCGTATCAAAAACAGCACTAACCGCATAATTTAACCGATCTGCCAACACCAACTTTTTAAACAACCCTATAACCACGCGATTAAGACCAATGACCAAATCCTGTGAACTAACATCAATATTGTCCAATTGTTTCGAAAATGTACTAATATCTTCAATTGGGCCACTTAGCACTTTAGGAAAAAAAGAATTGGCTAAAATAAAACTTGGCAACGATTTAGCTGGCAATACTCGTCTATTATACACGTTTATTAAGTAGCCAATATTTTGTAATGTATAAAATGAAACTCCTAAAATAATAACTACTTTTTCCACATTAAAGCTAAGG
>CAXHCC010000143.1:0-7109 GCA_964014945.1 uncultured bacterium | reverse complement strand
CAACGCACATCGTCGGCAGCGTCAGATGTGTATAAGAGACAGATCTATACCATTGGCCTTATTAATTGCTAGTTGTGGTGGAGGCGATGACACAAAAGACTTGAAAAAAGTACATATAGAAGTAGTGGGAGACACCTTAGATATGTTTATTCCGGACACACTTGTTGCCGCAGTTGAACTAAGCGAAAACACATATGGTGCAACGCAGGTTACCATAGGCTCAGGATTTGAAATACTGGTAGAGCAACTGGATGCCGACGTGAGTATGAAAAAAATTGATATTGACGGCGACGAAGTGTATAAGAAAGAACGTTTTATCATTAATGAACCAGACTTTATCAGTTGGGAAGTGTCAGTACCAGGAATGGAACAGCACTCTTTTCATTTTTATGGAAATGTGGAAGTAAACGGAATGAATTATTCTGTATCTGATAATCCCGAACATGCTCCATTTACTGAAGCACAAGTTGCGGTTATGGTAGATGCTGTTAGATCATTAAAATAAAAACAGTAAGACGACTCGAAAAAATTATTATAAAAACGCCGTTACTTATACCTTAAGTAGCGGCGTTTTTGTTCCAATACAATATTAATTATGCTAGGTTTAAAATTACCAACCGACCCCCGTTGGGTAAACATAGTGGAAGGCAATATTGAGGAGATTTTAACGGACCACGCATGGTGCGAACAAAAAGCTACCTCTAATGCCATTTCACTTATTGTAAATAATCCAGGAAAAACTGAACTGATTACAGAGTTATTAAAAATAGCCAAAGAGGAAATTGCGCATTTTGAAATGGTGCATGACATCATAAAGGAAAGAGGTTATGTGCTGGGGCCTGAACGTAAAGACGATTATGTAAATGTGCTCGCCAAGTTTCTAAAAAAAGGAGGTGGAAGAGAAGCTTCCTTGGTTGATCGTTTATTGTTTTCGGCCATGATAGAAGCCAGAAGTTGTGAACGTTTTAGGGTATTATCTCAGAATATAGATGACAAGGATTTGGCCAAGTTTTACCATGATTTAATGGTTAGTGAAGCCAACCATTATACCACCTTTTTAAAATTTGCTAAAGATTATGCCAACGGTATAGACGTAGACAAACGATGGCAAGAATGGCTGGATTATGAAGCTTCCATTATTACCAATTACGGAAAAAAAGAAACCGTTCACGGATAACAAAAAAGAGTAGAAGGAATGCAAGGTTTAATGATGGATTTTCCGTTAACTACCAATGTTATATTGGACTATGGCAATCGCGTATTTCCGTATAAAAAAATTGTTTCCATTTTACCTAACAAAACAAGGCACGCGTATACTTTTTCAGATTTATACAAACGAAGCAAACAACTAGCCAATGCTTTACATAATAAACTAGGTATTAAAAAAGGTGATCGGGTGGCTACCTTTGCTTGGAACCATTATCAACACACCGAACTTTATTATGCAATACCAGGTGCCGGAGCCGTTTGCCATCCCTTAAACTTGCGATTAAATATTGAGCAAATTTCTTACATCATTGATCATGCCGAAGACCAAGCCATTTTCTTTGATGCCTCTGTTGCGGACATTTTAGAAAAGGCAGCAAAAAATGCAAAATCGGTTAAACATTATATAGTTATCAACGCGGATAAAAGCTTTACAACTACCCTTCCAAATGTTATGCATTATGAAGACTTGTTGGTCGAATTTGATGATGATTTTAAATGGGTAAATGTAGATGAAAATGATGCTTGTGCCATGTGTTATACAAGTGGCACAACTGGCAACCCAAAGGGTGTATTGTACGCACACCGCACTACCTATTTGCATGCGCTTACTATGATTACCAGCAACATGTCTAACATAACTACGCACGACACCGTATTAGCCATTGTTCCGCAATTTCATGTAATGGGTTGGGGTTACCCGTATGTATGTCTTTTTGCTGGTGCTACCATGGTGTTTCCAAGCATGCATTTAAAGCCTAAAGAATTGATTCAAATCATTCAAGAAGAAAAAGTTACTATAGCCAATGGTGTACCAACCATATGGTCGGGCGTTTATGATGAACTAAAAAACAATCCACCCGAAAAACAGCTATCATTGAAAGAGATTTTTGTTGGTGGATCTGCTTTAGCAAAAAGTTTAATTAAAGCGTGGGATGATGACTTTGGTGTTAAGGCCATTCACACTTGGGGGATGACAGAAACATCACCTTTAGCGGTAATGTCAAAATTATTACCAGAGCACAAAGAATTATCTGAAGAAGAACAATTGAACATAAAAGCCAAGCAAGGCTATGAATTGCCGGGGTTGGAATTACGAATAGTAGATGACAACGGTAAAGTATTGCCTCGTGATGGAAATTCAGTTGGTGAAATTCAAATAAGAGGAGCCTGGGTAATTAAAAGTTATTATAAACAAACTGAAAATGTAAACAGTTTTACCGATGATGGTTGGTTTAAAACGGGCGATGTTGGCAATATAAGTGCGGATGGCTATATGCAAATAACCGACCGTACTAAAGATTTAATAAAAAGTGGCGGCGAATGGATTTCTAGCTTGGCATTAGAGGCAGGACTGTTAGCACATGAAAACATTCGTGAAGTTGCAGTAATAGCAATACCAGACGATAAATGGATGGAACGACCATTGGCAGTAATAGTATTAGAACAAGGAAAACAAATTACAATAGAAGAAATTCACACCTTTTTACTTGCCAATAAATTTGCCAAATTTGAACTACCCAACAGCTATACAATTGTGGATGATATTCCTAAAACCAGTGTTGGAAAATTTGATAAAAAAGAAATGAGAAGGTTGTACTCCGAAGGAAAACTTATTTAATCAGAATTAAGTGCCAAATTATCACTTATTACATTTTTAATTTTGTATCGATTATTATATTTGCAAAAACCAAAATTAACATTACAATGAGAATGATTACTTTACTTTTTTTAATTGCCTCAACCGCAATGATTGGTTGCAAAAAAGAAGATAATGAAACAGCAGCTCCAACTACAACCAGCAACACCAGCAACACACAAGGAGCCAACAATTCATCCTCGAGCAACTTAGTGGGTTATGAAAAGTGGGAAAATGGGAAGAAGAACTTTGAAGTGAAATTTACACTGAACGGAAGTAATGTTGTTGTAGGATATGAAATCCCGACAGGTACAACTACCCATTCTTTTACAGTTACTGGCGACAAAGTAACGCAGGTAAAACAAGATAACTCGGGAACAGTTTCGACATACGATGTAGTCTACGGTGGCGATACTCTTAAAGGTGTAAAGGTAAATGGCAGCCTTGATTACGAATTTGAAATTGATAAAGCAACTGGAAGAGTGAGTCAATTAAACGAAAAAGGTATACGTTCTTACCAGTTTTATTACAATAGTAATCAAAACTTAGATAGTGTTATTCTTGTTCAGGGATCTGGTAATACTAAAATTACATTTACCTATGATAGTAATACCAATCCATTTTTTGATGATAATAATTTAAGAGCCTTTACCGTACCGCAAGAAATGTTTGCAATTGCTCCAAGAAACTGGGCTCTTGATGTATTTTTAACATTTACAAAAAATAACATTACTCAAATCGATAGAGTTAGCCCTTTGAATACACAAACTACAAACAACACATTTCATTACACCAATTCACAGTTGGATAGCGTGGTTTCTGTTTGGTCATTAACGCCAAGCAACCCTACAACGTACGTAATGAAGTATTAATCATATACTTACCTTAACTTTAAAAAAGCCCCACCAATTGGGGCTTTTTTTATATCTATTACCATTGATTACCTCCACCTTAGATACATTTTTCATACATTTGTTTCTCTAAATTAATTACCTATGAAAACTGTTGATTCGTACAATTTTAGTGGAAAAAGAGCCTTAATTAGAGTAGACTTTAATGTTCCGCTTAACGATAAATTTGAGATAACTGACGATACCAGAATTAGAGCAGCCATCCCTACTATTAAAAAAGTGTTGGCCGATGGAGGTAGCGTTGTTTTAATGTCACACTTAGGTAGACCAAAACCAGGCGACTTAGATACTGACTTTTACGAGGAAAAGTTTTCGCTTAAACACATTGTTGAGCACCTCAGCAATTCAATTGGCGTAAACGTTAAGTTTGCGGAAAACTGTATTGGTGAAAAAGCAGCATCAGCGGCAGAAGCTTTACAAAATGGAGAGGTACTACTTTTAGAAAACCTTAGGTTTCATAAAGGCGAAACCAAAGGCAACGAAAACTTTGCCAAACAACTTGCACAATTAGGAAACGTATACGTTAACGATGCTTTTGGTACAGCGCATCGTTCGCACGCTTCTACTGCTGTAATTGCCCAAAACTTTCCTACAGATAAAGTATTTGGTTATGTAATGGCCAATGAGCTGGCGAGTATTAACAAAGTACTTACTAGTGCAGAAAAACCTTTTACTGCGATAATGGGAGGTGCAAAAGTATCAGGGAAAATTTTAATCATTGAAACATTAATGGATAAAATAGACAAGTTGATAATTGGCGGAGGAATGACCTATACTTTTATTAAAGCACAAGGCGGTAACGTTGGCAGTTCACTTGTTGAAGATGATAAACTAGATGTGGCATTAAAGGTTTTGAAAGATGCCAAAGAAAAAAATGTGGAAGTTGTTATACCTGTTGATACCATTGCTGCAGATAATTTTGATAATGATGCCAACACGCAATTAGTGGATATTGACAAAATCCCAGATGGTTATATGGGTCTTGATATTGGACCTAAATCCGAAGCTAATATTGCAGCCGCCATTGCTAGTTCTAAAACCATATTATGGAATGGACCTATGGGTGTATTTGAAATGAGCAACTTTGAGCATGGCACAAAAGCAGTTGCTGAAGCCATTGTTGATGCTACTAAAAAAGGCGCTTACTCTTTAATTGGCGGTGGCGATTCTGTAGCAGCCATTAACAAATATAACATGGCTAAGGAGGTTAGTTATGTTTCAACCGGAGGTGGTGCCTTGTTAGAGTATATCGAAAGTGGCAGCCTGCCTGGTGTAGAAGCAATTGAAGGATAAAAAGCAGGGCTTACTTAAACAAAGCCTTTCCCTTTTTGTTGCTCAATATCGCTTACAAAGGTTTTGATTTGTTGCTCGTCTTTCTTTTTACAAACCAACAAGGTATTATCAGATTCTACCACAATGTAGTCGTCCAAACCTTGTAACACCACTAATTTATCATTAGGTACGTTCACAATACAATTTTCAGAATTGTATAGCATTACATTTTTTCCAACTACGGCATTTTTATTATTATCATGTGAAATGTGTTCATACAAAGACCCCCAAGTACCTAAATCACTCCATCCGATGGATGATGCTCTGACATACACATTATCTGCATTTTCCATTATCGCATAATCAATGGAAATACTTTCACACTTAGCATAGGTATCCGCAATAAACTCCGCTTCTTTATCAGTATTGTATTTCTCTTTTCCTGCTGCAAACAAGGTATTTAATGCAGGTGAATACTGCTCAAATGCCTTCAACACGCTCTGCACGCTCCAAACAAAAATTCCTGAATTCCACAAGAAATCACCACTATCTAAAAACTGCTGAGCTTTAATAGCATCCGGTTTTTCAGTAAATGTTTTTACTTGTTTCATTTGATCATCTGCTTGCTTTGCAGCAGCATCTTCAAACTGAATATATCCATAACCCGTATCTGGTCGTGTTGGGGTTAAACCCAATGTAACCAAACAGTTTTCTGCTCCTGCTTTTTGATAACATGAAGTAATGGCCTCATTAAAAGCATCTTCTTTTGTAATTAAATGATCCGACGGTGCAACTACCGTAACTGCGTTTGGGTTTTGCTGCGCAATTTTATAACTAGCATACGCCACACAAGGCGCTGTATTTTTCCTAGCAGGTTCTAACAACACATTATTATCGCTTATACCCTCCAACTGCTCTTTCACCAAAGCCTTGTAATCGGCATTGGTAACAATAAAAATATTTTCTTTTGGGCAAAGCTTTAAAAACCTATTAAACGTTTGCTGAAGCAGTGTTTCTCCAGTGCCTAATATATCTTGAAATTGTTTTGGGTGAGCGCTGGTGCTCATTGGCCAAAAGCGGCTACCTACCCCTCCTGCCATTATTACACAATAATTATTTTTCATTTAGCTGAGTTTGTTTAAAGCCAACCTAATGCTTTCCATTATTTCATCAATATCTTCTAGTTTGCATGTGCCAACTGACAAACGATACCAACTAGAATTTGGAGAGGCACCAAAAGCATAGAAGGGTACCATGGCCACCTTAGCTTCATCTAATAAATAGGCGGTTACATCTTTGGCCATTTCCAATACTTTTCCGTTTGGCGTTTTCATGCCAATTAAATCAAACTGAACGGTAAGATAAATAGCCGCTTCAGGAGCAATAGCATCTACCTTTAAACCTGCTTCTTTTAACTTTATAAAGCCGTTATAAAAACCTGTTAATCTATCATTGGCTCTTTTTCTTATGTCAGCTATAAACGCATCGTACTGTTCTAAATTGCTCAAATAAGCAGCCGCACCTAATTGCTCTGCTCTTGGCGACCAAGCCCCTATATGAGTTAAAAAAGTTCTGATTTTTCTTATTATCGATTCTGGCCCCATCGCCCATCCAACTCTAACACCTGTGGCTGCTAATGATTTAGAAATACCATCTACAATAATGGCATACTCTTTCATTGCTGGCCTTAATTCAACCGGGCAATAGTGTTTTGTATCGCCATGTGTAAGCGCCCAATAAATTTGGTCGTACATCAAATACAATGGTTTAGCACCAGTAGTTTTTCTATGCGCGTTTTCTTCCAACACCATATCGCAAATGTCTTCTAAATCCTTTTTGCTAAACGTAGTTCCTGTAGGGTTTAATGGTGAACATAAGGCCAATAAAGTTGCCTCAGCAATATGTGGTTGAAGCACCTCAGCTGTAGGCATAAATTTGGTTTCAGCAGTAGTTTCTACCAGCACCTGTTGTGCGCTGCTTAAATAGGAGTAATGATTATTATTCCACGAAGGAACAGGAAACAACACTTTATCCCCTTCATCAATCAATGTAAGATAGGTAGCATAAATTACAGGTCGTGC
>CAXHCC010000142.1:0-7143 GCA_964014945.1 uncultured bacterium | reverse complement strand
GATAAATGTACAATTCTGAAAATCTGTTACTGTAAGGGTATAAGTGCCTGCCGTTAAGCCTGTAATTGTCGGTGAAGTTTGGCCATTACTCCAATTATAATCATAAGGAGCCGTTCCTCCAGCGATAATGGTAGAAATTTGACCGTTGTTACCTCCATTACAACTTATATGTGTTGGTGTTAAGGTGAAAGTAAGCCCGGCAGGCTCAGCAATAGTAATATTGTTCTCTGTAGAAGAACAATTATTGGCATCAGTAATTGTTACGGAATAAGTACCCGCTGATACATTGCTTAAACTTGCAGTTGTTTGCCCACCAGGTTGCCAACTATATGAATATGGTGTGGATCCTCCAGTTGGTGTTACTATAACCTGCCCGGTAGCAGCTCCATTACATGTCACATCTGTAATTACATTGCCACTTGCTAATACATCTGGTTGATTAATTGTTGTTGAAATATTTGTTATACAACCAATATCATCAGTAATTGTAACTGAATATGTGGCGGGTGATAAGTTGTTAATAGTTGGCGTGGTTAAACCAGAGGTCCATAAATATGAATGTGGGGCCGTTCCTCCAGTAACTGATGCAGTAGCTATACCATCGTTATCACCAAAACACGTTATATCTGTTTTAGTAATTGTTGGCGTTCCTAAAAAATCCAAATAGTTTATTCTTACCACATCACTATCAGTAGGACAACTGGCAGTTTGATCAGTTGTAAGTGTTAAATCAACAAAACCGGCGGCAATTTCTGCCGCGGTTGGGGTATATGTTGCAGCCAATGTTCTATTATCAGGTGTAAAGGTTCCATTACCCCCACTCCATGTAGCAGACAGAGCTCCAGTTATAGAACCATCAAGCGCAGTACTTGGATTTTGCGAACAAACATTTTGATCAACATTTGCGTTGGCAGTTACAGCAACTGACTGTGAGGTAACTACAACAGTTTCAAAAATGCCTTTACAATCATCAGCATCTCGTAATTCAACTGTATAAACACCTTCACCCACATCCACACTTTGCGTAGGAATGGAATTATTCCACAAATAAGTATAAGGCGGATTACCACCTGATCCAAATGCCGTTAAGGTGGTAAAAGTTTCTGTAAAACATATAATAGGTTCACCAGGGTTTACAGTTAATGCCAACTGCACAGGACAGTCCACAACGTTAAATTGAAAATCTCTAAGCGTTTCACTTAAAAAGATACCATTTCTATACTCTAATACTTTTATACCAACAACATATTGCCCAACAGCCCCTGCTGTACCAGTTAATTCTCCCGTAGTACTAATATTTAAAGGTGTTCCCCCAAGAGGGTTGGTGACCGAATAACCAGGATAAAAAACAATTGGTTGAAAGGTTGCAACATTATTAGGAAACGTTGGATCCTTTGGACCATCTCCTGTATCACCATCATAAGGGGTATAAAATTGGTATACTAATGAGTCTCCGTCTATGTCCGTTGCAGCATGGTCAATTGTAAATGGTTCTCCCGCACACAAAAATAATGGTGGAAATTGATCAAATTCTGGATTACTGTTATTCGGATGCGTGGGAACAATTTCACTACCTGGAATATATGCGTAAAAACTTTCACCTAAAGCATTATTGGTAGCATTGGTGTTTGTTATGCTCCAGTTCCTTGCAACGATTTGGTAATACAAATGATACCCTCCCACATTCGGTGGAAAATTGTTTAAGGTAACCGAATATACACCTTCTTCAACACAAGGCATTGGTGTTGGTGGTATTGCACAATTTGGTAAATCAGCCGTTATCGGAGTAACTGATATTTGCGGCATTGTAAAATCTTTACTCGGAAAAAAACCTGCTCCATTATTACCTCTAACGGTAATATCTACGGAGTTAGGAAATGACCATGTTCCGGGAGAACAATCGCGATATAATTTTAAAGTAAAAGTATAACTAGACCCGCCATTATGAACATAAGTTAAGGAGCCACCTACTACATGGGTTGCACGAGCTACTGTTGATACAAATATCAACAATGCTATTAGCCAAATATGCAGGTTTCCCTTTTTCATACATGTTAATTTTTAACGCTGTCGCGTAGGTGCAATTCATCTCCTTATTTAGTAATATTAAATGCAAACTATTATAGTCTTATTCTCAAGACGAGAATTTGCTCAGAATGGTTGCAAGTCTATTACAAAACACTCGCAAAATTAACAAAAGTATACTGTTAATAGGCATTATTTATTAGCAAGCTTTACCTTCTTTATTCGTATATGTTTTAACCTAGCGCTTTGTCTTATCTCATACGAATTTTGCTTCCTAATTTTAGGAGTAAATTCTTTTCTATATGTGTGATAACCTTCTTTATCAATTTGCAAAATATACGTTACTCCTTGGGTAAGAATTAAAACGTATTTTCCTGACCGAGGTCTTGGCCTGTATATACCCATTACAGCTTCTGTTTCTGGATCAATAATTTGAATTTCTACATCATCATAATTAGCTTTTAAAACTTTTTTCTTTCCAGTTAATCCAATTTCTCCTTTTACAACTACCTCTTTAGAAACTTTAACCTCAATTTGCTGTAAAGATTTTAACACATTGTTTACAACAGCTTTTAAAGAAGGATCTGAGAAATGGCTATCCTTAAAACTTGCTACCTTTTCAGATAATTCAGCAATTTTCTCTGCATTCGGCTCCGGAGCATCTAATAAAGCCTCAATTTCAGCCAACAGCTTTTCAAATAAAATTGTATTTAAATCTTTCTGTGGCTCCGCTTCTTCCTCTCCTTCCTTCTTCTTTTTTGCTTTTCTATCAAGTATTACATTCAACATAACCTCATGACTGGCACCGGCATAAGTACCTAATTGATTTAAACTATATCCATACGCATATCCAATATTGTATCTACCATTTATAGAATAACCCACATTAAACATTAACTCTTGGGAGCTCTTATAGGTAACACCTGTCCAAAAATCATCCTTATACTTCCCTATTGTAGATAACTCCCAATAAAAAGGCATTCGCAAGCGATAACTTCCCAAAAATAAAGGTGTAAGCGTTAAGGGATGTTCTTCACCTATATTAAAATCATATTTTACGTGTACGTTAATCTTTTGGGTTTGCTTATAATATAATTCATTGGAAAACTTAACCCTATTTCCGAGAATTTGTGTTATCGCCAAACCCGCCTTTAAGCTCTTATAAACAAAACCAAGTCCGGCATCAGCATCTAAGGCAACTTTGTTTTGAGTACCTTGATTTAATATTGGATCTGGAGCAATAAGTTCTTCGTTGATGGGCAATAGCAAAGAGTGTTTGAAAAAACCAACATTAGCTCCAAATGTCAAATATGCATCTCTATTTAAATATGCCCTATACGAGTAAAAAATCTTCCCACCGGTTTGGCTGTGAATACCAATTTGATAGTTGGACACATTGAGACCAACACCTATTTTTTTGTTTTTAATATTACCTTCCATCAACAGATTCATTGTTTTTGGTGCACCTTCAAATCCAAACCACTGATAATTTCCAAGAAGCATTGCGTTTAGCAAATTAGTTTCGCCTGTAAATGAAGGGTTGTACAGCATTTGATTGTAAAAAAAATGACTATACGCTGGTAGTCGTTGTGCTTTAGCAAATTCAACCCCAACAACCAAGAATGTATATATAAGTATCTTTTTCAACCTAATAAAGTTAGAACTACGGCGCTCTTAAAATGTCGACCGCACCTTTTAGCGTAATCCCTTTCTCTTTTATATGTATCACATAGTAATATGTACCATCAGGCAGTTTGGCGCCATTAAATGTACCATCCCAGTTATTCTTATAAGAAGTCTTATTTAAAACCAACATACCATTTACATCATAAACGAACACTTCATTAAGCTCAAAATTATCTATTCCTTTTATTATCCAAAGGTCATTAATTCCGTCTCCATTTGGGGTAAAAACACTTAACACTGTACCAATTGCTTTGGGTTTAACATCAATCATTACAATGTTGGATGTGTCTGGCAAACAAAAACTTTCTTGTACTATTACCCTAAACTTTGTGCTTCTTTTTAAAGGGGGATAACGATAATATAAGTCACTATTGGCAACAATCTCCCAACTCTCACTTTCTATATTAAAACGTTGCCATTCAGTAATTTGACCTAATTTATTCTGGAGAACTAACTCTTCACCATATGTGTTAAAGTCGATAATTGTATCGTTATTTATAATTTCACCAGCTATACTACTATCAATTGCAACTATTGCGTGATTAGAAGTGTCGGAACTACAAGTACCTAATTGCGTTACTACCTTATACCACACGGTTTTCTTTAAATTATTATAAACTAAGGTTTGACTGGTATTTGTTACCACATTCCAATTAAGCCCTTGATCTTCTGAGCTTAACCAGTTAGTTACTATGCCAATATTACCGCTCATGTGTAGACTATCCATATCGGACACATCGCAATACACTGTATCTCCGCTAATAATTCCGGCATAACTTTTTGAAATTACAACTGAATCGGCTGCGGATGTATCAGGTTGACAAACGGGATGCGTTTGAACGATTGCCCTGTATATTTCAGATTGAGTTAATCCACTAAAAATTACGCTATCTGTTGTATTCGAAAGACTACTCCAATTTGAAGTAGCGGCTGGAGTAGAAATCCAATCAATTACAGAACCAGTATTACCACTTAAATACAAAGTTCCGTTACCAACACAAAATGTACCACCACCAGTAATGGTGCCAGCTACGCTAACTGGATGAACATGAATACAATGTGTTGTAGATGTATCTGGTTGAAAACCAACTTTGGTTACAATAGCTCTATAACAGGTAGAATCTAGTAAGTTTAAAAATCCAATTGTCGCATTCGTTCCAGCAGTATCTTTCCATGTTATTGTGCTATCATAAGAAACTTGCCATCGAATTGTATCTCCTGAATGACCTGTTAAAGATACAAAACCTGAATTATTAGTTGAGCAATAATCTGAAATTCCACTTGCAACTCCACCAACGGATTGCGCCGTTCCAACTCCAATTATTGTAAATTGGCATAAGAACATGAAATAAAATCTTAATTGACTGTATTGCATAATTTTAAACAACTAAAGCACCCTCTTTATTGCCACGAAACTACGTATAATATAGTTTGTATTCAACCGTATTTGATGCATTGTTTCTAATAGAAAAACCTATATTTGTACTTTAATGAGTTTCGTGTACCCTGCATTTCTTTTTGCACTTTCCGCCATTGCGGTACCAATCATAATCCATTTATTCAACTTCCAAAAGTACAGAACGCTATATTTCAGCAATGTAAAGTTTTTACAAAATTTAAAGAAACAGAAAGACCATAAGTCCAAGTTAAAAAACCTGTTAATTCTTGCTTCTCGAATTCTTGCCATTTCTTTTCTGGTATTGGCCTTCTCACAACCTTTTATTCCAAACAAAAACAACTTAGCAACCTCCGGACCTGCCCTAGTTAATATATACATCGACAATTCTTTTAGCATGAATTCCCAACTTGATGGATCAAGATTAATTGATGACGCCAAAGTTGCGGCCTCATCTATTGTGGACCAACATAACAACGAAGACCTTTTTCGGATTGTAACCAATGATTTTGAATCAAAGCATATCCCTTTGCTAAATAAAAAAAGGGTTAAATCAATTATTGAAAACGTTACTGTTTCCGCGTCTTCAAGGAATATCAGCGAAATTATAAGTAGACAAATAAATATTAATAATAATGAGAAAGAATTATTGCCAATTTCATACCTAATATCGGACTTTCAAGAATCTACAGCCGATTTTAACTCCCTAAAACCAGACACATCCCAAATTAGATATTTAGTACCAATTCAAGCCAATAACATCCAAAACATATTCATCGACACGTGTTGGTTTGAGCAAGCAGTTTTGCAATACAATTCTCCGTTATCTCTTCATGTTATTATTAATAATAATACCGATGAAAAGCTGTTAAAAAACTCACTTCAATTATTTATAAACGACAAGCTAAAAGCACCATCATCCTTCGACATTAAAGCAAATTCAAAAAAGGAGTTAACTATAACTTTCACCATAAATAAATCGGAATACGTTGATAAAACAAGTAGGTTTAATGGCAGATTGGAAATAAAGGACCACCCCGTTACTTTTGATGATATATTATATTTTGATTTTCAACTGATAGAACAAGTTAGCGTATTAAATATTGAAAATTCAACCCACTTAAATAGTGACAATAACTTTGTAAGCACGCTCTTTTCTGATGATTCAACCATCAATTTCAATACGTTTGATGTAAATAATATTGATTATAGTCGAATTGGAAATTTTGATGCCATTATTCTTAATCACCTAAAGGTTATTTCTTCTGGATTATCCCAATCCATAAAAACATTTTTAAATCAAGGAGGAACTATTCTTATTATACCACACAGTGATATTGATATCCCATCATACAATAGCTTTTTATCTAACATTCAACTTAACAGCATTGTAGAAATCGACTCAACAGCCATTTCGGTAAACAAGATTAATAGAGAGCATTTACTATATAAAAATGTTTTTGAAGAAGAAACATACACCACCAACAATTTGAATTTACCAAACATTCGCCGCTATTATACTTTTAGCAATCTAACTAGTAATAGTGATGAATACCTGCTCTTACTTGAAAATGGACTTCCGTTTTTAAATTACAACAATAGAAACGACGGACAAGTATATATTCTTAGTGTAGCACTAAATGAAGAGTTTAGTAATTTTCACAAACACGCCATTTTTGTTCCTACGCTTTATAATATTGTAGTTAGCAGCAAGCAATCCTCCCCTCTATACAAGGTAATTGGTAAAAACGCCTCTACGAATCTTAAACGCCTTGAAGCAGGAAATAACATACTACATTTAAAAAACAATAATTATCATTTTGATATTATTCCCGAGCAAAAGTTGCTTAGTGGTAAAATGAGTATTTCGGATAAAGGAAGGATAGCAAAAGCCGGTAGCTACCTAATTACTGCTGATGGCATTACCTTAGGATCGATAGCCTATAATTACAACAGAAAGGAATCCTTATTGAACACCTTATCCATGGAAGAGATTATAAAAACGTTAATTACAAATAAATTAGATACTTATACGC
>CAXHCC010000141.1:0-7203 GCA_964014945.1 uncultured bacterium | reverse complement strand
AGATTATTCCGGGTCTCGTGGGCTCGGAGATGTGTATAAGAGACAGATCGATACTTAAGTCAATTATCACAGAACCAGTTTTCATTTCACCAACCATCGCATCTGTAACAATTAACGGAGCTCTACCGTTATGTCCAGCACGTACAGCCCCAATTACAACATCGGCAGATTTTAAATGTTTGGCTAACACTCTAGGTTGAACAACGGAAGTGAATACTGAGGTGCCTAACTCGTTTTTTAAACGACGTAGCCTTGATATTGAATTATCGAACACTTTAACCGTATTACCAAGCCCTACTGCTGCACGGGCAGCCGAAGTAGCTACTGAACCAGCTCCTAGAATTATTACTTCTGGAGGTGAAATTCCAGTTATACCACCTAAAACAGCACCTTGCCCTTTGTTTACATTGCTCAAATGCTCTGCCGCCACCAAAACAGAAGTTGTACCTGCAATTTCACCCATCGAACGTACAACAGTTAATATCCCTTTATCGTCTTGTAACCATTCATACGCCAAACCAGTAATTTTCTTTTTTGCCAACTTCAAAATCAACTCCTTAGGTTGAACACTCAATTGTAATGTACAGATCAAGGTTTGACAATGTTGCATTAAATCAACCTCCTTTAGAGTAGGGGGTGCTACTTTTAATATAACATCCGCCTTATAAACCTCTTCAGGTGAATACACTATCTCAGCTCCGGCTTCGCTATAGTCGGTATCTTGAAAATGGGCATTCTTTCCTGCTTCACTTTCAATTAGGATTTTGTGACCGTTATTCACTAACAAAGCCACTGCATCGGGAACAATGGCAACTCTATTCTCTTGAAACGAAATTTCTTTTGGAACACCTATAAACAAGTTGCCTTTCTTACGAGCAATTTCAAGCATTTCCTCCTGTGTCATCATTGCTGACTGAGAGAGGGAAGATAATAACTCTTTGGATGTTTTCATACCTGAATACTAGGCAGTTATATAAAACTGTGAATACAAAGGTAGTAAAAGAATTGGTGAAGCGAAAAACGTATTTGGCTTAAATTTAAAAAATTACAAAGCAACAAGTCGAATTGCAATTATAGTTTCAATCTATACTAATTGACCTACTCCCATCTTCCTCAACAGTAAGTCGTATATGCTTAGCATTTTCAGGAATCAACTCCTTTACTTTTTCTGACCATTCTATTAAACAGTAAGAGTTAGAATAAAAATACTCTTCATACCCAATATCATATACCTCATCCAAACTTTCAATTCTATAAAAGTCAAAATGGTAAATTCGTTCATCGTTATTCCCTACATACTCATTAACCAGAGAAAATGTAGGACTACTTATAGTATCTTTCACTCCTAGCAATTTACAGAGCATCTTTATTAAGGTAGTTTTACCAGCACCCATCTCGCCATAAAATGCTAACAGTTTAGCATCCTTACAATAATCTAACAGCTCAATTGAAGCTTTCTCAAGTTCAGATAAACTTGTTATTGTTATTACTTTACTCAACGTTATTTAGGGTTTAATGTAATAAAAGGTATAATCATTTCCTCCATTGAGATACCTCCATGCTGAAACGTATTTCGATAGTACTTAACGTAATGATTGTAATTATTAGGATACGCAAAAAACTTATCTTCTTTTGCAAAAACAAAAGTGCTGCTAACATGTTGTTTAGGCATGCCTATTTCTGCAGGGTTGGACACAGCTAATACATCTTTGCTTTGATAGTCTAACCGTTTTCCTTGCTTATACCTCAGGTTAGTGTTTACATTTTTATCTCCAATAATTTTTGAAGGCTCATTCACTTTAATCGTACCATGATCTGTGGTAATTATCATCTTACATCCCTTTTCTGCAATCAACCGAACCATTTCCTGCAATGGTGAATTCTCAAACCAAGATAAAGTTAATGACCTATACGCTTTTTCATCATCGGCAAGTTCCCTTATCATCTCCATTTCTGTTCGCGCATGAGATAACATATCAACAAAGTTGTATACTATTACGTTTAATTGATTTTGAGATAAGTTACTTATATTATCTACAAGCTTTTTACCGGCTGAATGGTTGGTTATTTTATTATAACTGGATTTAATATTCTTCCCTAACCTGTTTAGTTGTTCGCGTAAAAATTCTTCTTCATGCATGTTCTTTCCACCTTCATCTTCATCATTTAGCCATAACTTTGGAAAGCGTTTTTCAATTTCTGAAGGCATCATACCTGCAAAAAAAGCATTCCTTGAATATTGGGTGGCAGTAGGTAAAATACTACAATATGTATCCTCTTTTTCTATTGTAAAATACTGTTTAATAACTGGGCTAATAACCTTCCATTGATCCCATCTTAAATTATCGATTAAAACAAGAAAAGTAGTATCATTTCCATCTAGCATTGGAGCCACCTTCTTTCTAAATATTGTATCAGAAAAAACGGGTGTTTCTTCTGTTGGTTTACTCAACCATTCCTTGTAGCTTCTCTCAACAAATCGACTGAACAATTCATTTGCTTCTGACTTTTGCATCTTTAGTATTTCCGCCATACTTTCATCCCTGCTTTTATCAAGCTCCAACTCCCAATAAACCAATCGTTTATAAATATCTACCCAACCAGGATCATTTTCGCCATTCCCTTTCCACGGTAAATTATCAGAAAGTAAAGAGCCTATATTTCTAAACTCTTGTTGGTAATTTGAAGTTATTTTCTCAGAAACCAAACGCTTATCGTCTAACGTTTTTTTCAGTGATAGTAATATTTGGTTTGGATTTACCGGCTTGATTAGATAATCTGAAATCTTCCCACCAATAGCATCCTCCATAATAAACTCCTCCTCGCTCTTGGTTATCATTATTACCGGCAAGTCAGGTTTTCTTTGTTTTAATTGATTTAGGGTTTCTATTCCTGACAAACCTGGCATATTTTCATCCAGCAGTACAACATCAAAGTTTTTTACACCAACTAATTCAAGCGCCTCACTGCCGCTATTTGTACCAGTAACCTCATAGCCCTTATCCGACAAAAACATTATATGCGGTTTTAGCAAATCAATTTCATCATCTGCCCAAAGTATTTGTGTAGTATTCATTCGCGAGTTTGTTTTAAAGTGGTCAAAATTACCAATTAATCTTAATAACGAAGCTTTCAGGGTTCTTATTGTACAGCAATTTTAATTAGATTTGCTGCAAGAAATGACCGGCTTTTTAAATAAGAGAAAGATTATTAACGATCCCATTTATGGTTTCATTACAATTCCTTATCAAATAATATTTGATTTAATAGAACACCCCTATTTTCAACGTTTAAGAAGAATTAAGCAACTCGGATTCACCAACCTCGTATATCCTGGCGCATTACATACACGTTTTCATCATGCAATTGGTGCCATGCACCTTATGGGACAAGCCATCAAAGAAATTAGAGCTAAGGGGCATGAAATTACTGAAGAAGAAGCAGTAGCGGTTACAATTGCAATTTTATTACATGATATCGGGCATGGTCCATTTTCACATTCGTTAGAAAACAGCATAGTAAATAATGTCTCCCATGAAGAAATCTCCATCTTATTCATGGAGAAACTAGATAAAGAATTTGAAGGAAAACTGGACTTGGCCATCAAAATCTTTAAAAACAAATACCGTAAAAAATTTCTGCATCAATTAGTATCCAGCCAATTGGATGTAGATAGGCTTGATTACTTGCAAAGAGACAGCTTTTACTCTGGTGTTTCAGAAGGAGTAATTAGCGCCGATAGGATTATTAAGATGCTTAATGTATCAAATGACCAATTAGTTATTGAAAGTAAGGGCATTTATTCTATCGAAAAATTTATCATTGCTAGGAGGTTAATGTATTGGCAAGTGTATTTACATAAAACCGTGTTAGGTGCTGAGCATTTATTAATTCATATTTTAAAACGGGCTAAAGAGCTAGCAAATAAAGGAGTTAAGCTCCCTGCTAGTAATGCTCTTAAAAAATTCATTTATACTGAGTATAGCCTAAAAGACTTTGAACATAATCCTGACTTAATCTATCAATTTGCACAGTTGGATGATGTTGATATATCATTTGGAATTAAAGAGTGGAGCAATTGCAGTGACAACGTACTTTCTTCCTTATGTACAAGACTACTAAATAGAGAACTTTTCAAAGTGGAATTGCAAAATGCACCATTTAAAGAAGAGAAAATAAAACAAATTAAAAAGCAAATTAGGAAGGATTACAAACTCAAAGGAAATGAGGTTAATTATTTTGTTTTTTCAGGCAGTGTTGTAAACGATGCTTATAGAGCTGACAAAATCCGAATAAACATTGTTTACAAAAACGGAACAATAAAGGATATTGCCAAGGCCTCTGACCAGCTAAACATAGATGTATTGGGTAAAACGGTAAAAAAGCATTTTTTGTGTTATCCAAAGCAAGACAAATAATTTTTCTATTTTTGGTCGAAATTAATCTACCTATCAACATTTCTATTATATAAATGAGCGTTAAACAAAGGACTATTGAGAAGGCCGTATCAATTTCAGGCGTTGGATTACATACCGGAGAAAAGGTAAACCTTTCCTTCAACCCCGCTCCAGAAAACCATGGTTACAAATTTCAAAGAACAGATTTACCTGAGCAACCAATAGTTGATGCAGATGTAGACAATGTTATCGACACTTCTAGAGGTACAACATTGGAGCAAAACGGAGCACGAATTTATACCACAGAGCATGTATTAGCTGCCTTAGTAGCTTTGGAAATCGATAATGCTTTAATTCAACTTGACGGCCCAGAAATGCCAATTATGGATGGTAGTTCTATGCCATTTATAAATCTATTGGAGACAGTAAAAGCCGTTGAGCAAAATGCTGACCGTGAGTATTTTGAACTAACGGAAAACCTAACATTTGAAGATACGGAAAAGAATGTTGAAATGTTGGCCGTACCTCAGGAAACTTATAGGTTAACCGTTATGGTCGATTATGAATCTGACGTATTAGGAACGCAACATGCTCATATTTATCAAGTAGAGGATATTAAGAAAGATATTGCGATGTGCAGAACCTTTGTGTTTTTGCATGAGCTAGAAGCGTTGCTAGATAATAACTTGATTAAAGGTGGCGATTTAGATAATGCTATTGTATTAGTTGATAAAGATATTTCTGATAAAACACTGAATAAGTTAAAGAAGGTATTTGACAAAGAGGATGTTGAAGTAAAAGGGAAAGGTGTATTAAACAACACAAACCTTCATTATTTTAATGAGCCTGCAAGACATAAACTGTTAGACATCGTTGGTGATTTAGCGCTAGTTGGTGTACCTCTTAAAATGCATGTATTAGCCGCAAGACCTGGCCATGCCGGTAACGTTGCCTTTGCAAAGTTAATTAAAGAGCATATAAAAAGTAAAAAAGCTAAAAACTCAGGCGCCCCTGATATTGACTTAAACAAAGAGCCTGTATTAAATATATTAGACATTAAAAAGCTGTTACCTCATCGTCAGCCAATGTTGTTGATTGATAAAATTATGGAATATGATTCCGATTCAATTATCGGAATCAAAAATGTAACAATGAATGAGGAGTTTTTTAGAGGTCATTTCCCAGAAGAACCAGTTATGCCCGGTGTGTTAATTGTTGAAGCAATGGCTCAAGCAGGAGGTGTATTTGCGTTGATGACAGTTCCAGATCCGGAGAACTACTCTACCTATTTCATGAAGATAGATGGCGTTAAGTTTAAACGAAAAGTTGTACCTGGTGATACATTAGTTTTCAAATTAACACTGATTTCTCCTATCAGAAGAGGTTTGGTAAATATGAAAGGATCGGCATACGTTAACAATAAACTTGCAACTGAAGCCTTGATGCTGGCACAAATTGTAAAAGACAAAAAATAATGAGTCAAAACTCGTTTATACACCCTGATGCAAAAATTGGTAAAAATGTAACCATTGAACCCTTTACCACTATTTATGATAATGTGGAAATTGGTGATAATACATGGATTGGTCCAAATGTTACCATATTTTCAGGTGCGCGTATTGGAAAAGATTGTAAAGTATTTCCGGGAGCTGTAATTTCTGCCATTCCGCAAGATTTAAAGTTTGCAGGTGAAGATACCACAACAGAAATTGGCAATAACACCACTATTCGAGAGTGTGTTACCATTAACAGAGGTACATCTGACAAAATGAAAACCGCAATTGGGAACAACTGCTTGTTAATGGCATATGTTCACATTGCTCATGATTGTATTTTAGGTAATAACATCATTATTGCAAATAGTGTTAATTTGGCTGGGCATATAGTAATTGAGGATTACGTTATTTTAGAAGGTTTAGCAGCCATACAACAATTTGTTCACATTGGCGCTCATGCCTTTATTACTGGCGGCTCTTTGGTGAGAAAAAGTGTACCACCTTTTACAAAGGCAGCGCGAGAGCCATTGCAATATGTTGGCATTAATTCTGTTGGAATGAGAAGAAGAGGGTTTAATAATGAAACAATATTACAAATTGAAGATATTTACAGAACCCTCTATGTAAAAGGGCACAATGTGAGCAATGCATTGGCAATTATAGAACAAGAAGCACCCGCATCAGAGGAGAAAGAGCAAATACTTAAGTTTATCAAAGGTGCAAAGGATGGAATTATGCGAGGCGTTTCCTAATTAATGCGCTATTGATAATAGTCTACATGCCCTTCTCAATCGTACTGTATAACCAATTCTCATGCAAATTAGTCTAAATAATATTGGTAAAAGGTATAATTACGAATGGATATTTCGAGGTGTTAATCATGAGTTTAATTCAAACGAAAATTACGTCATATTAGGTTCAAACGGGTCTGGAAAATCTACCTTATTACAAGTTATTGGAGGTAATCTTAGCCATTCTGAAGGAGAGATAGGGTATTTGATTAATGATACGAAAATAGCTAGTGAACAAATTTTTGAACATATTGCAATTGCCACCCCTTATCAACAATTATTTGAAGAATTTACGTTAAAAGAAGCTTTTGAATTTCATAGAAAATTTAAACCATTAAAAGCAAACATTTCAACAAACGAGGCTATTGAATTACTTGAATTTAACAATGTCACAAACAAAGAAATAAGACACTTTTCTTCTGGTATGAAGCAAAGAGCAAAGCTAGGCTTAGCTATATTAAGCGACACTCCTTTACTACTGTCTCTTATACACATCTGACGCTGCCGACGATGTGCGTT
>CAXHCC010000140.1:0-7207 GCA_964014945.1 uncultured bacterium | reverse complement strand
TCAATTATCTGAGGCATTATTGGTAACTTCATTAAATGTAAGTTCATCATCTATTACTAGCCTTATTGGAATAGGTGAATTTAAAAACTTAAGGTTTTTGAATTGCAGCAATAATGCCCTGGTTGCTTTAGATGTGAGCCAATTGGGACATTTAGATACATTAATTTGCAACTCAAATAATCTTAATAAGGTATGTGTAAATAGCCGTCAATCAAAGCTCCTAGAATTAAACCCTTCAAGCTGGATTAAAGATATTAATGTGGTTTGGAGCACCAATAATTGTAGTAATGCATCGGATGACTGTTTTGCCTTGTATTATACAACATATGATTCCTTGGAAAATACATTTTATGTTTGGGTGGATTATAATACTGTTGTAATGGGGAAAAAATATACATGGGATTTTGGTGATGGGTCGTTTATTGTATCTCCAACTCCTACACATTTTTTTGGTGAGGATACTACGTATAACGTTTGCATGAATGTTGTTACCAATAACAACGATACATGTGAATATTGTCACTCATTTGGCATTGATAGATTTGATAATATTTATCGGCATGAAGTGGATGGCTTTTTAATGAAAGTGTTTCAATTAACAACAGGGGTGGCTAGTGTAGGGGGTGAATTATATCCCTATAAAATTTTCCCAAACCCTACAACTGATTTCCTTCATATTAATTTAAACCGAAAAGCTGCAAGGTTCAATTATAAAATACTGTCCTTAGATGGAAAGTTGTTGAAGCAGAAGTACAATCAGGTGGGTGAAAATTTTCAAATTTCTTTAAGTGATTTGCCACAAGGATTATTCATTTTGGAATTGAATGTAGATGGGCAGTTGATTAGTAGCAAGTTTCTGAAAAAATAGCCTTCATTTTTTAGTATATTCGCGTTTCAATAATTGTTATTATGATTGCTGTATCTAACCTTTCGTTGCGTTATGGAAAACGCGTTTTATTCGACGAAGTAAACATTAAGTTTACTCCTGGAAACTGTTATGGAGTTATTGGTGCTAATGGCGCTGGTAAATCTACATTTTTAAAAATACTTTCTGGCGAAATTGATGCAACCACGGGTCATGTTACCATGACGCCTGGAGATAGGCTAAGTGTTTTAAAACAAAATCATTTTGAGTTTGATGAGTTTGAAGTGTTGCAGACAGTTTTAATGGGCAACAAAAAACTCTGGGACATCATTCAAGAAAAAGACGCCATTTATGCAAAGCCTGATTTTAGTGAAGAAGATGGTGTAAAAGCGGCGGAGTTAGAGGCTGTTTTTGCAGAAATGGATGGCTGGAATGCGGAGAGTGATGCCGCCAATATGTTAAGCGGATTGGGTATTAAAGAAGCTGACCATGCTAAATTGATGAAGGATTTGGATGGAAAACAAAAAGTGCGTGTGTTGTTAGCGCAAGCGCTATTTGGCAACCCAGAAATACTTTTGCTCGATGAACCTACCAATGATTTAGATGTTGAAACTATTGCCTGGTTAGAAGACTTTTTAGCTGGTTATCAAAATACGGTGATTGTAGTTTCGCATGATAGGCATTTTCTAGATGCCGTTTGTACCCATATTGCGGACATTGATTTTAGCAAAATACAGCTATTTACTGGTAATTATTCCTTTTGGTATCAATCTAGCCAATTGGCATTGCGTCAACGTGCCGATCAAAATAAAAAGACCGAAGACAAGCGAAAAGAATTGCAGGAGTTTATTGAAAGGTTTAGTGCTAATGCAGCAAAATCCAAGCAAGCAACAAGTCGTAAAAAGTTATTGTCTAAATTGGTTTTAGATGATATTAAACCCAGTACACGGAAATACCCCGGCATTATATTTAAAGCAGAACGAGAATGTGGTGATCAAGTATTAAATATTGAAAACCTCTCCAAAACTTCACCTGAAGGAGATTTGTATTTTAAGGATGTTTCATTTACGCTTACTAAAAATGATAAAGTTGCTATTCTTTCAAAAGACCATTCTGCCATTACTAGTTTTTTCCAAATAATTATGGATGAAATAAAACCTGATTCAGGAGAAGTAATTTGGGGGAATACCATTACAAAATCATATCTGCCAAATGAAAATGCTGAATATTTTAATTCGGATTACAATTTAGTTGATTGGTTGAGACAGTATTCTGAAGAAAAAGATGAAACCTTTATTAGAGGATTTTTAGGAAGAATGTTGTTTTCTGGTGAGGAAACTTTAAAAAAGTGTAATGTATTGTCTGGAGGCGAAAAAGTGCGTTGTATGATATCTAGGATGATGCTTACCAATGCAAATTGTTTAATACTTGATGAACCAACCAATCATTTAGATCTTGAATCTATTACAGCGTTTAATAATGATTTAAAAGATTGGGAGCATGTGGCAATTTTCACTTCACATGACCACGAGTTCATGAATACCGTTGCCAATAGAATCATTGAAATAACGCCTAACGGTGTTATTGATAAGCGGATGACTTATGATGAATATATTCAAGATGAAAAGATTAAGTCATTAAGAGCTTCGATGTATCCTTCATTAGAAGAAGCTTAAGTATCAACTTATTAACAATTAGCGGTTAAGCAATTTGCTGCCTTATTTCAACTAAGTCGATTTAGATTTATTAAATTTACTGCTTATAACAAGCAAAATTTCATGAATTTGAAGAATGATTTAATCGTGAGGGCTGCACGTGGTGAAGACGTGGAGCGCACACCTGTTTGGTTGATGCGTCAGGCAGGCCGAGTTTTACCAGAATACAGAGAAGTTAGAGCCAAGATGGGTGGGTTTAAGGAGTTGGTTGAAACGCCTGAATTTGCATGTGAAGTCACAATACAGCCAGTAGATATTTTAGGTGTTGATGCTGCCATTATATTTTCAGACATTCTGGTTATTCCTGAAGCAATGGGCTTGGAGTATAAAATGATTGAATCTAAAGGTCCTCTTTTTGAGAAGACCGTAAAAAGCATAGCTGATGTAAAGGAGCTTAGAGTTGCGGAAGGTGGTGATTTGCAATATGTTATTGATGCAATAACGTTAACTAAGAAAGAACTAAATAATAGAGTACCCCTAATTGGTTTTGCAGGAGCACCATGGACAATTTTTGCTTATATGATAGAAGGAGGAGGGAGCAAAACATTTTCCAAGGCAAAGAAGATGTTGTATACGCAGCCACAGTTGGCACACGAATTGCTGCAAAAAATAACGGACAGTACAATCAACTATTTAAAAGCGCAGGTGGTTGCGGGTGCCGATTTGTTACAATTGTTTGATAGTTGGGCTGGTAGTTTGTCTGAAATGCAGTATAAAGTATTTGCATTGCCATACATTAGTCAAATTTGTGATGCCATTAACGAAGTTCCTATGACTGTATTTGCTAAGGACGCGCATTTTGCATTAGCCGATATGGGAAAATTAAACTGCGAAACAGTGGGGTTGGATTGGACAATGAATGTTAAGCATGCAAGAAACATGGTTGGCAATAATAAAACGCTACAAGGAAATATGGATCCTTGTTTACTTTATGCGGATTTTGATACGATAAAAAAAGAAACGATTGCCATGTTAAAAGAATTTGGACCGAAAAGACATATTGCCAATTTGGGACATGGCCTTTATCCTGATATTAATCCTGATAACGTAAAATGTTTTGTTGATACGGTTAAAGAATATGAATTTAATACTATTAGCGTTAATTAATGAAATTAAGCACTAACATAAAGTCATTCATCTGGTTTAAGAGGATGGTGTTGTTGCTAATTGCACTGGGAGGCGCAAATTGTTATGCTCAAGATTCTGTTGATGTTAACCATGTTGCCATTGATTCAGTTATTATAGACTCGCTTAATATTGATTCTGTTGTAGTTGATACCATGGTGGTTGATACTGTCGTGAATGTTAACAAAGGCAAAACAGGATTAAAAAAGGTTGTACCAGAAAAAATTGAGGGAAAAAATTTAATTCCTAATAATGGCTTTGAGCACTATAGGTTAAGAAGGCCTAACCCTGTAATACGTAGTGCTAAGCCATGGGTTAATGTTGGTACAGTGGATTGGTATAACAAAATAGATAGCAAGGATACTTCATTTTTCAAAGGCCCTCATTCAGGACAGTGTTATGCAGGGATGCGCTTTCAAAAGAATTATCAAGAGTATGCTTATGTTAAATTAACAGAGCCTTTGGTTGAAGGGAGAACCTACTTTTTCTCTATGTATGTTCGCCTATTGGATATAAGTACCACTTCAATTAAACAACTAGGTGTTAGCTTTTCTCCAACGCCATTTAAAAAAGGTAAATCGTTTAAAAATGGTATAGTGGATACTACCTATCAAAACGGGTTTGGTGGTAATTTTGGTTGGGCACCTATCAGTAGTAAGTTTGTTGCAAAAGGTGATGAGAAGTACTTGATTCTAGGAAATTTTGATGCTGAAGGAGCCATGGAAAGAAAGGGATTAAAGGACCTTTTTAAGGTAAAAGAAGCATATTATTATGTGGATGATATTGAATTAATTGATACTGCTGGTTTTGTAAAAGAGGAACTAAAGAAAATGTTAGTTGAGAGCGATACCATTTTTCAGGATACCACAACGATTCACCAAGTGGCAGAGGTAAAGATTGTTCATTTCAAAAATGCGAGCCGTCAACTTACTTATGGCTCATCATTAATAGTTGATCAAATAAGGGCTATATTACTTAATAATCCCACATTAACAGTTGAAATACAAGGGCATACTGATAATCAAGGGAAAGAGGAAATTAATGTAAAACTTTCTAAGGAGCGCGCAAAGGTGGTATACGATTACTTGATTGCAAATGGCGTAACTAATGAAATGAAGTACACAGGGTTTGGTTCCTCTAAACCAATACTTCCGAATGACACCTTCGAGAATAGGTCTATAAACAGAAGGGTTGAAATTCATATGTACAAACAGTATTAGAATTTGGAAATGGCGAGTCCATTATCGGGAAGTAAAAAAATTATAAATGCTTGGGCTTCTTTCGATTTAGCAAATTCTGTATATAACCTAGTAATTACTGCTACAATTTTTCCTATATATTATAAAATCATTACCGCCACATATGATGAAACAGGTAATGAAATTTCTAATGTGGTTTCATTTCTGGGTTTTCAATTTAAAAATACTACGCTCTATGATTATGCAATTGCATTTGCATTTTTAGTAGTTGCAGCTTTGGTTCCTTTGCTTTCAGGTATCGCGGATTATGGAGGCAGTAAAAAGCGTTTTATGCAATTTTTTACTTATTTGGGTGCCATCTCATGTGGTTTAATGTTTTTTTTTAATGCAAATAACTTAGCATTTGGTATAACTTTGGTTACCCTTGCATGTGTTGGTTTTGCTGGAAGCTTAGTGTTTTATAATGCCTTTTTACCCGAAATTGCCCCTCCTGAAGAACATGATAAGATTAGTGCGAAAGGTTTTGCATGGGGGTACGTAGGAAGTGCGGTATTGCTAATTATCAACCTTATTATGGTGCTAACCCAAGAAACTGGTGAAGATAAATTGGTAATGATGAGGTGGTCTTTTGTTATGGTCGGTGTTTGGTGGCTTTCGTTTTCACAAATTAGCTTTTACTATCTTCCTAATAGAGGGGAAGGGATAGTCGAGAAAAATGGCCATGTGTTATTATATGGATATAGAGAGATAATTAAGGTGTGGAATGAAATCAAAAATAACAAACAAATTGTTCGATACTTAATTGCATTTTTTACCTACAGCATGGGTGTGCAAACAGTTATGTTGGTAGCAAATCATTTTGGTTCTGATGAAATAAAAATGGAATCCGCTCAACTAATAACTACAATATTAATTATTCAGTTTGTGGCGATGTTAGGTTCATTTTTGTTTTCATATTTATCAAGTAAGATTGGAAATATAAATACCCTAAAACTGGCATCTTTTGTTTGGTCATTAATTTGCCTTGGAACTTATTTCTTCGTTTACACACCGTTACATTTTTATATTACCGCTGCTTTTGTGGGTTTGGTAATGGGAGGGATACAATCTTTATCCAGGTCTACCTATTCAAAAATGCTTCCTAAAACGGAAGATACAACTTCCTATTTTAGTTTTTATGATGTGTGTGAAAAGTTTAGTATTGTGTTGGGAATGGCTGCGTTCGGTTTTATTAATGAAATAAGTGAAACTATGCGAACGCCGATAATAGTGCTAATTGTATTTTTTGTTTTTGGGTTTATACTCTTGTTAAGAGTTAGACACATTAATGTGCCTAGCGAAAATTAATTTTATTACTTTCGTTACGTAAAAACCTCCTATGATTGTAGACATTTTTATACCCTGTTTCATGGATCAGATTTATCCTGATACCGGATTTAATATGGTAAAAATATTAGAGAAGGTGGGGTGCGGAGTAAATTATAATCCGGAACAAACTTGTTGTGGGCAACCTGCTTTTAATGCTGGGTATCGCGATGAATGTAAAGAGGTAGGAGAAAAGTTTATCAAGGAGTTTCAGAACGATAGGTACATCGTTACTCCAACTGCTTCATGTGCGGGTATGGTCAAGAATTATTATCCTGATATGTTTCATAATTCGGTGTTGCACAATGAGTATAAGGCGGTGCAAAAAAACATATTTGAATTTTCTGACTTTTTAGTGAACGTATTAAAAATAACCGACATTGGTGCCACCTTAAATGGTGTGGCAACATATCACGATTCTTGTGCTGCTTTGCGTGAATACGGAATTAAAAATGAACCACGCGTATTGTTAAGTAAAGTAAAAGGTTTGGAGTTGAGAGAAATGGAAGATACGGATACTTGTTGTGGGTTTGGTGGAAGTTTTTCGGCTAAGTTTGAACCAATTGCTGTTGGAATGGGAGAGAAAAAATTAGATAACGCCTTGGCTACGGAAGCGGAGTATATTATATCTACAGATGTTTCATGCTTAATGCATATTGAAGGCTACGCTAAGAAGCAAAACAAGCGTGTAAAAATGATGCATTTATGCGATGTGCTAGCATCTGGTTGGGATTATTAAATTTTCTTGTAATTTTTATATTCCCCTATTCTCCATCCAGTTATATTTTCTATTAGGTTACTACCTTTTTGTTTTAGGGAAGTTTTTTTCTGTGTCGGGTCAAAGCTAAATTCCCAGTTTAATTTGCTTATTCGATCTTGCATCACTTTTGGGTGTGTATCATTACTGTCTCTTATACACATCTGACGCTGCCGACGCT
>CAXHCC010000139.1:0-7329 GCA_964014945.1 uncultured bacterium | reverse complement strand
CTTTATCCCCTTCATCAATCAATGTAAGATAGGTAGCATAAATTACAGGTCGTGCACCGCCTGCAATGGCTACTTCATCAACGCTATAATCAACATTTGCTCGTTGCTTTAACAAGTTAACAACCTGGGCTCTTAACTCTGGCATGCCATCGGCAATTGGGTAGTTGGTTTGTCCTTTTTTATAGGCGGTTATAACTTCTTGTCGTAACTCTTCTGGTATAGGAAAAAGGTTAGGGTTAAAATCACCAATTGTTAAATTGTATATTTTCTCCCCATTGCCAATTCTTTCATTCACCTCCAAAGCCAAGTCAATAATTTCAGACCTAACTATGTTTTCCGCTAACTGCGACAACCTTGCTTTATCCTTACCCACTGAAGTAGTGTTCATTGTGTTATTTTATCAATATTGAATAAGGAGACAAATGTAAGAAAAACGAGGATTGGTTTTGGAAAACTTTTAGGCTATATCCGTGTCTTGTTCCAAAACAGCCACTTCGGTTAGCGGATTAAACAAATACGCCTTTTTAGTTGCTTGTTCAATGCATTTATAGCGCTTGCGAAGCTTATCTCCTTTGATAAATTTACGCTTTTTGTTGTAGGTAAACACAGCTCCCACGGGCAATGATTCCAACAACACATTGTCGGTATCATTATCATGCGCTTTTAACGCCCTTAACAAACTTAAATCAGAACAACTTGATGCAGATGGGTTGTTCATATAACTAGTCAAGGCCAATTTTACATTATCAGGGAATATTGCTGTTTCCAAAAAGGGTTGCATTAATTTGCGATAATGTTGCTTCCATTCAATTCCATGTGGTTTAACCTTGGTGCCATTTTCATCATAATTACACAAATGGGCTACCTCATGAATCAGGGTAACTAAAAAAGCGTATTTATTCATATCCTGATTAATGGTTATTACATGATTTAATTTTTTTTCAGGGGGTCTATAATCTCCATACTTGGATGCCCGGCTCTTTTTTACCTTGAGTTTAAAATTGTACTTGTAAACCCATTGGGCAATAATAGGAACCGCTTCTTTAGGAATGTATTTATCTAAAATACGATGGTTGCGTTCTAATTGATTCATTGCAATGCCTTGGACAAGCTAATTTACAAAATGTAACTTTATCAACTTATGCCATAGTTTGGTAAACAAGCAAACTCGATAAATAGGCCAATGCCCCCATGTACAAGAACTGAATTACCGGCCAACGCCAGTTTTTAGTTTCTCTATACACCACTGCTAAGGTTGACATGCACTGCATGGCGAAGGCATAAAAAAGCAACAATGAAAAGCCTGTGGCCAAAGAAAAAGTTGGTAGGCCAGTACTTGGATTTACTTCAGAACGCATTTTGTCTCCAATACTTCTGGTATTGTCTTCATCTCCCACGCTATATATGGTGGCCATTGTACCAACAAACACTTCCCTAGCCGCAAATGAGGTAACCAGCGCTATACCAATTTTCCAATCAAAACCCAATGGGGCAATCACAGGCTCAATTGCTTTTCCCATAATGCCTGCATACGAGGCTTCTAATTTTTCTGCTGCCATTTTACTGCTTGCCAATTCTTCTTGCACTTGAGTGCCAACAGTATACTTGTTTTCTATTTGCTCAAAGGTGTTACCTGGGGCGTGGGTAGAAAGAAACCATAATATTACAGATACGGCCAAAATTATCTTCCCTGCATCTAATAAAAACACTTTTACTTTTTCATAAATCGTTAAGCCAATTGTTTTCCATTGCGGTGCTCTATACACTGGCAATTCCATTATAAAGTAGCTTTTTTCGGTAGATTTTAATATTACTTTCATTGACCAAGCAGCACCCATTGCGGCAACAAAACCAATTAAGTATAAACACATTAATAGCAAACCTTGGTAATTAAAAAAACCAGTTGCTTTTGGTGCTACCAAAGAAATCAATAAAGTATATACTGGTAAACGAGCTGAACAACTCATCAGCGGCGTAGCCATTATAGTAATAATTCGCTCTTTCCAATTACTAATGGTACGTGCACTCATTACCGCAGGAATAGCGCATGCAACACCACTTATCAAAGGAATAACAGACCTGCCGTTTAAACCAAAACGGCGCATTAGTTTATCCATTATAAAACTAACCCTTGCCATATACCCAGTATCTTCCAAAATAGCAATGAAAGAAAACAACAAGGCTATTTGGGGAACAAAAACCACTATGCCTCCCAATCCAGCCAACACACCGTTTACTAATAAGTCTGTTAACGAACCTTCAGGCAAAGAGTTTTTCGTGATATCTGTTAAGAGTACAAAAAGCGCCTCGATCCACTCAGTTGGGTAAGCCGCTATATAAAACAAGGTTTGAAAAATAAAAAACAAGACCGTTAAAAAAATTACATAACCCCAAACTTTATGGGTTAACAGACTATCTAATTTTTGCGTAAAAGATTCAGTTCTAATAGCCGACTTGCGCGTAACACATTCTTCCACTATTACAGCTATTCGCTTGTAGCGTTCAACCGTTTCTTGGGTTTGCAAATCTGAAATTTTTGCGCCAGCACCTTGTATTAATTTTTCCGCCTCTCTATTAAGGGCATCATCCTTGGATACCTTTTTAATTTTGAAAAAATTATTGAAAACTTGAAATGCGTCAAAATCGCTTTTCAGTTGCAATAAGACCTTAAGTTTTGCTATTGCATCTGGAGCTAATTTTTGAATATCAATAAAATCAAATTGTGGAATTGGCAATGTTCCGAGCAAGGCCTTCTTTACAGCATTTACTCCCAACCCCTTTCTTGCATTCACCTGTACCACCTTTACCCCTAAGCGTTCCGATAAACGTATTGTATCAATTATATCGCCTTCCTTTTCCACCAAATCAATCATATTTAATACCAACACCACGGGTATTTTTAAATCTATAATTTGGGTAACCAAAAACAAGTTGCGCTTTAAGTTGCTGGCATCAATTACCACTACAGCAACATCTGGGTAATCCTCATTTGTAGGATTACACAGTACATCATAGGCCACTCTTTCGTCTAATGATTTAGGGTATAAGCTATAGGTGCCCGGCAAATCAATTATCTCGGCTGAAGTAGTGTCATTTAATTTAGCTACGCCTACTTTTTTATCTACAGTTACTCCTGCAAAGTTGCCCGTACGTTGATTAAGACCGGTTAAGGAATTAAATAGTGTTGATTTTCCACTATTAGGGTTTCCAACAAGCGCAACCTTTATAGCATTTTTCTCTGAAAGATTCAGGAAGGATTGATCAGCCACTGCGTAGGAAAAATTAAACGTTTGCCGCCAAAAGCGAAACCATAACGGTAGCAGCTTCTGATTTGCGTAAACTCAACAAATATCCAGAAATGGAAATAGCAATAGGATCGCCCATGGGTGCTACACGATCCAACTCTACCACCTCACCAGGAGTACAACCCATCTCTAATAGCTTTAACGACATTTTATCGTCCGTAAAGGAGTCTATCACCGCTTTATCGCCAATTTTAAGATCCGCTAAATTTTTATTTGCTGCCTTCATAATTTGTGTACAAAAATACGTCTTTTTTGATGCTTTATCGAATGAGACGCATACCTAAAAGTGGGTATTTTATTATTGCCGTACCATGAGCTAAGTCATAACAAAGTATAACAAGCTGATTCTACACACGTTGCACCTCACTTTGTGTGTTTTCTATTTTATTCCATTTTGGACAATCGTCACATTTATGTTTGCTCTTTTTTTGGCTGGCACATGCACCAAAAACACCTAATACTAACATTATTAGAATTACTTTAGAAGCTTTTTTCATTATTGCGTACTGGATTAACAAACAATATTACAAGATCAAATTTAACAATTTGGAATTGGCAAATTATGGTCAAGCATACAAATTTCTCAGGTACGCTTTAAATTCCTATTTTTAGGGAAAATTTCAACTAGTATCATGCGCATAGCTTACCATTTTGGGAAGTACTTTTTACTGATGAAAAAGGTTTTTTTGGTGAAGCCAGAAAAATGGTCGGTTTATAGGAGATTAATATTGGATGAAATGATGAAAGTAGGGATGGACTCTCTTTTTATCGTTTCCATAATTTCTATTTTCCTGGGCGCAGTTATCACCATACAATCTGCATTTAGTTTTGAAAGCCCATTTATTCCCTTGTATGCCGTTGGTGTAGCTGTTCGTGATTCAATGATATTAGAGTTTTCTCCAGCTATAATTAGTTTAATACTTGCGGGTAAAGTAGGATCAAGCATTGCTTCAGAAATAGGCACAATGCGTTCGAGCGAACAAATTGACGCCCTTGAAATTATGGGTATTAATTCAGCGGGATTTTTAATATTACCAAAGATAATTGCCGCCTTAATTTTTGTTCCCATTTTGGTAATATTTTCGATGTTTTTGGGAATTGCAGGCGGTTATGCCTTTGGTTTATTATCCGGCGTTGTAACCAATTATGAATTTATTTATGGTATTACCTATGACTTTAAACCGTTTAACGTAACCTACGCTTTAATCAAATCTGTATTTTTTGCTTTTATCCTTACCTCTATTCCTGCTTATCATGGTTATTATGTTAAAGGAGGCTCTTTAGAGGTAGGTAAGGCAAGTACCAATGGGGTGGTTTATAGCAGCATTCTTATTTTAACCTATGATTTAATTCTAACCCAACTATTAATGTCGTGATAGAGATTAAAAACATAAGCAAATCGTTTGGTGATGATAAAGTATTAAACGACGTTTCTTTTGCCTTTGAAGAGGGGAAAGTAAATATGATTATTGGGGAGAGTGGATCGGGAAAAACAACACTAATTAAATGCATGGTTGGCTTATTGCAACCAGATAAAGGCAGTGTTTTGTTTAACGGAAAGGATTTTCTTACCTTAGAACTAAGCGAACAAAAAGAAATACGCAAGGAACTAGGCATGCTTTTTCAGGGTGGCGCTTTATTTGATTCACAAACGGTTGAAGAAAATATTGTTTTTCCGCTTTCCATGTTTACGGACATGAGCAAAGAAGAAAAAAGAGAACGTGCAAACTTTTGTTTGCAAAGGGTAAACCTTGAGAATGCAAACAAATTGTATCCGTCAGAATTAAGTGGGGGTATGAAAAAGCGTGTTGCAATTGCAAGAGCTATAGCGGTACAACCTAAGTACTTGTTTTGTGATGAACCCAACTCGGGTTTAGACCCGATGACTTCTATAGTGATTGACAAATTGATTAAAGAAATAACCGAAGAGTACGGAATTACAACTGTAGTAATTAGTCATGATATGAATTCCGTAATTGAAACTGGAGACAATATTATGTTTATTTATAAAGGGGATAAATGGTGGCAAGGAAATAACGCAGATATACTTAAAACGGATAATAAAGAGGTGAACGATTTTGTATATGCTGCCAAGTTTATGCAAACTCTTAAGGCTAAGTTATAAGGCGTTTTATATTCTTTAGAAAAATGAAAAAGGTACTACTTCTTCTTTCTATTTCTTTTTTCTTTTATGGCGCTGCCGCGCAAAACATCAAGCCTGTTGATGAAGATAATGTATACGAACCTGCCGAAGTTTTAGATTCAGTATACGGCATAACAATGTATGAAAAACTAAATCCACAGTTGGGTGGAGACTCCTCTCGAAACAATCAAAAAGGATATGCCTTACAAGGTTGGGCAAAGGATTATTATAAAAGTGGCAACTTATTGCATAAAGGTTTTTATGAAGATGGCCAGTTAAAAATGTATAAGAACTATTATGACAATGGTCAAATGGAGCGCTTTTTTAAAATAATAGATTTTAAGCGTACCTCTATGGATGTATTTTACGATAACGGTAATATAAAGGCCAAAACAGTTTTTTTTGATGGCGATGTAATGAAGTCAAAAGATTATTACCCCAACGGGCAATTAGAATATGAAGTAGAACATGCTGCGAACCTTGAATACCTTTTATATAGAAGAGCCTATGCCGAAGATGGCACCCCGCAAGATATCTTTGAATTGGTTAAAAAGAAAAAGAAATTATATCATCAAAAACTCTATCATCCCAATGGCCAATTACAAACAGAGGGCTCGTTAGTGTTTAACATGTATAAGTTTGATTACCTGCGCGAGGGTTCTTGGAAAGTATATGATGATAAAGGAAAGCTACTACGCACTGACCAATACGTACATGGAGAAAAACTTTAAGTTTTACTTCAGCTTATTACCATCTACATCCAACTCAACCACTTCGTATCCTAGTTTCAAGAGGTCATCAAAAACCACTTTTTTATCACCAACTACCAAAATGATCATATTATCATATGGTAAATAACGCTTAGCTAGCTCATTAATTTCTTCAACAGTTAATTTATCTACTATGCTATTTTGTTCTTCAACATAATTAGCTGCCAAATTGTAAACCAAAATTCTTTTTATAAATCCTGCTTTTTGACCTGCTGTTTCATACTTTAATGCTTCGCGTTGACCTATTGACTGTTTTGTAAAAAGCAGCTCTTCTTCCGTTATGCCCTCGGTTGCATACTTCTCTATCTCCTTCATAAACTCAACAACAGAGCTATCGGTTGCATCAGCCCTAACACTTGCACTTGCCGTATATGTACCTGCATATTTACCGCCATAAAAACCAGACCGCGCACCATAGGTGTAGCTATGTAGTTCTCTCAAGTTTAAATTAATTCTACTATTAAATGCACCTCCTAAAACATAATTCATTAAAGCCGCTTTATAGTAGTTACCGGTAGCATCATACGGCAATGCCATGTAACCAATCTTTATTTCTGATTGCGGCGCATTTTCTTTATTCACAAAATAAATTTTTGTTTTGTCAATGCTAGGTGTTGCTTTTTCTTGATACGATTTTACTTCTTTGCTTTTCCAGGTCTTTAAAAAGTTAAGCTTTGCCAATACCGAATCCTTATCTATATCACCAACTATTACAACTGAAGAAACTGTTGGCGAAAAACGCGTTTGGTAGTATTTTTTCACATCCTTCAAACTTATCTGTTCTAAGCTTTCTGCATTGCCCAATAAAGGCTCACCCATAATATGACCAGGACCATATAGAAGTTTAGCATATACATTTCTAGCAATTTCGGGTGCCTTGGTAACCCTGTTTTCAATGGCCGCCAATTGTAGTTTTTTAACACGTTCAAATTCTTCCTTATCAAACCTTGGATAAAACAATACTTGCTCAGCGATGGCTAAGGTGGCATCTATATTTTTTGTTAACGAGTTTACATACAAAACTATATCCTCTCCATAATGGCCAACACTAACGGAACTTCCCAAGCCCTGTCTCTTATACACATCTGACGCTGCCGACGATGTGCGTTGT
>CAXHCC010000138.1:0-7360 GCA_964014945.1 uncultured bacterium | reverse complement strand
CTCTTTTAACAACGCATGCTTTTGGTTTAATTTAACCAACTTATCAAACATCTTTGGGTAAACAGAACCGTTCACCACCTGTATGCCATCATCTCCGGTACCCGCCAAATCAAAGTTTAATAAAAACTTAATCGAACTCAACGGAACCAACGGATTATCAACAAAATACTTCGAACCTATCAAACCTATCTCCTCCCCACCAAAAGCAATAAACAAAATGGAATACTTCGGCTTATGAACTGCATAATGCTTTGCAAGACTCAATAATAGAGCCACCCCACTTGCATTATCATTTGCTCCACAAAAAACGGTCGAATCTCCCATCATCCCTAAATGATCGTAATGAGCAACAACCACAACACAAGAATCAGGAACATTCCCCTCCAAATATCCTACTACATTTTGAGATTTGTAATTTCTGATAAACTTAGACTCTATCGCAAGGTCAACTTTATTAATCCCCTCATACCCTTCTTCTACCTTTATCGTAAAAACAGCTTTATCACCCTTAAAAGTTGTGCCAAACCAAGTTAATTTCTCATAGCTTAAGATAATCACCCCACCGGCTGGGTTATCTGAACTATACTTCACAAAGTTTATTACCTCATTTATTTTTTTAATCTGATCACCCCTAAAATCTTTTGGTTTATACGCCTCAACAACAAGCACTTTACCTTTACAAGCTTCCAACTTTGACATGAACCTATCTGTTAATATATCTCGAATAGAAATATTCACCACATCAAAGTGTCCTCGAATGTTATTAGAGGATGGATCAACCAAGTAATCTATTCCAGGATTTAACACATGCCCATTAACAGCAACATACATCGCTCCAGGAAAGGTGTTCACCGACTTTTTATAGGTCTGAAAATAACTTTTGCCATTATCACCAATTTTTTTAAGCCCAAAATCTGAAAACTTTTGACGAATAAAATCTGCTGCCATCCCATCACCTCCACCAACATATCCCCTCCCTTTCATAGCAGGATCAGCCAACCGGTCTACAATAGTTCTTGCAAACAGCGAATCTTGTGCAACAACTACCTCCTTAGACAGAAGAAGTACCGCTAAGCTAATGCAAAAGTGTAATAATTTTATAGAGGGAGCCTGCAATTTTCCATTTTATAATGACAGCAGTTCTTTAGAAACTACTATCCCATCCTCATCACAATAAACAAACTCCCCTGGAATAAACGTAACTCCTGCAAAACGAACAGGTATATCCTTATCCCCCATTACCGTTTTAGAACTTTTGTGTGGATGGGTATTTAACGCCTTAACGCCTATTTCTATTTTAGCCAAGTCAGCAGAATCCCTCACACAACCATACACAATAACTCCATTCCATTTATTTTTAAATGCCTCACCCCCTAACATATCTCCCAACATGGCGCATCTCATAGAACCTCCACCATCCACAACCAACACCTTTCCTTCACCTGCAGTTTCCAATGTACTTCTAACCATTGGATTGTTTTCAAAACACTTTAATGTTACAATTTCTCCATGAAAGATTTTTTTTCCTCCGTAATCCTTAAAGCCGATAGGCTCAGCCACTTTAAGCAAATCTGAATGAGCATCACACAAGTCTGTAGTCTTTAATTCCATGATATATGTTTTGTTACTTATTTCTTAAACGAATGTAAATATTAGTTCACTATTACCAAAAAAGTTATTTATCTATTACATATTTCTACATACGGACAGTACTTACAATCCTCAGCATTTAAGGTTTGAGTGAATTTTACGGAAGGATTGAAAATTTCAGCCAACAAACTCTGTAAACCCTCCTCAAAATCAACGATATGTTGCTCCAACACCCTCCTTTCTTTAGCTACATTAACGTTTAAAAGCCCTGAACTCAAATTTCTAAATGATATTATACCCGACTCCAAGCTTGACACCCTTCCTCCATCCTTCCAAAACAGCCACCCATACATCAATAGCTGAAAACTTTTCGCATATGAGGAGTCTTCGAACAAATCTGATATTGATTTGATTTTTAAATCCCGCTCTGCTACTAGCCCTGTTTTATAATCAATTATACGTGTACACCCTTCTGAATAATCCACCCTATCAACTACGCCTTTTAACTTAACTTCTCTATCTCCTATTTTACTGACAACACTAATCTCATACTCCAAATTATTAATTTCCAAAATATTACCACTTCTACCTAAAGTTTTAATGTAAGTCTTTTCGGTTTCTAAAAAGGACAAAAGGTACCGCTGGGCAACCTTTAATGTCAGCAAATTCTTTCCCTTGGTTAATTCAAATGTGCTGTATTCTCTTTCGAACAACTCTTTTACCAGAGGTTCTACTTGCTTTTGCATTTCACTCACATCCTCTATTTTTAACTTTGAATTTAAGTAGGGTGAATAAAGTGTTTCCAGCGCTTTATGAATTACATTTCCTAATACATCTGCTCCTATTTCATCCTCTACTTCATCATCCTCTTTAACTTTCCCAATCACCTTAAAGTAAAACTGTAAAGGACATTTAATATATACATTTAACAATGAAGGGGAAAAACCTGTTTTCGACTTCTCCTCCAAAGCCTTTAACACCTCCTCATTCTTAACTATTTCGATATTATGATCTTTGTTGTTTGCGCTAATAGGAACATTCGCTATTCGTTCTTTCATGACGATGCGTTTATTAACCTTAGGCAGTTCATGCATTAATTGCGTAATAAACCTGCTTTTCTCTCCTGACCCTAAAGTGTCATTTTCAGTATTGTAAAGAAGGTTTATATTTTTTGCTCGCTGGAGTAATCGGTAAAAATGGTATGAAAAAATTGCATCCCTATCACCATATGTAGGTAACCCAAAATGGCGTTTAAGTTCAAATGGTATAAAAGAGTTTACCGATTTTCCAACAGGAAGTACTTTTTCATTACAAGACACTATTATAACATTCTCGAAATCCAAAGTTCTAGTTTCGAGCATACCCATAAGCTGTAAACCAGTTAATGGCTCTCCATAAAATGGCAATGAAACACTTTTAACCAATTGTTTAACAATACCTTGAAAAACCTTAATAGATGTTATAGAATCGGGATAATCATCGATCAATGCATTTATTCTTTTTAATATTTTGGAATACGCAAACAAATACTCAAATTCTAACGTTGAGCTAGCTATAGATGTATTTTGCTGTATCGTAGTTAAACCACCTTTCACAGTGTTTATCACATACTCTATCGCCACTAACGCATGTTCAACGCTATGCCAACATTTTAGTAAAGGTGATAATGTGCTTTTTACGGCAGGAACTTGGGTAAACAATTTTTTTAATACACCGTCTGATATAAAAGAAATATTGCCTTTCCTGATTATCTTAGATAGGTTAGAAAGTTGCACTTTATCAGTATCACAGAATATAATACCCATTACTGGATGATTAATTAAAGTGAGAAACTGACGGTGGTATAAACTATAATTCTCTGCCCCAGAACTGATCTTTTGAGAACTTACATGTAAATCCATTAACGCATCAATAAACCCGCTTAACGAAGTGTTGGCTAATGGATAGCCCATTGTAATGTTTACGTTGCCTGTTTTACTAGGCAATGAATGTAATACTGGAAATAATAAGTTTTCATCCGCTAAAACCAAGGCTGTATTCTTCAAATCAGGATCCTGTTTTTGAAGATTTGCAACAATATTGCCAACTGCTTTTGTTTGTCCAATATTTTTTGCGGCACCAATAATTGTAATTTGCTTATTATCAGTAGTTAGTAGATTTTCCACCACATGATGAATTGCATCGTTATCCTTGCTGAACGCAGCATTACTAACATTCTTCCTTATAAATGTGCCCGCTTCTTGTTGGATATTATTTAAATAATACTCGTCTGAATCCCATATAACATCCGCTTTTCCTTCTGCTAATAAAGATGACAGAATCTTCTCTTCGGATTTATTTAAGGCATTAAATCCAATAAAAACAAGTTTTTTCCAGGGTTGATTGGCAACTTTTTCAACGGCACTTCCTGCAACAACGTGGTATGCCAATCCCTGATAAACAAGTTTTTTTTCCTCTAATCGTTTACGAAATAGCTTATAGTAGGTGCCCAAAGATTTCCAAAACGCTAAATATTGTTTTTGAAACTCAGTTAAACCTTCGTTAGCATTTAAGCTCCATGAATCCAACTCCTTAACTTCCTTTAGATTTCCAAACAATTGTTCTGAATCCACTAAATAACTATCAATTTCATTGATATCTGCTAACAGCACTTGCCCCCATTTACTAAACTCCTCAAAATCTTCTACCTCTTTTCCTTTTACTTCTTTAACAACTTCATATAATTCAAATATTAGTGTAGTTGTGTCAGCAATTGAGTATCCTGAAAGCAACTCAACAACATCCTCTATGGCCATTATATCTGGAAGAAACGCAGTTTTATTTAGCACGTGTGCGTAATGTTTCTTTATATATAACCCTGCCCTTTTATTAGGCAGCACTACACATAAATCACTTATACCTTCCCCATACTTATCGTACAAGTATTCTATTGATTGGGCTAAAAATGACTGCATAGAACGAATGTACTAATAATTGCAATTATCCATGATTAATTGTAAGCTTGGAGATTGAATCACGACATTCGATCCAATGAATGAAACCATTACATACCCTCAATATAGAAAATACCTTAATGGTAAGGTCTACTTCAAAATTATCTCCAACACTGAATGGGAGGAGATTCAACAGATAGGCAAAAAGTTTATTTTAAATTCATTTACTAGTAAAATATTACCTGACAGAAACTTTCTACACGATTTAATCTACAATTACGAAGAGAACTGTCTTGATATCAGCAAAACGGAATATGAAGAGGTTAAAAAGCAACTTCCGTAGACATTTCTCGCTACCTTATAATATGTATGTATCCTGTTAGTACCTCTAAAGGAAAACTTAGGGGTGGGTTAAAATTATCGGGAGGCGGAATTAGCTTATAAAAATAAACACCATCCGAAAGGTCTGTAGCCTTCCAATCGTTATAATATCTCTTGTTTTCGTATACAATTCCACCGAACCGGTTATACACAATTAAGTGAGATCCAAAATATTGATCCAAATTATTGAACACAAGCACATCGTTAACTCCATCTCCGTTTGGTGTAAAAACATTCGGTGCTGAAAGTGGGCAGTGTACCGATACAAATATGGTATCTGATGAAACACTTACATCACACTTATCCGTAATTGTTGCTATATACCCTGTTTTGTTTGCAGGGCTCACAACCGCCGAATCAATGGTAGATGAACTGTTATTCCAACTGTAAGAATATGGAGGAATGCCATTTGCCACCGTTACTTTTACCGTTGCAGTCTCACCAAACTCATCACAAATATTTTTACCCTCCGAAACAGTGGTTGTCATAGTAGGATAATCTTTCAAGGTTAATGTATCTGCTACAGAAGTTGTATCTCCACATTCATTAAAAGCCGTAATTGTAAATATCACCAACTCATCTCCCTCCACCTCACTATCCGCAAAAGCTGATATTAACAAGGTATCCTTATCCTTACCAATAGGAATGGTAACACTATCAGGAATAGTGGTATAATCTACTCCATTTATTGCTGTACCTGCAATAGAAAAATAGAAGGTTAATTCTTCATTTAATTTTTCACCGCCCTTCCCAAAAATCGCAACAAACGGTTCACAGCCCTCAATAATCTCTTTTTGGCCACTAATAGATTGTATAGCCACATCTGCTACTTTTGGTTGACTAAAACCAGAAAAGTATCCCGCAGCGCCAATTGCTCCATTTAGAGATGCCACCGAAAGATTCATAATATCAGTACTTACAACGTTAACTGTAGATGTTATTACAAACTTTATATCCAAAGAATATACTTCCCAGTTTGGATTACCCGTAACTGGAATAGCAGAAGGCAAAGCAATGGCTCCACCGTTGACTGAAACGGTTGAACCAACCTTCGAAATAATATTCATAGAAATTGAATCTCCTCCAAAAAAATCAATGTGAGATACAGTAACCTCTTGCGTTCCAGAGCAGCTGATAGGTGGAATAAAATTTAGCCCCATACCATTTGCTCCACTAGGGTTACTATTGGTGGTATGGTATACAAATAGTTTTTTTGATGAAACTAAATTCATAATACCATTTGCATCATAATTAGCATGATGTATAAATTTAAACTCACCCGCATTTAACGTGTCGTATGCAGTTGTATTTCCGTTTATGTATAAAAATGTACTGTCCAAATCGGCAATAACTAACACCTTTTCTGTTAACTCTGGCTTACTCCCTATCCCTTTAATCAATACATATTCAGTCCCAACTTTTTCCACTGAAACAATCTGGTCTGCTCCAACATCCCTTGATTGGCCTGTTGAACCTCCATTTAACGAACCAGAATTGACTACTATATCCTTATCAGATGTAACCAAAATACCATTCAACAGCGTATCATTAGCTCCTATCGGATCTTCTAATAAAGAGCCTATAACATAACATTCGTTTTGATTAAGCGTAACTGTAATTGGTTTAGTTGTACTATTTATAGTATCTGTACCATAAAAGATAACACCATCAGAAATATCAGAAAAGGACACCGTTGTTAATCCAGGTTCTGTAGCCATAACACTAATCATGTGTGACTTTAAACTATCCTTATTTCCAGTAGCAATAGAAAACAAATGACCAGTTCTAAATCTTTTACCCAATGCAGATAAGCCTTTTGCTGTTAAAGACAAACCTTGCGATGCAGACTTTTGACGAATATTTGCAAAAAATGGTTTCGAAGCTGTTAGAATTAACCCTTCCTTGGTTAGTGCTTTATTTAACTGTGCAGAATCAATAATATTTACGGCCGACAAACCATCACCTAAGGCCAAACTATCCGGTGATGATAAGGAAATTGTTTTCACACCCAGCAAGGTACCATCTGACTCTTTTATAGTAACATTAAATGAGCTTGACTCATTCGTTGATAGGTATAAATTATGTTCACCAATTTCACTTGATTTGCCAGAAATTGAAAACAACGGTGGTATATAATGAACTGAATCATATTGAGCCCACAATTTTGAGAATGAGAAAATAATAAACGTAATTAGTAGAACTCTGCTTTTCATATTCATGGAGACATTGCAAATATAAAATTATTAGCTATTCTTATAGTAGGTATTAGGCAGTATTACGCATATATTTATTGTCATTCAACAAAGAAACCATGAACGAGATTTCAGAAATCACCAAACAATTAAACCTTGCTCCTCATCCAGAGGGAGGGTTCTACAAAGAAACATACAGAAGTGAAGGCTCAATAGACACTGTCTCTTATACACATCTGACGCTGCCGACGATGTGCGTTGTGT
>CAXHCC010000137.1:0-7392 GCA_964014945.1 uncultured bacterium | reverse complement strand
ACCTGACAATTACACTAAATTTAACTTGTAGGTTGAGTAGCTCGAGTACATATAAGCTTTTGAAAATGTTTGGGAGTGGACTGTTAAACAGTTATTCTCAAATATTTTTCTCGAACAATAAGGTGTTCGCTGCTATATTGGTGCTCGTTAGTTTTTTTGACTTGGGTGCAGGTATTAGCGGAGTAGTGGCTATTATTTCTTGCCAAATAACAGCATGGTTATTTAACTTTAACACAGCCTTTATAGAGGATGGCAGTTACACCTACAACTCGTTAATGGTAGGTGTAGCCTTAGGCATGATTTATGAATTAAATGCATCAAGCATAACCTTATTAGTAATCGTATCTATTTTAACATTGCTATTAACCATTTGGTTTGCTGTTTCACTACAGAAAAAAGGATTGCCATTTTTAAGCATCCCATTTTTAGTTGGTATTTGGATTGTGCTATTGGGTGCACCCAACTTTTCTGCGCTTGATTTAAGCCAGAAAGAAACACTTTCATTAGCAGTATGGTGGCCAAACCTATTTACAAATACCACCCACATTATTTCTTCTTTACCATTAAGTGATGCTATTCATTTGTACTTACGTTCATTAGGTGCAATACTTTTTCAATACAACGATTTAGCTGGCATTATTATCGTAATTGGTATAATATATTATTCCAGAATTGCTTTTGGCCTTTCTGTTTTTGGCTTTGTTATAGGGTATGCATTTTATGCTTATTTCGAAGGCGACTTTTCTCAATTAATATATTCTTACATAGGCTTTAACTTTATTTTAACTTCTATTGCATTGGGTGGTTTTTTTGTAGTGCCATCGCGTAAATCGTTTTTATTATTACTGCTTACCATACCGGTAATAGCAATTTTAATTAGCTCTTTGCATACATTGTTTTCACACATTGGCTTACCTCTTTACTCGCTACCATTTAACATTGTTACATTGTTGTTTTTGTCAACCATGGCAACGCGCTATAAAACAGCAGGTATTAACATGGTTACCCTGCAACAATTTTCACCAGAGAAACATCATTACAAACACATGATAGCTGAAACACGATTTCAAAACAACACTTTAATTCATATTGGCTTACCTATATTAGGAGAGTGGCGAGTTTCGCAAGGGCATAACGGAAACATTACACATAAAGATGATTTTAAGTACGCCTTGGATTTTGATATTGTAGGTGAGAATGGTAAAACATTTAAAAACCTAGGCAATGATCTAAAAGATTATTACTGCTTTGATGTGCCTGTGATTGCACCTGCAGATGGTCAAGTAATTGAAATTAGAGATGGTATAGATGAAAATATAATTGGCGATGTTAACCTAAAAGACAATTGGGGGAATACGCTTATTCTAAAACACGGCGATTATTTTTACAGCAAATTATCACACATTCGTAAAGACTCCTTTTTAGTAAAGGAAGGTGATTATATTAAAAAAGGACATATAATTGGTATGTGCGGCAGCTCTGGAAGATCGCCTGAGCCGCACTTACATTTTCAACTACAAGCCAACCCTTATATTGGCTCTACCACTATAAACCATCCAATAGCTTATTATTTAACCAAAAGTAAAAACGGTTATGCTTTTCACAGTTTTGATGTGCCAAAAGAAAATGAAATTGTAAGCAATGTGCAAAGCACAAAAATAATGACAGATGCTTTTAACCTTATACCAGGGAAAATGCTGCGGTTTAATTATGAAGGAGAAGAAATTAAGTGGGAGGTGTTTACTAATTCGCTAAACCAAACCTACATATTTTGTGAAAAAACAAATAGCACCGCCTATTTTGTAAACAACGGCACCATGTTTTACTTTACTGATTTTTACGGTAACAAAGGAAGCTTACTACACCATTTTTATTATGGAGCACAAAAGGTTTTATTAGGTTATTATGAAAATATTAAAATAGATGACCAATTAGTAATTGAAGGCTATTTCAATAAATTACTTACGGGTTTACATGACTTTACGGCTCCATTTTTTCATTACTTACAATTGAGCTATAAGTTTTCTTTTGTAGCATGTGACGACCTGCACAACCCAAAAGAGCTGAGCTTTAAAAGTGTGCTTAAAGGTAGCTTTGCTGGCAAAACAAGAAAGCAAACAACATATTCTTTCACCATTAATGAATCAGGAATAGCCTCTTTTTCATTTAACAATACCAAAGCCTTATGTATAGAAAATTAATCATAATACTATTGTTTTTTAGCACCACCCTTGTGGCGCAAGAATCGTTAACGTTTAAACAAGTGAACGAAAAAAGTTACACCCTTTTTATGGCTGGTAACTGGCAAGAGTTAGTTGACCTGGGCAATAAAACGGATTTAGATTTTTACTATTTAAATGTTCGTTTAGCGGTTGCACATTACGAACTAAAACAATATTACAAGGCAGAAAAGCAATTGAAAAAAGCCATTGAAAAAAATAATATTGATTACCCAAAACAATTGTTGTATTGGACCTATATTATGATGGGGGAAACAACCTTGGCCAAGCAAACTTATAGCACACTTAGTAAAGATGCCCAAAGCAAAATTGAACAAAACAATTCCTTTATTGAATATGCTTATGTTGATGGAGGGGCCAAATTTGCGACCGAAGCAACTGTTGGAACCATTGGTTTGGCATCGGCTATGGTAGGTCATACGGCTGGCAAACAAATTTCAGTTAACCATTCGTTTAATTGGCTCGATCAAAAAAGTTCCAACCAGCAAACACTAAACAGTTTGCAGTATGGTATTTCCGCAAAATTTAATATTAAACAATTTGTAGCTACGGCAGGTTACGTTTATAACAAAACTAAATACACCGAATTGTATTTAGACACTTTTCTTACACCCATTTTTGCAAGAACAAATAATCAGGAAATTGATATAACGGCCAATTCTAGTAATCACTTTGTATACGGTAATTTTACCCATCGCATCTCACGATTAAAATGGAATGTAAGTATTGGATATTTGGCACGTTCTACGGACATGGAAAAAATTATTCAAAATTCGGTAGCAGATGCACCTCCACCTTTGCTACCCCCTTTTGAAACACCTCCACCACCAGCAGTAACAGAAAACTCCAATTTTAATGCCAGCCTTATTTTACCTTCAGCGGGTATAAAGTTAGTGAGCCCACTCTTACATAATAGAGTACACATTGGCGCTGAAATATTTGGTGCTATTACTGATAGTACCTCTAACTTACTGGTAAAACCAAACCTAACCGTAGGCATTAACAATAAATTATGGTACACCACCGACTACATTGCTATAGATGAAATAATATTTGCTGATTATTCTAACGGCATTATTTTTAGTGACACGTACTTAAACACCAAACGATGGAGCCATACCCTTACGTATTTGGCATCGAACCGACTTAGCATTAATGCTACCTATTTATTTGAACATATAAAAGATAGTTATTACAGCACTGATTACAAGGTTAACTCCATTATAGTAGGCGCTGCACTTAAATTTTAACCCATTAACAAACCTATTTAAAACAAAACAATATGTATATTGCAAATCTAAATTTGATAATCCTTAAACCGAAACATATGAAAAAGATAACATTGCTTCTAAGCCTCGTTTTATCAATTAACCTTGCCATGGCACAAGATGCTGTTGGCACAGCGTTTAAAGACAGTTATGTGCATGAGTATGCTGGCGATTATGCCAAAGCCATTGCCGCATTTGATAAAGTATATAGTGCCGACTCTTACGCTATTAATCTTCGTTTAGGGTGGTTGTGCTTCGAAAATGGTGAGCATACCAAATCGCAAAACTATTATAGCAATGCCATGAAATTGCAACCTAAATCAATTGAAGCAAGGTTGGGATACGCTGCCCCTGCTAGCGCATTAGGTAACTGGGACAAAATAATAGAATTATACAAAGAAATATTAGCTATAGATGCGAACAATTACACAGTTAATTCACGATTAGCTTTTATATATATGGATCGTAAAGATTTTGATACCGCCATAAAATACGCTGCTGTTGTTGCTAACCAACATCCGTTTGATTACTCGGCTAACTTGTTATTGGGGAAAATAAACATTGGTTTAGGAAAAATTGCTGATGCTAAAAAACACCTAAACAAAGCTTTGTTATATGACCCAACGTCATCGGAAGTGTTAGATTTATTAAAAAAAGTTTAACAAAGCAGTAACGATATTTAATCTTTAAAATCAAGACTATGAAAACATTAAACCTATTAGCAGCATTGTTGTTTAGCACAACAATAGCATTTGCGCAAACTGATTTGTCAAAAGCTTTTTCTGAAAGCTACACACTTGAATACAATAAAGAATATGGAAAAGCTATAGCTACTTTAGAAAAAGTATATGCAGCAGATTCTTACGAACTAAACTTACGTTTAGGTTGGTTAGAATACATAAACGGACAATACACTAAATCGCAAGATTATTACAAAAAGGCTATTGCTATTAGCAGTAGTTCTGTAGAAGCGTTGTTTGGATATGCTTTCCCAACTGCCGCATTGGCGCAATGGGATGATATTATTAAAACATATAACAAAGTGTTGAGCATAGATGCAACGAACTATATCGCTAACTATCGATTAGCGCATATTTACTACTCTCGTAAAGACATGGCCAATGCAAAAAAATATGCTTTAGAAGCAAACAAACAATACCCATTTGATTATTATATAAACTTATTATTGGGTAAAATTAATATTGCTAATGGAGATAAAGTTGCAGCAAAAACATATATAAGTAATGCGTACAACTATGACCCAACGGTAAAAGAAGTAGTTGAGCTACTCAAAACTTTATAATAAGTAACGGTTTTGTAAAAGGGCATCGAAAATTCGATGCCTTTTTTTATTAGTCATGAAAACTACCCATAAAAGACTTGCATTAGCGCTAATATTTGTTGGAAGTAGCCTTTGCTTTCATGCCTGCAAAAAAGATCCACCTTTGAGCACAGCATCGGAACCTGTTTATAGCATTACGTTTAACTTTAACTGGAACAGTACCGACTTTCCAACCGACTACCCCAGCAACCCGCATTTTTCAAAATTAATTGGTTGGTCGCATAACGATACCAGTACGTTTGCAGACACCAATACCTATGCTACCCCAGGTATTAAAGTAATGGCAGAAACAGGTGCCACCAACCCTTTAGACGATGAATACAATGCCAAAATAGCGGCTGGTGAAGGTTTGGATATGCGTATAGGAGATCCTTTAGGAAGTGGAACTGGTCAGGTAACCATTCACTTAAAAGTTAGTAATACACATCCATCTGTAAGTGCCGTTACCATGATTGCGCCAAGCCCAGATTGGTTTGTGGGTATACAAAATGTAAACCTGTTAAATAATGGTGTGTTTGTTGACTCCTTAACGGTGAATGCTTATTCCTATGATGCAGGTACTGATAATGGAACTTCGTTTACTTCTGCCAACGCTGCTACAACACCTGCACAGCCAATTACATTTATTACCAATCCTCCCTTAGGCGATAGCGTTAATGTGCCTGTTTTAGCAACAGTATCTATCAGGAAGCAGTAAAGAGTACTCTCTTTGAAGATTTGCACTGATGAAAATCAGCGATTAATGGAGAATTCTTTCTGTTGCACTTAGCCAGTACATTGTAAAGAAAAAACTCGGAACTATCTTAGTCAAAACGCCTATTTAACAAGGGTTCTAAATTGACTTATGCTTAATTATGAGTTACTTTTGCATAAATGAGAACAGGTCTGCTTTTGAAATCTATTCAAGGGCTTGGTGAATATTATACACTGATTATGAAAGAAATAACGATCGTTTTAATAGTGTTGGTGAGTAGTTTCAATTGTATCGCAAGTGATTATTATTGGGTAGGCGGAACAGGCAATTGGTCTGACTATAGCAACCACTGGGCAACAACCTCTGGAGGAAATGTATTTCATACACAAGTACCACAATCAACTGACAATGTAATTTTTGATGCCAACTCCTTTTCGGCAGCTTCACAAACTATTGCAATTGATGAAGTAGAAAGTTTTTGCAACAACATGAGCTGGACAGGGGTGACCAACATGCCAACGCTGGCTTCTTCCTCTGCTAGTAATAACTTAAACATTTATGGCTCATTAACCCTTAGCCCTAATATGAATATTACCTATAACGGTGCTTTATCTTTTGAAGGAGCCACAACTGGTAATACCATTACAACTAACAACCTTACATTGTCCTCATCAATTACTTTTAACAGTCCAACAGGTGAATGGACGTTGCAAGACTCCTTAAAAATTTCAGGAGATATTATTTTAACTAGCGGTGCCTTGATTTCTAACAATAACTTTATTGAAGCAAATGCTTTTGTTTCAGATAATGCTATTGTGCGCTCTGCCGATTTCGGCACATCTACCATTAATTTATTGGTAACTGTAAATAGTGTAAGTGCTGCTTGGAAAACGAACAACTCTATTACTCTTGACGTAGATAGCACTACGATTATCTTTGCCGGTAGTAGATTCTATAGCGGTGGACATACTTATAATAATGTTATTTCGCTTGGGAAGTTTCAAGGAGATAACCCTGAAATTGATAATAGTACAAGCACTGACACATCTAGATTTAACAACATCAGTGTAACAGGTGTTGGGGATGGATTCACTATTGGTGGAAAACTTATTATTGACAGCATTGTGATTCAAAACGTTGGTTCTAACCATTACTTAAGAATTGAAACCAATGCAAATTGCAATATTAATTATTGTAATATTATAAATGGACGTGATTTTCAAGTTAGAGATGGTAGCGATATTGTTATCGACCAATTAAGAACAAATGGCAACTATGTTGTTGAGGGGACGGGGTCTAGTCGCCAACAAATTGATAGCTGTTTTGTTAAAGGAGATTTTATGATTAATGATCATGCGGGTTCTAAAAATGGTTATATAAACTACCTAAGAGTTGAGGGAACAGCCCATTTTGGAGGAAATACGGATTGGGGATTTACTTCTTTTAATAATTATGGCACTTGCGAGTTTTTAGGTGATGTAACTATTACTGGTAAAAACAATTACTTTGAAAATTGCATCTTTGCCAAAAATGCTACCATTGCTGATAGTACATCTTTTAAATCTGTTACACTTTCCCCTGGGTATACCTATACATTACCTGCAAGTGGAACGATTATTATTGATAGTGCTATTAATGCTAGTGGATCATGTACTAATAAAATAAACATACGCTCCTCTGTATCAGGAACACAAGCAAGCATTTTTAAAACAACCGGAAGTACTACCATTACTGATGTATTAATGCAAGACATCTTGGCAACTGGAGGTGCAACCTTTACTGCAAACAATTGCATTGATAATGGCAATAACAGCGGTTGGACCTTAAATGGCCCTAGCGCTAATACAT
>CAXHCC010000136.1:0-7417 GCA_964014945.1 uncultured bacterium | reverse complement strand
CACAACGCACATCGTCGGCAGCGTCAGATGTGTATAAGAGACAGCTTTAGATTCACTCCCATTTGGAATTGCTTATTTGAGCAGGCTAAAAAATTTAGATATTCAATATAACAAAGCGGATACGTTACATATTCCACCTACATTGGGCTATTTAAATAGTTTGGAGTCATTGATTCTATACAAAACAACCTTTGACTCACTTCCTGAATCTATTGGTAGACTTAAAAAAATGATATTGTTGATGTTGGTTAGTTGTGGCTTAGATGAAATACCTAAACACGTATTCCGATTAAATGAAATTCAGCAGCTTGTATTATCGAACAATAGAATCAGCCAACTTCCAGATGATTTATTTAAACTAAAAAAACTGACCTATTTATCCTTAAAAAACAATAAGCTAACACGCATTCCAGAAAATATTTGCTTTTTAGAGAATCTTCGGGTGTTGGATGTAAGTGGTAATCAATTGAGCAATTACGACCTTGCAATATTGGAAATACTACTACCCAACTGCAACATTATTAAGTAGTTATATTTAAAGTATTATTCCTACAAGAAAGGTAAGGGTGTTATTCTTAAAATAATCCTCGTTTGAGTTACCATCGCCGTGGTAATTTAGTCTAGCAATACCGTAACTAAAGTTTATTTGAAAAAAAGCTGATCTCCCACTTTCTCTATTGGTGTATTGCAAACCAAGCCCGCTGAATATAAATGTATTTATATTCTTATTTACTGATTTGTTTTCGAAATCAATGTCTCCCGGACCTTCATACGCGGATGTTTCGGTAGAGTCGTTGATGATGACGTTATAGCTTTTAAAAATAATTCTAGCACCCGCTCCGCCCAAATAATATGCTCTTGTTGGGGTTCTTATATTATTTCCAAAATATACCTTAACTCCTAAAGGAACCCGTAATTCTTGAATAATAATTTCATGTGCATACGGAAATGTGTCATCATATAGGTAGGTGTGTCCTGAATCTGCAAAGTAACCATTGAAGCTAAGTTTTTGGTTCACATATGAAACCCCAAGGGTATGATTTGTGTTTGTTTTTCTAATTTTTTCAAGGGTATAGTTGCCTATAAAACCTATATTGGATTTAATATTAGTACTAAAATTAGGGTCTCCTTTATAAAAGGATACTAAAGGGCCAGCAGCCAGTTGATGCCTGAACTTTTTTTTAGTTCCCATCCTTGCTTGGGCATGAGCGTTCATGTTCACACACATCAAACCACCGCAAATTAATAATACAATTAGCGGAATGAAAGATCCAAGATTTTGATTGCCTTTATTCATTATCACGAACTGTATGGTATGGGTTGGCTTGGGCTGTTGGTGTAATAACCAAGTCGTTTATGTTAACATGTGCTGGTCTGGTTGCAGTCCAATAAACTGTTTCGGCTATGTCCTTCGCGTTCAGTGCTTCAACTCCTTTGTAAACTTCATCTGCTTTCGCATCATCACCCTTAAAACGTACATTAGAAAATTCCGTTTCAGCCATTCCAGGATGTATAGCAGAAACTTTTATATTATGAGGTAATAAGTCTATTCTCATTCCTTTATTTAACGCATCAACAGCATGTTTGCTAGCGCAATAGACAACACCATTTGCATAAACGTCTTTCCCAGCAATCGAGCCAATGTTTATAATATGCCCCTTTTTGTTTTTAATCATGACTGGAGAAATTAACCGCGTCATATACAGTAAGCCTTTAATATTCGTATCAATCATTCTTTCCCAGTCGTCAATTTCTCCGTCTTGAATAGCAGAGAGTCCAACAGCTAAACCTGCATTATTAACTAATATATCAACGTTTTTCCATTCACCTGCTAAACTGTCTACTGCTACTTCCACTTCTTGTAAATTTCTAACGTCAAAGTTTAACGCTAGCACTTTTACACCTGTTTTATTTTTGATCGCTTGGCATATATTGTCTAGTCTTTCTTTTCTTCTTCCTGTAATAATAATATCATAACCATTGTTTGCGAAAATTTCGGCAATTGCTTTGCCAAATCCGGAAGTTGCGCCAGTAATTAAAGCTATCATTTTGGTGTGTTATTTGCTATGTTTTATAAAGTAGGGTTTAGACAAAATTAATCATTAGTTTCAATCCTTTGATTCGGGATTACCTATAGGGAGTAATAATAACTCGTTCGAACCAATATTATTATATTTGCATGCAATGAAAATTCTTAATAAGTTCATTCTTAAGTCATTTGTGGGGCCCTTCATAATGACTTTTTTTATTGCCATGTTTGTGTTCTTTATGATATTTATTTTTAAATACATAGATGACTTTGTGGGCAAGGGGTTAGAATTTGGTGTGTTATTTAAGTTGTTCTTTTATTTTTCATTAACTACCATACCAATGGCTCTGCCTTTGGCGATGTTGCTGTCTTCATTAATGACATTTGGTAACCTTGGAGAGTATTTTGAGCTTACAGCGTTAAAAAGTGCAGGTTTGTCATTGCAACAAATAATGAAACCATTAATTATTTCAACGCTAATATTGTCTGTTGGAGCATTCCTTTTTTCTAATTATTTACTGCCGTATACGAATTTAAAAGCCGGCTCTTTGCTCTATGATATTAGGGAATCCAAGCCAACATTGATGTTTAAAAGCGGTGTGTTTAATAATAGTATAGAAGGTTTTAGTATAAGAGTTGATAAAAAGGAGAAGGATGGGAATACTTTGAAGGGTATTTTAATTTACGACCATCGCGAACATATGGGCAACAATATAGTCTTGTACGCCAAAGAAGGAACTATGCAGGAAACGCCTGATAGAATGTTTCTAAACCTTACGTTAAAAGATGGTGTAAGTTATAAGGAGTTTATCGGTACATCTTCTGATTTGCAAACTAGACCCTTAATTAGGGATGCGTTTAAGGAAAAGGTAATCAAGTTTGATTTATCAGAGTTTAAATTAAGAAGGACGAGGGAAGAGCTGTTTAGAAACAACTATCAAATGTTAAATCTAAGTCAATTGGACTCAATTATTGATTCATTAAGCTCCAAAAGAGCAAGTTTCGCAAATGTTTTTATGGATAAAATTGAAGGTGCATATTACCCCAAAACTTCGGTTCATATGTCACGTGTTGATTCGATTGGCACTCAAAACCTAAACTTAATATCCTTCGATTCTTTACCACTTAATAAGAAACTTTCAATTGTGGAGTCGGCAAGTAGTATTGCAAGAAACGCTAGAATGTTTACAGTAGCTAATTTAAACAATAGAAATAACGAATACACCAGGTTGTTAAATTATAGCGTGGAGTGGCACAGAAAATATTCTTTATCTATTGCTTGTATTGTGCTTTTTTTTATTGGCGCCCCTTTAGGTGCAATTATTAGGAAGGGCGGATTGGGTATGCCTGTAGTGATCTCAATTATATTTTTTCTAGTTTTTCATATTCTTTCCATTATTGGAGAAAAAGTTGCTAAGGAAGGAGGTTTCCCCCCGTATATAGGTATGTGGATGGCTTCGGCGGTATTAATGCCATTGGGTATTTGGTTGACGTATAAAGCAACAAGAGATAGTGATTTGTTTGATATAACGATTTATACAAACGCGGTTAAAAAGGTATTTATAAAAACAAAACCCTAAGAACCTAGTTGATTTGCCGGTAATATAAAGGTGGTTTGAGTGTTGATAAGAAAGCGCATTCTTAAAATTATTCGATATAATTTCCTGTAAATTTGCATCGTTTGGAAGAACTTTTGCTACACAAAGTTAAAACTATGAAAAGACTTGCAGGTTTATTGGTAATAGTGTCTTCATTGTTCGTTACAAGCTTTTCTGTAGATAACGATGGAGTACCCCCTTCTTTTTTAGAGGAAGATTCCGTTTGGGTAGATTCCGTTTTTAATACTTTATCTCCTCAAGATAGAATAGCACAATTGTTTATGGTTGCCGCTTATTCAAATAAGGGGCTGACACATGTTGCATCTATTAAAAAATTAATCCAAGATTATAAAATTGGTGGACTAATCTTTTTTCAGGGCGGACCAGTAAGACAGGCAATGCTCACCAATGAATACCAGCAATTATCGAAAACGCCGCTACTCATTTCTATTGATGCAGAATGGGGTTTGGCTATGCGTTTGGATAGTACCGTTAAATTTCCTCATCAAATGGCATTGGGTGCGATTCAAAATGATTCGCTTATTTACAAAATGGGAGCTGAAATTGCTAGACAATGCAGGCGCTTGGGTATGCATGTAAACCTTGCTCCAGTAGTAGACATAAACAATAATCCATTGAATCCAGTAATTGGCACGCGTTCGTTTGGAGAAAACAAATATAATGTTGCGCGTAAAGCATTAATGTATATGCACGGAATGCAAGATAATTTCGTTATGGCAAATGCAAAGCATTTTCCTGGTCACGGCGATACAGATAGCGATTCTCACAAAACTTTACCTATCGTAAGTGCTTCGCGTGAACGGCTGGATAGTTTGGAATTATATCCATTTAAAGCTTTAATGAAGGAGGGATTGGCCAGTGTTATGGTGGCACATTTGTATATACCGTCTTTAGGAACCAAAACCAATCAGGCTTCTACTTTAACCAAAGAGGTAGTAACTGACTTGTTAAAGAACGATTTAAAATTTAAAGGACTCGTTTTTACCGATGCTTTGAATATGAAAGGGGTAAGTAAATATTATGAACCAGGAAGAGCTGATGTGGAGGCTTTACTAGCTGGTAACGATGTATTGCTCTTTTCAGGGGATGTACCATTAGCAATTAAACAAATTGAAGAAGCTATTAAAATGGGTTCTATTACTCAACAGGAAGTGGATAATAGATGTAAGAAGATTTTACTTGCTAAGAAGTGGGCCGGTTTAGACACATTACAAGCTATTTCAAGAAATAATTTAGTTGAGGACCTTAATACCATAGAATCGGATGTTTTAAACAGAAGTTTAACGCAAGCATCTTTAACGGTGCTACGGAACAAGAACAATTTATTGCCACTAAAAAGGCTTGATACACTTTCAATTGCATCAGTATCACTAGGTATAGCTGATGAAACCATTTTTCAAAAAACATTATCAAAATATAACACTGTAGACCACTTTTCTATCAGCAAAAATGCAAGCAAAGAGGCATTTAATGAATTGATTAATAAGCTTGAAAATTACAATCTTGTTATAATTCAATTAAACAATACTAGCAGTAGGCCGTATAAAAGATTTGGTCTTACAAACAATGTTGTTGATGCGTTAAATTCTATAGTAAAAGAGTACAGAACGGTTGTTAGTGTATCCCAATCGCCATATATTCTATCAAAATTATCTGATGTTCATTTGGCGGATGCGATAATAATGAGTTATGAAGAGAATGCTTATAGTGAATTATATTCTGCGCAGGCAATTTTTGGTGGATTAGGTGTTGATGGAAAGCTGCCGGTAACTGTGAATGATAAGTTTAAGGAGGGCGAAGGTGATACACTTATAGCTAATAGGCTTGGATATGATATACCGGAAAAAGTTGGGGTTAATAGCACCATGTTGAAGCCAATTGACAGCATCGTAAATAAAAGTATTCAGGATAAAGTGTTTCCTGGATGTCAAATATTAGTGGCTAAAGGAGGTAATGTTATTTACAGCCGCTCTTTTGGTTATCACACATACGATAGCGCAATAAGTGTTAAATCTAATGACCTATACGATATCGCGTCTATTACAAAAATAATGGCTACTACACCATCTTTAATGAAATTGGTTGATGATGGAAAGGTGGAGCTAGACAAATATTTGTGTGATTATTTGCCAATGGTTAAAGATACCGATAAGGAAAATATTTCATTGCGCGAAATGATGACGCACCAAGCGGGACTAAAATCGTGGATACCATTATGGAAGTTTGCAATGGAGGATGGAAAGTACAAGGATAGTATTTTTGATACCTCAAGAAGTGTTGAATACCCTAAAAGAGTAGCACATAACTTGTTTATTCATAGTACCTACGAGGACAGTATATTTCAGTTTATATTGGATTCACCCACTAAGGAAAAGGGAAACTATTTGTACAGCGATTTAGGCTATTATTTTTTAAACAAAATAATTGAAGCAGAAACCTATGTTCCGGAAAATCGATTTGTGCAAAAATATTTTTACGCACCGTTAGGGCTCAGTACAATGGGATATTTGCCAAAAAATAGATTTGACCTTGATAGAATAGTTCCAACAGAAATGGATACAGTTTTTAGAAAACAACTTGTTCACGGTGACGTACATGATCCAGGGGCAGCTATGTTAGGTGGAGTTGGAGGTCATGCAGGAGTATTTTCCAATGCGAATGATATTGCTGTTATGATGCAAATGTATTTAAACAAAGGAGTTTATGGTGGTAAGCGATATCTCGATTCTTCAACAGTAGTGGAATTTACTAAATGTCAGTATTGTAAGGCCAACAGAAGAGCGATTGGTTTTGATAGACCGGCTAAGAAGGGTGACCCAAGTCCAGTTTGCGGGTGTGTATCGTATTTAAGTTTTGGCCATGCTGGATTTACTGGAACGCTGGCATGGGCAGATCCTGAACATGATTTAATATATATTTTTCTTTCTAATAGAGTGCATCCAAGTGCGAAGGATAATCAGTTATCTAAACGAGGAATACGAACGGAAATACAGGAGTTAATTTACCAAGCTGTAAATTGATGTAATTATTTTTATTACAGAACGACTATATCAATATGAACATCGGAATTGTGTGTTATCCAACCATTGGAGGAAGTGGAGTAGTAGCAACTGAATTAGGTAAGGCCTTAGCTAAGAAAGGACATAGCGTTCATTTTATCAGTTATAACACTCCAGCTCGACTTGATACTTTTTCCAAAAATATCTACTACCATGAAGTAAGGGTTTCCAATTACCCCTTGTTTGATTATACTCCATACGAGCTAGTGCTCTCTAGTAAAATGGTGGAGGTGGTTGAATTTGAGAAAATAGATTTATTACATGTGCACTATGCAATTCCGCATGCATCGGCTGCATATATGGCCAAACAGATTCTTTCATCAAAAGGAATTAAAGTGCCATTTGTTACTACTTTACATGGAACTGATATTACATTGTTGGGTAAGGACCCGTCATTTGAACCTGTAATTACTTTTGCAATTAATAATAGCGATGCTGTAACAGCTGTATCGCAAAGTTTAAGAGATGATACTTTTAAGAATTTCGCAGAAGTATCTAAGGATATTTCTGTAATTCCCAACTTTGTTTGTTTAGATCAATATGATTTTGCGAATGCGCAAGTATTGAGGAAGCAATATGCAAACAAAAAGGAGAAAGTGCTTATGCATATCTCCAATTTTAGAAAAGTTAAGCGGGTGGGAGATGTTGTGTCTATTTTTGAAAAAGTTAGGGCAAAAATGCCGGCCAAGCTTTTGTTAATAGGAGATGGA
>CAXHCC010000135.1:0-7492 GCA_964014945.1 uncultured bacterium | reverse complement strand
AAGTTTCGTAAAAAACTCCGCTTTAGCGTAACTTTCAAGTAGTTCTTTAGCAATCGCATTTCCAGCTTTAAACGCATCTTCTAAACGCTCCGTATCTGCTTCATACAAAAATACTTGAGTTTTAAGAACTTTGGCAGCTGCTTGAGCATTAGAAGCATCTTCACCTAAAGCCAAATCGATTAATACCTCTACAGAAGGACCACCTTTCATGTGCGATAATAACTCAAATGCAAACTCAGGCTTTATTTCTTCAACAGTTGCTTCACCAAGAATAATCTCTTTTAAAAATTTAGCTTTAGCACCAGCAGCAGGAGTAGTTCCTGGAACTGTATTGTAAATAAAATATTTTAACGAATCTTCACGGTTTGCGTTGGCTGTATCTTTTATCTGCGAAATTATTTCGTTCAATAAGTCAGCTCCGTCAATAGGCTTTGGGTTTAACCCTTGACCTTTTCTTTCTTCGATTTCCTTTAGGTAGTCGTTGTAAGTCATGCTCATCTTAATCTAGAATTTATATTATGTGATTTGTGTATACTTTATGCCTTTCAATCAAGTGATAACCATTCGATTTAAGGAGGCGCAAATATAATCCTTTATGCCAATGATGAAAACCTTTTCGGGGACTTTCAATATAATTTAGAATAAGTCTAAATAAGGCGATTATTCCCGGTTTTTACTGTCGATAGTAATTGTTACAGGCCCATCGTTAATAAGCGCTACTTGCATATCTGCGCCGAACTCACCAGTTTGAATTGTATGCCCCAACTCATTTTCTATCGCTGAAATAAAGTCTTGGTACAAAGGGATAGCTACAGACGGTTTTGCAGCATTTATATAGGAGGGGCGGTTTCCTTTTTTTGTGGATGCGTGCAAAGTAAATTGTGAAATTAAAAGTACTTCTCCTCCTATTTCTTTTATTGACAAATTCATTTTACCCATTTGGTCCGAGAAAATTCTTAAACCCAGAATTTTTGATGTTAGCCAGTTTATATCATCCTTGCCATCCGCCTCTTCAATACCAACCAGCACTAGCAGCCCGTGGTTTATTTTCCCCTTAACGATGCTGTTAATCGAAACAGATGCTTGGCTAACCCTTTGAATTACTACCCTCATTTTGAGTTGTTCTCTAGTTCTTCACCATGAATTATCTTCCAATAGCTTTCATACCTGGCTTCTAATATATCTCCTTGCTCAACAGCCTTTATAACGGCACAGTTAGGTTCATTAATATGTAAGCAATTGTTAAACTTACATGCTTGTCTTAGTTCTCGCATTTCAGGAAAATAGCCGGAGATCTCTACTTTTTCCATTTCGATGAGTCCAAGTTCTTTAATGCCTGGGGTGTCAATAATAAAACCTCCATAATTGAGTTCATGCATTTCTGCGAAGGTGGTGGTGTGTTTCCCTTTCAGGTGCACATCTGAAATTTCTCCAATGCGTAAGTTTAAATTACCATCTAAGGCATTGGCAATGGCTGATTTCCCTACACCGGAATGACCAGCGATGAGGGTTGTTTTATTTGCTGTTATACTCCTGATTTGTTTAATGTCTTTACTGCTTTTAGCTGAAACTTTTAAGCATTTGTAACCAATGTTGGTATACATAGCGCCAAACGCATTCAGCTCTTTAATGGCCTTCTCATCTTGCTCAACTATATCCATTTTATTAAATACGATAACAACGGGTATGTGATACGCCTCTGCTGTAATCAAAAACCGATCAACAAATCCTTGTGAGGTTCTAGGCAAAGCAAGAGTAACAATCAGTAATGCTTGATCAATATTTGCCGCTAATATGTGGGTTTGTTTTGAAAGGTTAATGGATTTACGAATGATGTAGTTTTTTCTTGGTGCTATTGCGGTAATAGTTCCATTGCCGTCTTTTTCTGTTTCATAATCTACAATATCTCCAACAGCAATTGGATTAGTTGATTTTATACCAGCCATTCTAAACTTCCCTTTAATCTTACACGCCACGCTATTATGGTTGCTATCCATAACAGTATACCAACTACCTGTTGATTTTATAACTGTACCCTTCATTTATGCATTCGTTTAGTGGTTCAAATTTATCAAAAAGAATTAGCTTTGTGATTATTACAAAACATGTCCATCAAAGTAGAAAATATCATAAAAGAATATGGTACGCAACGTGCATTAGATGATGTAAGTTTTGAGGTGCACTCAGGAGAAGTTGTTGGATTTTTAGGTCCAAACGGAGCTGGCAAATCAACTATGATGAAAATCCTTACTTGTTACCTGCCTTGTACATCTGGAAAAGCATGGGTGAGTGAGTTTGATGTTGAAGAGCAAAGTATGGAGGTGCGCAAAAACATTGGTTATCTTCCTGAGCACAATCCATTGTACTTGGATATGTATGTAAAGGAGTACTTGGGTTTTATTGCCGATTTGCATAAGCTCTCTAATACCAATATACGTGTCAAAGAAATTATCGAAACTACAGGTTTACACTTGGAACAAAATAAAAAGATCGGTGCCTTATCTAAGGGGTATCGTCAAAGAGTGGGATTAGCTCAAGCACTGATTCATGATCCAAAGGTGTTGATTTTAGATGAGCCAACAACAGGTTTAGACCCTAATCAATTAGAAGAAATTCGCGGTTTAATTAAAGAAGTAGGTAAAGAGAAAACCATTTTACTTTCAACCCATATTATGCAGGAAGTAGAGGCGGTATGCAATAGGGTAATTATCATTAATAAGGGAAGAATCGTAGCCAATGATTCAACGGATGTTTTGCAACAATCTTCGGTAGCGTCATCTTTTAGTATAATTGTAGAGTTTGATAAGCAGGTAGCTGAAGAGTTATTATTAGATATTGCTGAGGTATTGTCAGTAGAGCATGAGCAAGGGAATAAATGGCGGATAGCTTCTTCTGTAGATATTAGAGCTACTATATTTCAGTTTGCGGTTAAACAGGATGTAAACGTTCTAACGCTTCAGGCGGATGAGCGAAAATTAGAAGATGTATTTAAAAGTTTAACAGCATAATTTGCGCCCTTTCATTTATACTAACATTACTTAAATAATTGCTATTTTAGCAGCTGCAAAATTTACAATTGTAATACAAAAATTTAATATGTCATATTTATTTACATCTGAGTCAGTTTCAGAAGGTCACCCAGACAAAGTATCGGATCAAATTTCTGATGCATTAATTGATAACTTTTTAGCATTTGATCCACAATCTAAAGTGGCGTGTGAAACCTTAGTAACAACTGGCCAAGTGGTATTAGCTGGCGAGGTAAAATCTAAAGCTTATTTGGATGTTCAAACAATTGCTCGTGACGTAATTAAAAAAATTGGATATACCAAAAGTGAGTATATGTTTGAAGCAAATTCATGTGGTGTGCTTTCCGCAATCCATGAACAATCTGCGGATATTAATCAAGGGGTTGACCGAAAAAAGAAAGAGGAACAAGGAGCAGGGGATCAAGGAATGATGTTTGGTTATGCAACAAATGAAACAAAGGACTATATGCCATTGGCGTTAGATTTATCTCATAAATTATTAATTGAGTTAGCTGCGTTAAGAAGAGCTAATAAGCAAATTAAATATCTTCGTCCGGATGCTAAATCTCAAGTTACCTTAGAATATGATGATAACAACGTGCCAGTGCGTATTGCAGCAATTGTTATTTCTACTCAACACGATGATTTTGATTCGGAGCCAAAAATGTTGGCACGTATTAAAAAGGATATTGTTAACATTTTAATTCCAAGAGTAAAAGCAAAGTATAAGAAGTACGCACATTTGTTCAATGATAAAATTGAATACCATATAAATCCAACTGGCATTTTTGTAATAGGCGGGCCACATGGTGATACTGGTTTAACCGGTAGAAAAATTATTGTTGATACCTATGGAGGAAAAGGTGCACATGGTGGAGGTGCTTTTTCGGGTAAAGATCCGTCAAAGGTAGATAGGTCTGCTGCTTATGCTACTCGACACATTGCAAAAAATTTGGTAGCCGCTGGTGTTTGTACTGAAGCGTTAGTACAAGTTTCTTATGCTATAGGTGTTGCTAAGCCTATGGGTATATTTATTGATACCTATGGTACGGCAAAAGTGAATATGACAGATGGGAAAATTGCTAAAATTGTAGAAAAGGTTTTTGATATGCGTCCGTACTTTATTGAAAAGCGATTAAAATTACGTACACCAATGTATAGCGAAACTGCTGCTTATGGTCATATGGGTCGTAAGAATGAGGTGGTAACTAAAACGTTTAGTACCCCTGATGGTAAAACCAAAACGATGAAAGTTGAATTGTTTACTTGGGAAAAACTAGACTATGTAAGCAAAGTGAAAAAAGCGTTTAATATTAAATAGCTAAATCAATTATAAATAGAAAAGCCGTAATAGATTGCTATTACGGCTTTTTTATTTGGTATATGCCTCCACTATCTTTTTAGCTTTCGCTTTTCCAATAATAGCGGCTATTTCTTCTTCCGAGGATTGCTTGATTTTCTTCACCGATTTAAAATGAGATAACAATCTTTGGGCTGATTTGTCACTAATTCCATCAATACTGGTAAGTTCAGTTTTTAGGGTTCCTTTGTCACGCTTTTTACGATGGTGTGTAATGCCAAACCTGTGCGCTTCATCTCTTAATTGCTGTATAAGTTGTAGCGATTCGCTTCTTTTATCTAAATACAAAGGAACGGGGTCGTTGGCAAAATAAATTTCTTCTAGTTTTTTGGCGATACCAATTACGCAAACTTTGTTTTCAAGCCCCAACTTTTTTATACTGATCATGGCTGAACTTAATTGTCCTTTGCCGCCATCAACTATTATTACTTGAGGCAAGCTTTGTTTTTCATCCAAAACACGCTTATATCTCCTGTAAATTACCTCTTCCATAGAGGCAAAGTCATTTGGCCCTTCTACAGTTTTAATATTAAAATGCCGATAATCCTTTTTACTTGGTTTAGCATTTTTAAACACGGTCATAGCAGCAACTGGGTAGCTCCCTTGAAAATTGGAGTTGTCAAAACATTCAATATGCACTGGTGTTTCAGTTAACTTCAAATCTGTCTTAAGTTGTTCCAGTATTCTTTTTGAATGTCGCTGGGGGTCAACTAAGTTAGCTTGCTTAAGCTTGTCCATTCTGTAATATTGTGCATTTCTTCGAGACAAATCCAGCAAGTGATGCTTGTCCCCTCGCTGAGGTACAAATAGTTTTATATCAGGAAACTCAGTTTCTATTTTAAAAGGAATAATTATTTCTTTGGCATTGCTTTCAAACCTGCTACGCAATTCGGTGATGGCTAATGTTAATAGTTGCTCGTCGCTTTCGTCTAACTTCTTGGTCATTTCAATGGTGTGTCCTTGAATAATAGCCCCATTCATAACCTTCAAATAATTGGCATACCCATTTTTCTCGTCGCTCACTAAAGAAATTACATCTACGTTATTTATGGTTGGGCTAACCACTGTAGATTTTACTTGGAACTTATCAAGTAAAGTAATCTTTTCGTTGATTATTTGGGCTTTTTCGTATTCTAATTTTGCAACATGTTCCTCCATCATGCCTTTTAAATACTTACTTACCGTACTTAAGTTTCCTTTAAGTATTTCTCTAATATGGTTTATGGTAATATCATACTCTTCTTCAGTTTCCTTGCCAACACAAGGGGCATTGCAGTTACCCAAGTGATGTTCTAAACACACTTTATATTTATTAGCTTCAATTTTCTCTTTAGCCAAATTAAAGTTGCAATTACGTAATTGATACAACTTTCGAATAAGGTCCAATACGGCGTTCATTATTTTAACCGAAGCAAAAGGACCAAAGTATTGCGAACCATCTTTAACCACATTTCGAGTACTAAAAACACGAGGGAATGGTTCTTTTTTTATGCAAATCCAAGGGTAGGTTTTGTCGTCTTTTAACTGAATGTTGTATCGCGGTTGATACTTCTTTATTAAATTATTTTCAAGTAGGAGTGCGTCAATTTCTGTATCCACCACAATGAACTTAATGTCACAAATTTTCGCAACTAAAATGCGTGTTTTTCCGCTAGAAGAATTCTCTTTATTAAAATAGGAGCTAACACGTTTTTTAATATTTTTTGCTTTACCCACATATATAATAACACCGTCTTTATCAAAAAACTGGTAAATGCCTGGGTTGTTAGGAAGGGCGCGAATAGTTGTTTTTAGCGATTCTTTAACGTCCACGTTGGGGGTGTTATAAGTGTAAAGTAAATAGATTGAAGTGGGTGCTTCAATTTACTAAAATAGTGTTGGTTGCTCCTCGCTGTCGTCGTTAGACTTTTTCTTTTTCTTCTTTTTTGTTTCAGAAGGAAGTTTAATATCGGCGTTGAGCTCGTGGTCTATGGACAATACCGTTTTGGTTTTTTCCTCTTCACTAGGCTTTGCTTTTTTAATCGCTTCTAAAGGCGACATGCCACTTTCTTCAAACTCATCCACTATATCATCTTCCAACTCAACTTCAACTGGAGGTAATAGTTTTATGCCTTTTACCTTGGCATAAGAAAGCTTATTGCCTTTAGCTTTTTGTCCTTTAACATCAATAAATTCTGTTAAGTTGATAGTTTCAGGCTCGTGTTCTTTACCTTTTACTTTGTTGAAAGTAACCTCAACTATTGGGTTAGCATCTGTACTCACAACTGCTAATGAAGAGTCTTCTTCCTCGCTTATGAATAAAACTTTTTTATCTGTAGGCTCTACTATAAAACGTTTAACAAAATATGTTTTTGCTTTGCCATCATAATAAATTGCCGCTACAGGTTTATTAGGATCCCACTTTTCTATAAGCAATCTATCTTCATCAAAGTGGGTACCTAAATCAAATCCGCTTAATTTATAGTGACCAGTTTGTGTAATGGTAATAATTTTATCTTCTGGCGCAAAACTTCCTAAGAAAGTACCGCGCTTATCCGTGTTTAATCTATGCACGGTTTCATCAAACCAAATGTCTCTGGCACTTAAGGTAGATAAGCCTTTTTCTTTTAATACAACTTTTTTAACAACATATTTGGTAACCAAGTTGCCTTGGGATTGACGGCCCTTAATGGCCAGGTCTGCAAAATCAACATCCCATTTCAACTTTCTTAATCCGGCTACTGGCTTTAATTGTATCTCAATTACCTCTGATTCACCATTAGGGTTAGCAGTAAAGTACAATACGGCAGAGTCTTTGGTACCTTTAGAAACATGGTATTCTTTATCTCTGGTAACGGACTTAACCGGAAAGCGTTTCATGTACGTGTTACCTTGTTTTCCGTCACGATAAATCATATTATAAACCGTACGGTCGTCATTCTTTTTAAATACAGCAATGTGTATTAAATCTTTCCCTACAAAAGCTTTAGATTGCACTTTGGTTACCATCATAGATCCATCTTTTCTAAAAACGATAATGTCGTCAATATCAGAACAATCAGCAACATATTCATCTTTTTTCATGCTGTAACCAGCAAAACCTTCCGCCCAGTTAACATATAAT
>CAXHCC010000134.1:0-7552 GCA_964014945.1 uncultured bacterium | reverse complement strand
CACAACGCACATCGTCGGCAGCGTCAGATGTGTATAAGAGACAGGATACAGATAACCTATTACCGCTAGTCTTAAAAATGCCTGAAGTTTTAGGTGGGAAAAAACAAACTAAAAGTTTAGGAGAAAAGGAGTGGAAGCAAACAAAAGTATTGATCAATAAATCCTTACAAGCTTTTCAAAAATTTAGAACCGATGAAGGGCGATCATTAGCGAAGGACCTACAGGTACGCATTAAAACAATAGATAAACTGCTAAACAAAGTTGCTAGTGCAGACACTACTAGAATTAACAGGATAAAAAAACGTATCAAAAACAATATTAGCGAGGTTGTTACTGACAGAAAAATTGACCAAAACAGATTAGAACAAGAGTTGATTTATTATATAGAAAAGATTGACATTACTGAAGAAAAAGTGCGCTTAAAAACACATTTAGACTACTTCATTAGCACCATGAAGGAGGATTCTACTGGAAGAAAGCTTGGGTTTATTGGGCAGGAAATTGGCAGAGAAATTAATACCATTGGCTCTAAAGCTAACGATGTTAAAATTCAAAAGCTAGTTGTACAGATGAAAGATGAACTAGAAAAAGTAAAAGAACAATTACTAAATGTTCTATGAGTAAGATGGAAAAAAAGCTGGTAATATTTTCAGCACCTTCAGGAGCAGGTAAAACTACTATTGTTCATCATTTATTAAAAACGTACCCTCAATTGGAGTTTTCGGTTTCTGCCTGCAATAGACCAAAACGAGGAGATGAGGTTCATGGAGTAGATTATTACTTTTTAAGTAAGGAAGAATTTCAGCAAAAAATTAACAACAATGAATTTGCAGAATGGGAAGAAGTATATGCGGGCAATTTTTACGGAACGCTTCATTCTGAAATTGAAAGAGTTTGGAAAAAGGGCAAGGTTATAATATTTGACATTGATGTTGAAGGCGGCATGAACCTTAAAAAACAATTTGGAAAGCAGGCCTTATCAATTTTTGTAATGCCGCCTTCAGTTGTAGATTTGGAAAAACGACTAAAAAAGAGAGAAGAAGATACTCCTGAAAGCATCGCACTTCGCGTTAACAAAGCCGAAGAGGAATTACTTACTGCCCCACTATTTGACACGATTATTGTTAACGACAATTTAGAAACTGCGTTTAAAGATGCAGAGCGTGTTGTGTCTAATTTTTTAACAGAAGACTAGTAGTTTTTACTTATTTATCTTAACAAGAAGCTATGAATTGTTAAGAAGTTTCCTGTTTCATCTAATGCAATTTTGTAATTTAGTGCCTTAACATAGCCACCCCCTTCATCTCATGAGTGACGCAATAAAACACGAGTGCGGAATAGCGATGATTCGCTTATTAAAACCACTTGATTATTACATAGAAAAATACGGAACACCGCTTTATGGCATTAACAATTTATACTTGTTGATGGAAAAGCAACACAACCGTGGACAAGATGGCGCAGGTGTAGCTACGATTAAGTTTGATGTGGACCCTGGTTCAAGATACATCAGTAGAACAAGGGCAGTTGGCAGTGGCGCCATTAAACAGATTTTCGGGAAAATAATTAACAAATTTGAATCAGTTAAACGAAAGAGTCCTGAACGATTAAAAGACGCGGCGTGGTTAAAAAAGAACATGGCGTTTACGGGCGAAGTATTGTTAGGTCATTTACGTTACGGCACTTTTGGTAACAACGGATTGGAGTATTGCCACCCATTTCTAAGACAAAACAACTGGATGACCCGGAACCTAGTATTAGCAGGCAACTTCAACTTAACCAATACAGATGAGCTTTTTGAGGAACTTATTAAGCTTGGACAACACCCGAAAGAAAAAGCTGATACAGTAACCATCATGGAAAAAATTGGTCACTTTCTAGATGAGGAAAATGACCGTTTATACTACCAATACAAAGAGCGCGGGCATAGCAGGGAAGAAATTTCCAATTTAATTTCTAAGAATTTAAATATGGAAAACGTATTGAAAGATGCTAGTAAAAGATGGGATGGCGGTTATGCTATGGCCGGCCTAATTGGTCATGGTGATGCATTTGTATTAAGAGACCCTAATGGCATTAGACCTGTATTTTATTATCATAACGACGAAATTGCCATAGTTACTTCAGAAAGGCCAGCGATACAAACAGTGTTAAACATACCGTTTAATGAAGTAAAAGAACTTACTCCTGGATGTGCGCTCATTCTTAAAAAAAGCGGCTCGATATCGGAGGTTAGAATAAACGAAGAAAAAGAAAGAGCCGCGTGCTCATTTGAACGGATTTATTTTTCAAGAGGAAGAGATGCTGAAATATACAAGGAGCGTTTAATGCTAGGAAAGGTGATTAGCCCAACTGTTCTTGACGCTGTAGATAATGACTATAAGAATACCGTATTCTCATACATACCCAACACAGCAGAAGTAGCTTTTAGAGGCATGATTCAAGGGTTAAATGAAAGTATTAACAAAGTTAAAAAGGAACAAATATTACAGCTAGGCGATAAATTAAATGATGAAGATCTACAGAAAATACTAGCAGTAAATTTGCGCATACACAACATTGCAATAAAAGATGCAAAGCTGAGAACATTTATTACCAACGATGATCAACGAAGTGATATGGTTGCGCATGTTTATGATACCACATATGGTGTTATACAAAGGGGCAAAGACAACTTGGTTATTATTGATGACTCTATTGTTAGGGGCACAACACTTAGGCAAAGTATATTAACAATTCTTGACAGGCTAGGTCCTAAAAAAATTGTGGTTGTTTCATCCGCACCTCAAATAAGATACCCAGATTGCTACGGAATTGACATGGCAAAGTTGGGTGATTTTATTGCTTTTCAAGCTGCTATTGAATTGTTAAAAGAAAACAATAAGGAAGGATTATTAGACGAGCTGTACCAAAAAGCATTGGCACAAAAAGATTTACCTAAAGAAGAAATTGTGAATGTAGTACAAGAGGTTTACAAGCCGTTTAGTGCGGATGAAATTTCAGCTAAAATTGCGCAACTAGCGAGTCCAAAAAATATGCAAGCAGAAGTAAAAGTGATTTATCAAACTATTACTAACCTTCATAAATCTTGTCCAAACAATACTGGCGACTGGTACTTTACAGGCAATTACCCTACTCCAGGTGGAAACAAAGTAGTTAATAAGGCATTTATTAATTACATGGAAGGCAACAATAAAAGAGCGTATTAATATGCAACGTTCTGCTTCTTTCGCATATTAGGCAACTATATCGTTTACTTTCTGCCGTAAAAGTTGTTATATTGCAATGGTATTAATGCTTTACGTAATAATACATGGATAGTTTAAAACTAAAAGTTGTAATTGGCAGAACCGAGAAGGTTGACTTCCCAAAATTGGGGATGTACAATATTCCTGCAAAGATTGATACAGGTGCATATTCTACAGCAATGCATTGTAACAATATTCACGAAGAAGATGGGGTTTTGCATTTTAAGCTAGCGGATAGTTCTCACCCTGAATACAGTTCTAAGGAATTAACCTTTACAGAATACACACAGAAAAGGGTAAAGAATTCTTTTGGAGAAATGGAATTGCGATATTCAATTAAAACCCCTGTAAGAATTGGGAAAAAGTTAATTAAAGCTACAATAAGCTTAACAAATAGAGGGTCGATGAAGTACCCCGTTCTTATTGGAAGAACCTTATTAAGAAACAACTTTTTGGTAGATGTAGGTTTAACCGATCACTTAAGCATTAAATAAGCAAAATGAAAATCGTAATTCTATCCCGAAGAGAAAACCTATACTCTACTAGAAGATTATTTGAAGCGGCCCAAAAACGTGGGCACGAGGTTTTGGTGTTTGATCATTTGAAATGCGTTTTATTGATTAAAAACAACCTCCCTCAAATATCTTACTTTGGTAAAAAGGTTGAAAATGTAGATGCGATCATTCCTCGAATTGGCTCTTCGGTAACGTTTTATGGTGCGGCAGTGGTACGTCATTTTGAACGTATGCAAGTATTTTCAACTGTTGAGTCTGCAGCTTTAGTTAGGTCGCGTGATAAGCTATTAAGTATGCAATTATTAGCACGTGAGCGAATAGGCTTGCCACATACTGCCATTACTTCAAGTCCGAATAATATTGATGTGGTATTGGATAAGGTTGGAGGAGCGCCAGTGGTTATTAAATTATTAGAAGGCACTCAAGGCTTGGGTGTAATATTGGCTGAAACGAAAAAGTCGGCACGATCGGTAATTGAATCATTTATGGTGCTAAAGGCAAACATGTTGGTGCAAGAATACATTGAAGAAGCTAAGGGGTCAGACATTAGAGCCTTTGTGGTAGATGGAAAAGTTGTTGGGGCTATCAAACGCCAAGGAAGTTTGGGTGAATTTAGGAGTAACCTACATCGTGGTGGAAAAGCCGTTCAAATAGAATTAACGGAAGAAGAAGAAGAAACAGCGGTAAAGGCCGTAAGACAACTGCGCTTAGGTGTGGCAGGTGTAGATCTAATTCAATCTAACCGAGGTCCATTAGTAATGGAAGTAAATGCCTCACCTGGATTACAAGGGATTGAAAAAATTACCGGTATAGATATAGCCGAAAAAATAATTGAATACGTTGAATTGAACGAGTTCAATTACGGAGTCTAAAATTATCACGTAAATAATCTATACTACGTAAATAATCCTCTCGCTTAATCCCAATCTTTAGGCACTTTCTGCCCTCTAAGGTCTTTAAACTGTATAGATGGATCGCTTTGATCAGAATTTAGGAAATGAGCAAACGTTTTTCTTTTTTCAGTATCATTGATAGCATCACTCCATTCGTCTTTATACGAATCAACAATCTTTTGCATATCCTTATCAAATACAGCATTTAAGCCCAAGCAATCTTCGATTACTACCTCCTTCAAATATTCAATTCCACCGTCCAGTTTTTGCATCCATGGAGCAATTCGTTGCAGTGGTTCTGCCGTTTTCACATAATACATATACACCCTATCAATATACTTGAAACATGTTTCGGTGTCTATATCAGATGCTAATAATTTAGCATGCGCAGGTGACGTACCACCATTACCTCCTACATACAAATTCCAACCTTTTTCAGTTGCAATTATGCCAACATCTTTTCCGATTGCTTCAGCACATTCACGGGCACAACCACTAACAGCCATTTTAATTTTGTGGGGCGTTCGTAGCCCTTTATACCTATTCTCTATATCAATGGCCATGGTTGTTGAATCCTGCATTCCATATCTACACCATGTTTGACCAACACAACTTTTTACGGCTCTTAACGCTTTTCCATAGGCCTGACCGCTTTCCATTCCTGCTTCTATCAATTCTTCCCAAACAATAGGCAGTTGGTGTAGCTCTACGCCATACAAGCCAATTCTTTGAGCTCCTGTAATTTTAATGTATAAATTATATTTATCAGCAATTCTTGCAATTGCTGCAAGCTTATCTGCTGACAACTCACCTCCAGGAACCCTTGGAATAACAGAATAAGTTCCTCCTTTTTGAATATTGGCTAAATACTTATCATTAGTATCCTGAATTATATTTTGACCTAAGATTGCTTCATTCCATATACCTGCTAATATAGAAGCAACTGCAGGTTTACATATTTCACATCCGTGATTTTGCTTTGTAGAACCAAACTTATCTATTAACTCATCGTATGTTTTTATTTCATTTTCACGTACCAATTCATATAGTTCAGCACGAGAATATGCGAAATGCTCACATAACACCTTCTTCACAACCTTGCCAGACGACTTAAGCGTTTCATCTAATACATCTTGTATCATTGGCTTACAACCACCACATCCGCTACCTGCTTTGGTACAAGATTGTATCCCTTTTATATCAATCAATTCATTATCTGCAATGGCCTTTTCAATATCATGCTTGGTAACATTTTCACACGAACAAATTGTAGCTTCCGGTGGCAAAGCACTTACTCCCATTTTACTACCACCTCCACCAACAGTTCTACTACCAAATATCAACTCTTCTGGAGAGCCAGTTAACTCAATTTTGTTGTTAACCGTTTGTACCAACATGTTGTAATCCTTGGTATCACCTACCAGAATACCACCAACAAGCTGTCTGCCATCGTTGGTTACATTAATTCTTTTATAAATACCAGAATGTTTATCGTGATATTCTATTGACTTACATTCATGATTTCTTCCAAATGCATCACCAAAACTAGCCACTTGCACCCCAACCAACTTTAAGTTAGTCGACATCATTTCATCACCATGATATTGTGCACCCTTGCCTAAAATTTCTTTTACCGCAACCGCAGCCATATCGTATCCTGGTGCAACCAATCCATAAATTCTACTATTATGCAATGCACATTCACCAATCGCATAAATATCTTTTACAGAAGTTTCCATATGGTCATTCACCACAATACCTCCTCGTTTACCTACTTCAATTTTAAACTGCTTGGCTAATTCATCTCGAGGCTTAATACCGGCAGACACTACAATCATATCCACCTGCAATTCGCTCTCATCACTGAATATCATATTGGACACCGTACCTTCCTCATTTTCTTCAATTAACTGGGTGTTTTTCCCTAAATGACAGGTAAGGCCTAACTCATCTAATTTATCATTTAACAGCTTACTAGCAGTTGTGTCCAATTGTTGGGGCATTAACCGATTCGCAAACTCAACCACATGGGTCTCTACTCCTAAATCCATCAAACCTTTAGCAGCCTCTAGGCCCAACAATCCACCACCAATAACGGCTGCTTTTTTGCAGTACTTTGCATATTCAGTAATATCATCCAAATCTTGAATGGTTCTGTAAACAAACACCCCTTTCTTCTCTATTCCATTAATTGGCGGAACAAACGGTGCAGACCCTGTAGCTATTACCAACTTATCATATCCTACTTCAACCCCAGAATACGATTTTACTTTTTTATTCTCTGAATCAATTACAGAAACTCGATCACTTAGAATTAAGTCAATATTGTTTTCTTCGTACCACTCTTCTTTTGCCAAGGTTAAATCTTCAATGGAATGGTCATCCAAATACGCAGATAGTTTTACCCTGTTATATGCTGGTAAAGGCTCCTCACCGAAAACGGTAATTTTATATTTATCTACCCCAGCCTCATCAATAAGTTTTTCGCAAAACTTATAACCTACCATCCCGTTTCCTATTACTACAATATTTTCCATAAACTTTCTTCTAATTTAATATAACCAATGCTAAATTAATAGACTCCAAGGTAATTATTCAACACCAATATAAACATGACCATCCTCAACTTTAATAGGATAAGTGCTTATGCTATCCTGCTCTCCATTAATGTTCTTTCCGTCAATTAATGAATAAGTATTTTTATGAAATGGACATGCCACTTTTGGTATTCCTTGAGATTCTCCAATAATACCCTTTGCTAAAATCATTTGTTGTTTGTGTGGGCAAAGGTTATCTGTAGCATACCATTCGTTGCTAGCTGCAAAATGAAATACTGCAATTTGCGTATCCTTATATAAAATCTGTCTCTTATACACATCTCCGAGCCCACGAGACC
>CAXHCC010000133.1:0-7593 GCA_964014945.1 uncultured bacterium | reverse complement strand
GTGCTATCTTTTTTTTGGAAGAAGGCCTGTTCATTTTTCTGCCGTATGATTTGGAAATAAACTTTCTTCGTGCAATAGTTAGCAAAGCTGTTTTACCAAAAGGGTTATCATACAACAACTTTAATAATTTTTCAGCCGGAGGAGTTTCGGTTATTTGTTCTCCTGTTTTACGATTTATGATTTTAATCTTCACGGAACTACTATCAAAAAAAGCAAATTTCTACTTGTTAAAGAATGGCATAAATGTAGCAAAATACATTGTACTATTAGGGAAAATGGATAAATGCTAATTCACAAAATATAATTTTTAGTTACTTGCATATATTGCTGAACCTGTTGCTTTTGCCAATGCTCGTCTTTACCTAACTCCGCAGCCATAATTTTGGCAACTTCGGATGCCATTTGTATACTTTCTTTTGCATTCAAAACCTGGCAACGCCTTCTTCTAGCTAAAAAATCTTCTACTGTTCGCGCCATTTCTTGTTGAACTGCCCAAACCACCTCTACCTTTAACACACCAAAATCTTCACTAAGCACCTCCTCCATTGATAATTGTTTGGCTAATGCACGAATCTCATCAGCATCAGAGCCGTAAAAAGAAAGCGAATCTCCCTCCTTTTGTTGGGTGCTATACCCATGAATTTTTAGGTGGGCTGTTTTTGATGCAATATGCTTCCATCCATTTCTTTTTTCTACAGCATCCAACATATCCTCACCCATTTTTCTGAAGGTCGTCCATTTACCGCCCACCATAGTTAACAAGCCTGATTGGGAAGCAATGATTTTATGGCTTCTCGAAATCTCCTTAGTTTTTCCTTCTCCACTAGCTGCAGCCAAAGGTCGCAAACCAGCAAATACACTTAACACATCCGATTGGTGAGGTGCCTTGCTTAAATATCGTGCAGCTGTTGATAGTATAAAGGCTATTTCTTCCTCCAATGCAACTGGCTCTAAGCTGGCACTATTAATAGGCGTATCGGTAGTTCCTACCACTACCTTATCATGCCAAGGCACTAAAAACAACACTCTTCCATCGTCTGTTTTAGGAATCATGATAGCATCGTTACCTGGTAAAAAATGTTTATCTAAAACAAGGTGTACGCCCTGGCTAGGGGTTATTACATTTTTTGCCTGAGGTGTGTCCATCTGAATAACAGCATCCGCAAACACCCCAGCAGCATTTATAACTTGCTTTGCTTTTACGGTATACAACACACCGGTCTCTGCGTCTACACATTGCACACCTACAATTTTACCTCCTTCATCTTTAACAATGCTATTTACAGGGCAGTAGTTAATAACAACAGCCCCCAATTCAGCGGCGGTTTGCACAGCATTAATGGCCAATCGGCTATCATCAAATTGTGCATCATGGTAAACTACCCCTGCCGACAATTTATCAGGATTAAAAGTGGTTATTCTTTTAAGTGCTTCTGAACGTGTAACTCGTTTGGATGCTCCTAAACTTAATTTACCTGCAAACCAGTCGTAGAGTTTTAAGCCAATGGTATATTTAAGTTCTTCCCAAAGGTTATGCGTAGGAATTACAAAAGAAAGGTCTTTTACCAAGTGAGGCGCATTAGCCGCAATTAAACCTCTTTCCTTTAGAGCCTCTTTCACCAGAACGATGTTTCCTTGTGCCAAGTAACGAACACCACCATGTATTAATTTCGTACTTCTACTGGATGTACCTTTGGCAAAATCGGCTTGTTCTAATAATAGCACCGAATAATTACGTGCCGAAGCTTCAAGGGCGATCCCTATTCCGGTTGCACCGCCTCCAATTACAACAATATCAAATGTATTGTCCTTATCAGAAAGTTGGGACAGCATCTGCTCTCTATTCATAACACTAATAGTATATTAGAGAAGTTGATATTCTATAGTTAATAGCATCAGCAAACTAACTAACACTCTACTTTTCAAAGATAGTGTAAAAGCTTAAGCAAGTAGCAATTTCGTAACCATCCAATTTACTATGCTAATAAGGAAGGTAACACTCCCTTTACAAAGTAATTTTATTGCATTACCTTAGAGCATATTTTGTAAGGAATTAACACTTGAATATGCAACATTTTAGATTCACTACCATTAAAGCAATTGCCATTTTGGGTTTGTTTATTTGTAGCAAAACTGTAGTAGGGCAAGAACTAAAAACGGCTTATACTTTTTTTGATGCGGGCTTAGCCAAATACAAGGCTAAAGAATATGACGGAGCCATAGCGCAGTTTACCAAAGCCATTGAAATGGATCCTGAATTTGCAATTGCCTATAATAACAGAGCTCTTTCAAAAGCACTCCTCGGCAATTACAAAAAAGCAATAGCCGATTTTGATAAAGCAACACTACTCAACAAAAACTTAGAAAGCGCCTATTATGTTCGAGGGCTTTGCAATATTGCCTTACAAGAGTATGAAAAGGCCATTAAAGATTTTGACTCTATTATACGTTTGAAGCCAAAAATGGCTGAAGCATATAGCTATAGGGCTATTGCAAAAAGTAATATCAACGATTATGAAGGAGCCGTTGCAGATTATAGTAAAGTTATTTTATTGGACCCGGAAAATGAAGATGCCTACTATTTTCGCGGTTATTTATATTCGTTAATGCAAAAAAACAGAAGCGCTGTTGCTGATTACGACAAAGCAATAAAATTAAATTCAAGTAATGTTCATGCCTATCTAAATAGAAGTTTGGCCAAGGCTAAAATAAAAGATAAAGCAGGAAGCGATTACGATTTAAACAGAGCTAAAGAAATAGACCCAAAGCTTACCAGTGCTTACCTTAGCAAAGGTGTATCAGCATTAAATATTGGACAGCACAATACAGGAAGCATGAGTGCTGAAAATGCTGGTAAATTGGCCGAAGCAATTGCGGAGAAAGCTATCCTTAAGTATTGCGAATAAATTAATATTCTCCTTTCTTTTTTTTGCATTTTTGCATTTGCAACGCAGCTGCATTGATACAATACTGAACCTTTTTAACTCGTACAATGAAAAATCCATTACTATTAGATTTTAACACACCTCTCAATTCCATTCCATTTTCTGAAATTAAACTGGAACATTATAAACCCGCTATAGAAGAAGGAATTGCCTTAGGGAAAAAGGAGATTAAAGAGATAATTAATAATACAGAACCACCATCTTTTAAAAATACAATTGAAGCTTTAGAAAGATGTGGACATAGATTAAACATCGTAACTGGCGTGTTTTTTAATTTAAATAGTTGTGAAACTAGTGATGAAATGCAGCAAATTGCACAAGAAGTTTCTCCAGCCTTATCTGCCTATTCAGATGAAATAATGATGGATGAAGCATTGTTTAAAAAAGTGGAACACGTGCATAATACATGTAACAAAGGAGCGCTTAATAAAGAGGAGCAAATGCTACTAGAGAAAACCTACAAAAGCTTTGTTAGAAATGGTGCAAAATTGGATGACGACAGTAAAAAAGAACTAAAAGAATTAAACAGTCAGCTGGCTTTGCTTAGTTTAAAGTTTGGAGAAAATGTGCTGAAAGATGCCAATGCCTATGAACTTTGGATAAGTAATACACGTGATTTAGCCGGCCTTCCTGAGGGTGTTGTTGAAGCGGCAAAATTGGCGGCAAAACAAAAAGGAAAGGAGGATATGTGGTTGTTTAACCTGGATTACCCTTCCTATATACCTTTTATGACCTATGCTGATAATAGAGGATTGCGTAAAGAGTTGTTTATGGCTTTTGGCACCCGTGCTTTTAAAGACAATGAGTTTAACAATGAAGAGATAATTAAAGAAATGGTAGCGCTTAGGCACAAGCGCGCTCAAATGCTTGGGTACGATTCGCACGCTAAATTTATTTTAGAGGAGCGCATGGCAAAATCACCTAAAAAGGTATTTAAGTTATTGGATGAATTGCTGGAGCACGGCAAACCTGTTGCTTTAAAAGAACTGGAGGAAGTGCAAGCGCTATGTGATAAGTTAAACGGACCAAAAAAAATGGAACGATGGGATTTTTCCTATTACTCAGAAAAATTAAAAAATGAAAAGTTTGCCATTAACGACGAACTTTTAAAACCCTACTTTCAACTTGAAAAGGTAATTGACGGAGCATTTATTACTGCTAACAAGTTATATGGTATCACTTTTGAAGCAAGAAATGACATTCAAAAATACCATGAAGATGTAATTACCTATCAAGTTAAAAACGCTCAAGGAGAGCACTTGGCTGTTTTTTACGCCGACTTTTTTCCGCGATCAGGAAAAAGAGACGGTGCTTGGATGACTTCTTTTATGGGTCAGAATAAATACGACAACAAAGTACAACGTCCGCTAGTATCCATCGTATGTAACTTTACTAAACCAACGGAAACAAAACCTTCTTTATTAACATTTAATGAAGTTACAACACTCTTTCATGAATTTGGGCATGCCTTACATGGCATTATGGCCAATGGCTATTATGAAAGTTTAAGTGGCACATCTGTGTATTGGGATTTTGTTGAGCTGCCTTCTCAGTTAATGGAAAATTGGTGTTACGAAAAAGAGTGTTTAGACACATTTGCTAAACATTATGAAACGGAGGAGCCAATTCCAATGGACTTGGTAAAAAAGTTAAAAGACAGCGCCAACTTTTTAAGTGGTTACCAAACGGTAAGGCAAGTAGGTTTGGGCACATTAGATATGGCTTGGCATAATTTAAAACAATTGCCTACTGAGTCGGTAGAGGAGTTTGAAAACAAAGCAACAGCAAACACCAATTTATTTGATCCACTTAGTGGTATTAATACATCTTGCGCCTTTTCCCACATTTTCCAGGGTGGCTATTCTTCAGGGTATTACAGTTATAAATGGGCAGAAGTATTGGAAGCAGACACGTTTGAATACTTCCAAGAAACAGGCATTTATAATAAAGACACTGCCAAGCAGTTTTTAGAACATGTATTGTCAAAAGGAGGTAGTGAACACCCAATGACACTTTACAAAAACTTTAGAGGTAAAGAGCCTTCAACAAAAGCCTTGCTAAAGAAAAGTGGGCTTTTGCCATCCTAAATATAGCCATAGGCCACAGTATATTAGCAAAGTACAGGGATATTTCGTAAATTTGCACGCTGATTTAGAAAAGCTGAATCGATAAACTAAAAACAAGAATATTATTATGTGTGGGTTTGTAGGAGTTTTTGATGTAAAAACTGATGCTGAGAAGCTGCGGCCAAAAGTGCTGGAAATGTCGAAAAAAATTCGTCACCGTGGACCGGACTGGTCTGGGATTTACAGCAATAATAATGCGATTATTTCACACGAGCGTTTATCAATTGTTGACCCAGAATCTGGAAGACAACCGCTTTACAGCAAGGATAAAAATTTAGTTTTAGCCGTTAATGGCGAGATATACAACCATCGTGAAATTAGAGCACGTACAGAGAAAACATATGAGTACTCAACCCACTCAGATTGCGAGGTAATTTTGCCTTTGTACCAAGAAAAAGGTGTTGAATTACTAGAAGATTTAAATGGGATTTTCGCATTTGTATTGTATGATGCTGAAAAAGATGAATACCTAGTCGGTAGAGACCATATAGGTATTATTCCATTATACATGGGATGGGACGATGACGGGCATTTTTATGTTGCATCAGAATTAAAAGCCTTAGAAGGTGTGTGTACCAAATTTGAAGAATTTTTACCAGGACACTACTGGAGTAGTAAAGATGGTAAACTTACCAAATGGTATAAAAGAGAATGGACAGAATACGAAGCGGTTAAGGATAACAAAACTAACCTAGATGATTTAAGAACAGGCTTAGAGGATGCGGTTAAAAGACAACTAATGTCGGATGTACCGTATGGGGTATTGTTATCAGGCGGTTTAGATTCATCTGTAATTTCTGCTATTGCCAAAAAATATGCCGGAAAACGAATTGAGTCTGACGACAAAGAAGAGGCATGGTACCCTCAATTGCATTCATTTGCGGTTGGTTTAATTGGGTCGCCTGATTTAGCTGCAGCAAAAAAAGTTGCTGAACATATTGGAACGATACACCATGAAGTACACTTTACCGTTCAGGAAGGACTGGATGCTTTAAACGATGTTATTTACCACTTAGAAACATATGATGTTACTACAGTAAGAGCATCAACTCCAATGTACTTATTATCACGTGTTATAAAATCGATGGGTATTAAAATGGTACTCTCTGGTGAAGGTGCGGATGAGTTATTTGGTGGGTACTTGTACTTCCATAAAGCACCAGATGCTCAAGCGTTTCATGAGGAAACCATTAGAAAGTTAGGCAAACTGCATTTATACGATTGTTTAAGAGCTAACAAATCATTAGCCGCATGGGGTGTTGAAGGACGTGTGCCATTCTTAGATAAAGAGTTTGTGGATATTGCGATGCGTATAAACCCCGAAGATAAAATGTCGAAAGATGGTAGAATAGAGAAATGGGTTGTTAGAAAAGCACTGGAAGATTATTTACCTGAGAGTGTAGCTTGGAGACAAAAAGAGCAGTTTTCTGATGGTGTAGGATATAACTGGATTGATAGCTTAAAAGAAATGGTTGAAGAGCAGGTAAGCGATGAAGAAATGGCTAAGGCTGCTACAAAGTTTCCGATTAATCCTCCAATGAGTAAGGAAGAGTATTATTATAGGTCTATGTTTGCGAACCATTTCCCTTCTGATTCTGCAGCTAAGTGTGTACCATCAGTACCATCGGTTGCTTGTAGTACTCCAGAAGCGTTAGCTTGGGACGCATCTTTAGCCAACGTAAACGACCCATCGGGAAGAGCAGTAAAAAGCGTACACAACGATAGTTACGAATAATAGTAGCTTACATAGGTTTAAGCTATCCATTTTGTTAATGTAGTCACAATGGGAAGCGCTCTCAAGGATAAAGTTATTTGGTTAACAGGTGCCACTTCAGGAATTGGAGAAGGGCTTGCCTACGCCTTAGCGGAGCACAAAGCCAAATTAATTTTATCTGCCAGAAGAGAAGACGAATTAAAACGTGTTGCAGAAAAGTGCTGCAATACCGACACTTTTATATTACCTCTTGACCTAACAGAGCCTAGCACATTTGATGAAAAACTACAAAATGCGTTAGATAGGTTTGGGAAAATAGATATCCTCATAAATAACGGGGGTATTAGTCAACGATCATTGGTTAAAGAAACACCACTTGCAGTTGACAAACAAATAATGGATGTTAACTATTTTGGAACTATTGCACTTACCAAAACGGTTTTACCCCAGTTTCTAAAACAAAAACAAGGCAAGTATGTAGTTACAACAAGTACGGTGGGTAAAATTGGCACACCTTACAGGAGCGGCTACTCTGCAAGCAAACATGCCTTGCATGGTTTTTTTGACTCTTTACGTGCTGAACTTCACGATGATAATATCAGTGTATTGTTAGTGTGTCCTGGATTTATACATACCAACATTTCGGTTAACTCTTTAACGGAAAGTGGCGAAAAACTGGGGACCATGGATACTGCAACGGCGAACGGTTTAAGTCCAGAAACATGTGCCAATCAAATAATAAAAGCCATACTCAATAATGAGCAAGAGGTTGTTATTGGAGGTATAAAAGAAAAAGGAAGTGTGCTTA
>CAXHCC010000132.1:0-7615 GCA_964014945.1 uncultured bacterium | reverse complement strand
ACAACGCACATCGTCGGCAGCGTCAGATGTGTATAAGAGACAGCTCATACCCATACTTAAAGTATTGATAGCAACGTTTTTTGCAGAATATTTTTGACATTCTTTAAAAAAGGTACTTAATTGTTTAAACTCTTTAGTAATAGTATCTATATTGTTAGTGTTTGTCGCCATTCCCATTAACCCTTCTATTCTAATGTTGTTTAATGATTGTAGTTCATCACTTGCAAAAATATTACCAAGTTCGCTATACGAAAAACCAAACTTCCCTTCTTCTTCCGCAATATGTACCTGAAGCAAACAGGAAATAATTCTATTGTGCTTTTTAGCTTGTTTGTCAATTTCATTTAAAAGCTTAATGCTGTCAACAGCATGGATTAATGTTACAAACGGAGCTATGTACTTTACTTTGTTACGTTGTAAATGACCAATAAAATGCCATTTAATATCTTTTGGCATCTCAGTATGCTTGTGAACCAAGTCTTGTACTTTGTTTTCTCCAAATGTTTTTCCTCCCGCATTATATACTTCAAATAGCTTTTCTATTGGGTGGGTTTTAGTAACCACTACTAAATTCACATCTTTGGGTAAGGAGCTTTTTAGTTCAAGGTATTTTTGGCTAATATTCATAAGCATTTGGTAAATTATAAGGTTTCATAAATTAGCAAACCACTTAACAACTTTGGCAAAACCCATGTTGATTTTGCAGGCATGTTTTTGTTTTGGTTGGCAAACTCTTTTATTGTTGTTGTTTCAATAGGAAAGAGGGAAAATGCATAGTCGTAACTACCATTGTCCACCAGTTCTTCCAGTCGCTTTTCTCCTTCTGACCCAGGTATAAAATTTATGCTCCTATTATTACTAAAATGTTCAATTCCGAAAATTGGGTTTAATACCAAATTAGTTAACAACTCTGAATCACTTCCAATTTCATTATTTGCGCACTTATAATGCAGCTTGTACCATGCATTATTCGTGTACATCATCATTTCTTGCTTACGTGTAGGTGCTGATGCTTTTTTTAACAATTCAATATGAAAATTTTTGTTGATTAATTTTTCTATTTCTTGAAAGCTGTATTTGCTACAATTCTTAACTACCCTGTTAAACGAGGTTAATTTAATCTGAGATTCAGCAAATAATATGCTCATAAAAAAATCAGATTTTAGACTAGCTTTAGCAGGGTTGTTTTTTCTCATCAATTCTCCATATTTATCTGATGCTGCAGTTCGGTGATGGCCATCAGCAATATATAAATAATGCTCTTGATCAAAAAAACTCGTAATTTTTTCAATTAATAGTTTGTTGTTAATCGTCCAAAGACGGTGTTTGCTCCCATCTTTGTAAGTAAATGAAATTTTAGCTTTTTCTTTTATTGTGTTTTTAATAAGTTGGTTAATGTCGCTATCATCCTCATAAAACATGGCAACAGGCTCCGCGTTAATATGCGTTTGCTGTAAGTAATTGCATAATAGTTCCGACTTGGCACTAATTATTTGTTCGTGCGGTTTTATGACTTTCATTTTGTAGTCATCAATACTACAACATGCCATTATTCCAATGTACTTTTCTCCATCACATTGCTGTTCGTAAATATAATAAGCTGCTTGCTCATTTATTATATAAACCTTTTTGTTCTTAAACTCATCAAATTTTAGCCGTACTTTTTTAAAACGTTCTATACTGTTAGGTTCGGATTTTTCACTTTCCAAATAGTCGGGCAATACTATTTGTAAAAATGAATTGGGGTTGTTTGCAATTTCATGTTCCAGTTCGCTTTTACTAAATTGCGCAACGTTTTTAGTGGCTACCATTTCTGGTGGTTTGCCAGGTAAATAGGATTTAAATGGTTTAATTTTTGCCATAATCAAAAAAAGGAAAGACCTGCATTAGATCTTTCCTTTATTAACTAATAGATTAAATGCTTTTAACCTAATTTCGCAATTATAAGGGATGCTAATTCGGTAGCAATTCTTGTTTGTGCTTCACCAGTAGCAGCCCCAATATGAGGAGTTAATGATATTTTAGGATGTGATAAAATATCTTTATTAGGTTTTGGCTCATTTTCAAATACATCTAATGCAGCATGTCCAACTTTTCCTGAATCTAAAGCTTTAATCAAGTCTGCTTCATCAATAACACCACCTCTTGCAGCATTAACTAAACAAACACCATCCTTCATTAAAGCAAATTCTTTTTCTGTAATTACCTTACCACCAGGTACGTGTAAGGTTATAAAGTCGCTTTGTCCCAATAAGTCATTCAACTCTATTGTTTCTATGTTAACAGTTACTTTTTGCTCAACGCCAATTATATCAAGGGTTAATGATGCATCTTTAAGGAATGGGTCGTAGGCAACCACTTTCATTCCGCAGCCTAAAGCAATTTTTGCAACCGCTTGCCCAATTCTTCCGAAGCCAATAATTCCTAAGGTTTTTCCTTTTAGCTCAATTCCTTTGGCATATTTCTTTTTTAACTTGGCGAATTCAGACTCGCCATTTACTGGCATTTGTCTGTTACTGTCATATAAAAAGCGTACTGTATTAAATAGGTGAGCAAATACCAATTCACCCACGGAGTGTGAAGAAGCTGCAGGTGTGTTAATTACCTCTAACCCCTTGCTTCTTGCATAATCAACGTCAATGTTATCCATACCAACGCCGCCACGTCCAATTAGTTTCAAACCACCACAAGCATCAATCAAGCTTTCTCTAACTTGAGTTGCACTTCTTACCGTTAAGCCCACAATTCCTTCCGCATTTATATATTCTGCAAGTTTGTCTTGTTCAACTTTATCAGTAATTACAGTATATCCTGCTTCTTCTAACAGGGTTTGTCCTGCTATATCAATGCCATCGTTGGCTAGTATTTTTTTGCTCATAGTTATGTGATATTAATTAAGAAGCACAATTTTACACAAAAATAATAGCTTTTGAAGCTTGATTTAAGATTTTTTTTAATAATTTGACTATCTATCCTAATATAAATAAGGACATTAGACTACGGCAGTTCACATAAACACCTAATGAAAATCTTAAGAGTTATTGTAGGCATCATTTGGAAGATCTCTTTCATAATGGTATTTGTATCAACAATGATTGTGCTGTATCCACTGTTTTATACTTTACTGCTGAACAAACAAACATTTCCAATAGCGTTTAAATTAAAACGCTATTGGGCCAAATTAATGCTCGCAATTGTTGGGGTCTTTACAAGGGTTTACGCAAAGTTTGATCTCCGAAAAATAAACTCTCCTGTAATCTACTGTGCCAATCACGGGTCTTATTTAGATATACTGTCGGCATATATAGTTATTCCCAACTATTTTGTTTCTATGGCAAAAAAGGAACTTGGCAGTGTTCCTCTGTTCAACGTGTTTTTTAAAAATATGAATATTTTGGTCGACAGGCAGAGCATAAGAGGGTCACACAGAGCTTTTGTGAGTGCCGCAAAACAAATTGATGAAGGTGTTAGCATTTTTCTGTTTCCAGAAGGGGGGATTTTAAATAACCGAGGTGAATTATGCAGGTTTAAAAACGGTGCTTTTAAATTGGCTATTGAAAAACAAATACCGATTGTTCCAATTACTTTTTTGAATAATTGGAAGCTATTTCAAAATGGCGTGTTAACACGTACATTTGCAAGGCCCGGCTTATCCCGCGTGATAGTTAATAAACCAATTGATACAAAAGGTTTAACATTGGATGATTTAGTATATTTGCGCCAGAAAGTACATGGGGTTATTGAAGGGGATTTAGAAGAATATAACAGGAAGTAATTATGAGTATTGACAAGGAAACGGTAAAAAAAATAGCACATTTAGCTAGGTTAGAGTATGATGAAAAAGGCGAAGAGGAGATGGTGAAGGATATGAATAAGATGCTTTCGTTTGTGGAGAAACTAAATGAAGTGGATACCTCTGATGTAGAACCATTGATATATATAAGTAAGGAGGTAAACGTCCTTCGAGAGGATGACGTAATACAAGAAATATCGCAAAAGGAGGCACTTAAAAATGCACCTAAAAAGGATTCTGATTACTTTAAAGTTCCTAAGGTAATTGATAAAAACGCTTAAACAAGCAGAGAGTTCTCTACTTGTTTAAGTTATTTATTCACTTTCAACTTACTAAAGTCCGGATTTAAAGCCTTTTTTCTAAACCTAAAACTATAGTCTGGGTATATTACACGGTTCTTGCCGTCTAAATCTTGGTACCAACTTTTACAGCCACCTTTTACCCATATAGTACCTTTTAATTTTTCCTGCACCCAGTCGTTAAATTTAGTTTCTTCCTCTTGTTTTATTGAAGCAGACTTCCAATTATGCTTTTCAGTTTTTTGAATAATCTTCATAGCCATTCCAACTTGAGATTCCATTAGGTGTAATGCTGAAGTATGACCAACTCCAGTATTTGGTCCAAGCGTTATAAAGAGATTAGGGAATTTAGGTACCAATGATCCCATATAAGCATGAAGACCTCTTTCCATTACTGTTCTAAAATCTGCTCCATCTTCACCAGTTAAATCAAAAGGTATGAAGTTTACTACATTATAACCAGTGCTATATATTATTGCGTCTAATTCTATTTCTTTACCATTTGGTAGTAAAATCCCTTTTTCAGTAATAGCCTTAATTCCATCCGCTTCCAACGTCACATTTGGTTTTACCAACGATTTATAGTATTCACTACTAATCAATACACGTTTACATCCAAACCCAAAATTTGGTGTTAGCTTTTTTCTCATTTCAGGGTCTTTAATGTTACGTTTCATATAATTAATGGCAAATTTTTCGCCGTACTTCATTAAATGCGGGTATTTAGCAAACCCTAACATACGTGACTCGTTAACCCAATACAGATATTCTCTATATAACCATCTGAACAAAGGAACCTTTAGCAATAACTTTTCATATCCATAAAACTCTCTATCTAACCTTGGCGTAACCCAGTGCGGAGTTCTTTGAAATACCGTTAAGTGTTTAACTTTGTCAACAATAGCCGGAATTACTTGTATTGCACTTGCAGCAGTTCCAATAACTGCCACCCTTTTACTAGTTACGTCGTAATCTTCATTCCATCGTGCAGAGTGAAACTGAGTCCCTTTAAAAGAGTCCATACCTTCAATTTTAGGATAAGAAGGTTCTACTAAAATTCCTTGGGCGCCAATTACGTATTTAGCTTCATATACATCACCATTTTTCATGGTTGCTTGCCACATGCCTGTTTCTTCAATATACTTGGCACTCACCAATTCGGTGTTAAGCAATGTTTTTTCTCTAAGCTTGTGCTTATCTATTACATGATTTGTGTAAGCAAAAATTTCATCCTGCATGGCATATTTTCTGCTCCAATTATAAGGTTCAAACGAATAACAGTATAAATAGGAGGAAACATCTACTGCTGCACCTGGGTACCTATTAACGTACCACGTACCTCCCATGTTATCTTCCTTCTCAATCATAAGGAAATCCTCAATACCAATTTCTCTTAATTTAATCGCTGCGCAAATACCGCTAAAGCCTGTTCCAACTATTAATGCTTTTGCTTTTCCTTTAATTTCAACTCCCATAATTGTGGTTACTTTAAATTTTAATTAGTGCAATAAACGAATCTGTTTGCTTAAATGTATAATTAATAAATATGATATATATCAATAAAATGAGCTTGGAAATATAACAATTTCTTATTGTAATGTATAGCGTGTTGATATTGTGTAAGTTAGTTGTTTAAGTGTGTTTGCGTGTAAATTGAATGAGAAGGATATTATAAGGAGTCAATAGGAGTATGGAGTTAAATTATTTTTACATTTGTTAGGGAACAGATAGGTGAAATATGAAAATTACATTATTATTTTTTGGTAGTTTGTCTGATATACTCGAAAATCAAGATTTTGAGCTAGAGGAAAATTCCACTTTAGCAACACTTATAGATAAGCTTTCAATTAATCAACCTTTGTTAAACGGTTATAAATATAAAGTTGCTATTAACCAAAAGATGATAGAAGATGAGGTAGAGTTGAGAGAGGGGGATGAAATTGCATTTTTACCTCCGTTTGCTGGAGGATAACTTAATAATTTATGACTACTAAAGAAGAGCCGATAAAGAAAAAGAAACATTCAGTTTTTGTACAAGGACCAATAACTCCTGAGTTTATTGCGAATTCCATTGGAAAACATTCTTCTAAAACTAATATTGGCGCACATGCCATATTTTTAGGACAAATTAGAGCTGACGAAAATGAAGGGTCTACGGTGGAAAGCATTGAATATACTGCGCATAATGAAATGGCAGAAAATGCATTTAGTGAGATACGAGAAGCTGCATTTGATAAATACCCAATGGTGTGCATGCATATATATCACAGCCTAGGAGAGGTTAAGGTTGGAGAAGTATCTTTATTCGTTTTTGTTTCTTGTGAGCATAGAAAAAAATCCTTTGAGGCACTAGAGAATATTGTAGAAGAAATTAAACTTAAGGTGCCAATTTGGAAAAAGGAAAAATACAGTGATAACAGTCACGCTTGGCCTGAAAATAAATAAGTGCAATATTCCAACCTGGGTTACGTTGTATTGCTTATTAATTCTTGATTTCGCCAATGTCATTTATATTTAGGATTCTTTTACTATTAAGTGTTGTGCTTAATACCGGAAGTATATTAGCGCAGGTTGGTGGAGCAAATGCATATGACTTTCTTGATTTGCCAACATCTGCTCGCGTAACTGCGTTGGGAGGAAGTGTAATATCTCTAAATGCTTTGGAGGGAGATGTTATTCAAGTAAACCCCGCAAGTTTGAGTGATACATTAAACAATAGCTTGTCCTTTAATTATGTGAATTATATTGCTGATATTAATTATGGTTATGTAGTTTATGCCAAGGAAATTACGAGCGGACATAACGTTAGCATGGGAATACAGTATCTCGACTATGGAAGTTTTACCAGAACGGACAACATAGGAAATGTACTAGGTAACTTTGGAGCAAATGATATGAGTATTAATTTGTCCTATGCAAATAATTCATTGGATACCAACCTATCAATTGGCGCTACAGTAAAAACGATTTATTCTAATTTGGATGCGTTGTCCTCTTGGGGAAGTGCGGTTGATTTTGGCTTGATATATCAAATTCCGAAATGGGACTTATCTCTTGCAATTGTTTCAAAAAATTCAGGAATTCAATGGACAAGCTACGTGGATGGGAATAAGGAACGGATACCTTACAATCTCCAATTGGGGGCATCTAAGGGACTTAAACATGCGCCTTTACGGTTACATTTAACATATAATTATTTTAACTTATGGGATATAACAGGAGGGATTAACACGGTTAATACTACCACGAGCAATGAAACTTTAAATAATTTTAAGTTATTTACAGATAAGTTAATGCGTCATTTTGTGTTGGGTGCAGAGTTAAATCTTGGTAAAAGCTTTTTTATTCGAATGGGGTATAACTATCATCAACGAAAGGAGCTACTGGTGCAAGAAAGGAAGGGGATGGCGGGTTTTTCATTTGGAACCGGATTGAGTATTTATAAATTTAGAATTAGCTATGCTCGGGCGGTATATAGTATAGCAGGAGCGGTAAATAACTTTTCTTTGACATTTAATATGTC
>CAXHCC010000131.1:0-7628 GCA_964014945.1 uncultured bacterium | reverse complement strand
CACAACGCACATCGTCGGCAGCGTCAGATGTGTATAAGAGACAGATACAATACACCAAGAGGAGAGTTGCCCCTCACCACGATATCATTCCTTGAATCGTCTGTTCCTTGCACACCAGCAAAACTTGATACCATACGTGCGGGATCACCTCTGCTGCCAGCATACCTTTCTGTTTCTTCTACGTCAAATGTTCTTGAGCTAACTACAGCCATTTCATTTTTTACCTCACCTCGTTTCGTAGCAACAATAGTTACTTCCGATAATGCAGCAACTGATTCCTCGAGGTAAATATTTAGTAAAACTTCTTTCGCAGATGTAACAGTAATATCAATAAGTTGATCCTTATACCCTAGGTAGGTTATTTTTAATGTGTGCTTGCCTATACTAACATTCTCTAACCTAAAAGTACCATCTACGTCTGTTGCAGTACCTTGTGGTTGTGATGACTCATCTTCAATACTAACCACGGCACCAATTAAGGCTTGATGTGTTTCCATATCAACAACCTTTCCTCTTACGGTTTGTGTAGTTTGTGCAGTTAAGAATGTGCTTGATAAAATAAAAGCTAGTGAAGCAAATAATGATTTCATGATGTGTTCTTAAATAAAATAAGGAGCCAATTCGCTCCTTATTTTACTATTTTAATTCAAATGTATTTTGTGTTTAGTTGTCAGATACAACAATCTTTTCAATGACATCACCTTGATCTATTTGATCAATAATTGGTAAACCTTCAACTACTTTTCCAAAGCAAGTGTGGTTACCATCTAAATGTGCAGTTGATTCTCTACTCATTACAACAAAAAATTGCGATCCTCCTGTATCTCTACCAGCGTGCGCCATAGATAATACACCTCTATCGTGATATTGGTTGTCGCCGTCAAGTTCACATTTAATATTGTAACCAGGGCCACCGGCACCAGTTCCGTCAGGGCAACCACCTTGAATAACAAAACCTGGAATTACTCTATGAAATGTTAGGCCATTGTAGAACCCTTTTTCTGCTAAATCGCAAAAGTTTTTTACTGTTCCTGGAGCATCTTTTTCATAAAACTCCACTTTCATTGTACCTTTTTCTGTAATGATTTCTGCTGTTTTCATAAACGTTGTTTTTTTAGAAGTAGCAAAGATAGCATTACTTGTTAAACAACAAACGCTAAATAATTAGATGGAAATTGCTCTGGCTTCTTCGATAACCTTATTTAATTCACTCACCATCATTGCAGTAGCTCCCCAAAGCGTTTCGCCATTAATATTGTAATAGGGGGTTTGTATTTCAAACCCGCCAGCCACAGTTACTTTTTTTTCTGCACGCAAATCATCTCTATTCAAATCAAATAAATTGTGCGTTACAATTTTATCTACCTCATGATTATCGGGTACAAATACTGGGTGTTCTTGGGTGAAGCCTATGTAAGGCGTAACTAAAAAATTGCTAGGTGGTATATATACTTCTGTTAGTTTGCCTATAATTTCAACGCTCGATGGGTCTACACCAACTTCTTCATGGGTTTCACGTAAAGCTGTATGTGCTAAACTATGGTCACTTTCATCTTGTTTTCCACCTGGAAAGGCCACCTGCCCACTATGTACGCCTTGATATACAGGTCTAACAATAAACACCGTTTTAACCAATTCTTTGTCAGGAAATAGTAGCACCATTACGGCACTTTTTCTGGGGTTGTTGTTTTGTTCAAAAAGTGAATTTATTCCAGCCCGCCCTTCTGGTGCCATTTTATATTGCACTTCCTCGCCAGGCAAAGGTTGATTTAGGCGAGCCCTAACTTGTTCAATTGTTTTGTCAAACATGGCTATGCTTTGTACAATGTAAAGTTATAGAATATTAACTTATTACTTTTATTAACATTGCGTACAAGCAGCAAATAAAGATTACCAGATAATTGAAAGGAGAGAAATAATCTATTTACCCGAGTTTTTTAGTTCAGGTGTCATTCCTTTATTAGGAACTAAACGTTCTTATGCGCCTAATTTTTCTTTTTGTGCAAATTTTAAAATAGCTTCCATGCTTGCTCCAGTGCATGAATACCCACCATCATGAAATAAGTTTTGCATGGTAACCATTTTGGTTAAATCAGAAAACAAAGTAATGCAATAGTCTGCACATGCCTCTGAGCTTGCATTACCTAAAGGCGATACGGAGTCTGCAAAATCGTAAAACTCATCAAAGCCACTAATGCCACCACCAGCAGTTGTTTTAGTTGGAGATTGAGAAACGGTATTTACCCTCACTTTTTTGTCTTTTCCATATTGATACCCAAAGCTACGAGCAATAGATTCTAACATTGCCTTTATGTCAGCCATATCAGTATAAAATGGGTAGGTGCGCTGAGCTGCCATATAAGATAGGGCAACAACACTTCCTTCTTCTGCTATTACATCATTTTTTTTAGCTACGCTTAGCATTTTATGAAAAGATAAGGCAGAAACGTCAATTCCTTTTTGAAAGTAATCGTATTTTGATTCAGTATAAGGTATACCTTTTCTGATATTAACACTCATACCAATTGAGTGCAGTAAAAAATCTATTTTTCCTCCTAGAATTTCTTGCGATTTATCATATAGGTTTGCAATGTCATCTAAGTCTGTTGCATCTGCGGGAATTATTTGTGAATTCGTTTTTTCGGCTAGTTTATCAACTTCACCCATACGCATTGCAACGGGCGCATTTGTTAATACAATTGATGCTCCTTCTTCATGCGCTTTTTCAGCAACTTTCCACGCTATAGAATTTTCATCTAGGGCTCCTGTAATAATCCCTCTTTTTCCTTTTAATAAGTTATACGCCATGCAATCCTACACTTAATTATGTTATATACAATGGAACAAATATAATAATATCCATGAAAGTTGGTGTAAGTATTTGTTAACTGCTCCGACTAAACAATGTCAATAAGTCATAATAAAATTATTGGCAAAGCTTTTGGTAGGTAATTGGTGAATATTACTTTTACAAAAGTTAAAGAGAATTAACTGAATTATTAACCAACTAAATGACAAAATTATGGCAGTAGAAATTACAGATGCTAACTTTGAGGAGTTAGTAACAAAGTCGGACAAGCCAGTTTTGGTTGACTTTTGGGCAGAATGGTGCGGGCCGTGTAGAATGGTTGGTCCTGTTGTTGAAGAGTTATCAAACGACTACGAAGGAAAGGCGGTAGTAGGAAAAGTGAACGTTGATATGAATTCGGGAGTATCTTCCCAGTTTGGCGTTAGAAACATACCTACCATTCTGTTTTTTAAAGGAGGAGAAGTAGTTGATAAGCAAGTAGGCGCTGTACCGAAATCGGTGTTAGATGAAAAATTAAAGGCTTTACTTTAATTGTTTATTTAACTAAATTAAAAGAGCCCCGCAATATAGCGGGGCTCTTTTTTTTGTTCCTAAAATGCTTATTATTGTTAGCAGAACATACTTATGCCAATTATCGATCAAAAATCATCACGTAAAATTTCTCAGCTTGAGTTTATTGCTAAACAAGTTGTGGAAGGTTTTTTAACGGGTTTGCATAAGAGTCCTTTTCATGGTTTTAGTGTTGAGTTTGCAGAACATCGATTATATAATAAAGGAGAGTCAATCAAACATATTGACTGGAAATTATATGGCAAAACGGACAAATTATTTGTAAAACGATTTGAAGAAGAAACCAACTTAAGATGTCAGTTGGTGATAGATACATCTTCCTCCATGCTTTTTCCTTCTGTTAAAAATAAAGGATTGTTGGATTTCGTAAATAAGTCAGGATTAAATGAGGGTGATGGCACTATAAATAAGTTGAGATATTCCGTTTATTGTTGCGCAGCACTGATTGAGTTATTTAAACGTCAGCGTGACGCGTTTGGTTTAAGTGCATTTTCAGATAAGGTGGAGCTGTCCTTGTTACCTAAATCAAGCGTAATGCATAAGCAGCTAATTTACCATGAATTGGAAAGGCTATTGAGTAAGGATGATACAGGCACCAAAACCAATGCAGCTGCTGCCATCCATCAAATTGCGGAAACGATTAATAAGCGTTCATTAATTATCATTTTTAGCGATATGCTGGATAATTCGATGGATGGAGATGTAGAGAATAACGCGGTATTCTCCGCGTTACAACACTTAAAACATAAAAAGCATGAGGTGGTATTGTTTCATGTATATGATAAACAAAAGGAGGTAAATTTTAATTATGATAATAAACCCTACCGCTTTGTTGATATAGAGAGTGAGGAAGAAGTAAAATTGCATCCTAATGAGGTGAAAGAAGTATATCAAGAAGCCATTCAAAATTATTATAAACTATTACAATTGAAATGTCTTCAATATAAAATAGACTTTGTTGATGTTGACATAAATGAACCCTTTGATAAAGTGTTATCCGCCTATTTAATGAAACGCAAAAATATTACCTAGAGCATACAACGCTTGCAATCGTCGTACTTTCACTAAGAAACTGTCCTATTCTCGTGCCGTTAAATAGCATATGTTACTTAATTGTAATGCGGTTGCAACGATTATACTATTAACTGCGTCTAAAAGGTAGGATCAGTTAATTTTGTTCGAGTTATATTAAACACCTAATTATATATCATAATGACGAAAGGCCTAAATTTTAAAATTCTTGTTACTACAATTTTCCAGGTATTAGTTATTGGAACCTTTGCGCAAGCTCCGTTTGCGTATGAGTTTATGAACATGACAGGAAACCCTGCAAGTAATGATACCACTTTTACGGTGCCTCCATGTGTTACTAGTTTAACAGTAGAGGTATTTGGTGCAGCTGGAGCGGGTGCTTCAGGTATTTCAACAACCGGCGGTGGCGGTGGTGGCGGCGGCGCTTATAGTAGGTCTGTTTTAACAGTTACTCCGGGTACCGTTTATAATATGCATTTGGGCTTATTGGGTAATCCGCAAACCGCAGGTGGTGAAGATTCATGGTTTGGTAATCAAACTACGGTAATGGCTAAAGGTGGCTTAAATGGTAATGGTACCAATGGTGGTGCTGGAGGTTCAGCAGCGGCAAGTGTAGGTGACGTAACCTTTTCCGGAGGGAACGGTGGTGATGTGGTAAGTGGTGATGGTGGTGCTGGTGGAGGTGGTGCAACAGCAAGTGAAGATGGTAACGGAGCAGATGGTGCTCCGAACAATGGAGATTTTGGAGGTCAGGGTGGAGCCCAATCGGCTAATGGTTATGGATCTGGTGGAACAGGAGGGTCTGATAACAATAATGGTGAAGATAAAGCACAGTGCATTGGTTGTGGAGGTGGCGGCGGTGGCGGCAAATTTGCAGGAACCCCTGCAATTACTCCTGGATTAGGTTCGGGCGGTGTTATTCGTGTATGGATACCTGCACCTGTAAGAGCAACGGTGTCTGCTGCTCAAACCATATGCCCAGGTGCTGCAGGTAATTCGCCAGCCGCCTTAACAACAACTGCTTCTGGTGGAAATAGCACTAACTATAATTATACTTGGCAAGCATCTACTATCGATAGTTTAAATTTAGGATTAGGCTATTCAACAATTGCTGGTGCAGCATCAAGTTTAACGCCTCCTCCTATAACACAAACAACATGGTATCGTGCCATTGTAGGTGAGGGAACATGTACGCCTGATACAACCAGAAATGTAAAAATTACAGTTGTTCCATTTAGTGCAACTACTTCATTTCCACAAACCATATGTGCTGGTAACACCCCAAGTATGTTAAGTGCTTCTTATGAGCCTAATAACTTAGCTGCAACTTATGCTTGGGAGTCTTCTACCACTGGACCAAATTCAGGTTTTGCACCAATAGGTGGAGCTACAGGACCAACCTATCAACCAGCAGGTCCATTAAATCAACAAACGTGGTACAGGGCTGTGCTTAACTCTCCGGGTTGTCAAACGTCTACTTCCACAGTAGATGCAAATCCTGTAACACCCGGTTCGGTAACCGATACCATTTCGCCGGGTAGAGGTCAAACTTTTATTTATAGTCCCAATACCTACACCTTTATTAATGCGGTAATAGGTGGTTCAGTAAATACAGGTAGTTGGTCAATTACTAGTTCCAATCCTGCAACAACAGGTGCTGGGCACACATTAAGTTCAACTGCAGTAACCAACAATCCAAGTGGTGTTACCTTTACGCCGGAATCAGTAGATTATACAGGTGATGTGGTACTGACCTTAACCTCAACCGCAAATGGTTGTGGGCCTGTATTGGTAGCTAGCAAAACAATTACGGTATTACCTACCGTATTACGAGAAGTAACTTATGACGATACGTTAACGAACTCTTGGACCGTACCGGGTTGTGTTGAAACCATCACCGTACAGGTATGGGGTGGCGGTGGCGGTGGTGCCGGTGCTGACCTTAGTGGTTCTGATAGTGGTGCCGGTGGTGGTGGCGCCTTTAGTCAGTCGGTATTTAGCGTTACACAAGGTGATGTGCACCAATTGTCGGTGGGCGCTGCAGGTACTGCAGCTTGGAATGAGATTGGAGGTACTGGTGGAGATTCTTGGTTTATGACCCCTTTTACATTGATGGCTAAAGGAGGAACTGGAGGTATACGAATCACTCCTAATCCGGCGGTGACTGGAGAAGATGGTTCAGGAGGTATTGGAGGACAAGCTTATGCAGGTTATGGACAAATTAAATGGAGTGGTGGTAATGGAGGTACAGGAGGGCAAGGTGCTTGGATGGGTGGAGGTGGAGGTTCCTCTGCTGGATATTTTGAAGATGGAAGAGATGGAAGTGGACTTAATGACGGTTGGCCTAATCGTGCTTCAGAAACACCAACACCAGGTGGAATAGCTCCTGTGGGTGGAGGAGATGGAGGAACAGGAGGAAATTCCAGAGCGAGTGGTGTTGCAGCAGAATTTCGTAACGCTGGTGTTCCTCTTAAGCAAATTCCACGATCATCAGATGGCCGTATGTTTGATGTTCTTGATGCCAATGATACATTATTATCTCCAGAAACTTGTTTTACAGGTAACTGTGCTTGGAGAAAATGGGAGGATACAAGAGAGTCAGCTTGGTCTACACCAGGGCAAGGCCCAGGTGGTGGAGGCGGTGGTGGTCTTAACGCGGCGCACAAAGTACCTGGGGCGGGTGCACCAGGTCGTGTACACATTAGGTGGTATCCTACTTTCCCAGTTATTATAACAACGTCGGTTTTCCCTTCCAATACCATTTGTTTAGGGGAAAGTGTAACCATGGAGGCGGATTCAGAATTTCCGGTAGATTACTTATGGCAAGAAACAGGTGAGAAGACGGCTGCTATAACGGTAACGCCAACTGCTTCAGGAACTTATACCTATAATTTAGTGGACGAAAACGGTTGTGGAGATCCACAACAAATAGTTATTACGGTAAATGCGCCGCCTAACTTTACGGTGAATAGTGAAACGATATGTGAGGGACAAACCGCTACCTTAACAGCAACAGGTTCAACTTCACAAACTTGGTCAACCGGAGAAACAACACCATCTATTAATGTATCACCAACGGTAACGACTACTTATTCTATTACGGCGGTTACTACTAATTGTACATTAGCTAAAACGGCAACGGTAACCGTTACTTCTAACCCTACCATCCCAGTAACCAGCGTTACTACCTGTGCAGGAACAGCTGCTACCATTACGG
>CAXHCC010000130.1:0-7632 GCA_964014945.1 uncultured bacterium | reverse complement strand
GATGTGTATAAGAGACAGGTATACAAATGCACATGATATTAAACCCTAACTTTCCTGTTGAGGAAGTGAAAAAAATATTAAAACAACAATTTATTAAATAATGAAAAACCTTGTATTTCTAATAGCGCTATTCTTTGTTTTACCTAGTAACGGACAAACTGCTGCAGAAATTATTAAAAAAGCAGAGGAAAAACTGAGAGGAAAATCGTCATACGCTGAAATGAGTATTACCACTGTACGACCTAAATGGTCAAGGGAAATGATGCTCAAATCCTGGGCAAAAGGCTCTGATCTTTCTCTCATATACATAACTGCACCATCACGTGAAAAAGGAACGGTGTTTTTAAAAAAGAAAAGAGAAGTTTGGAACTGGATACCTAATATTGAAAGGACAATAAAACTTCCACCTTCAATGATGTCGCAAAGCTGGATGGGAACAGATTTAACCAACGACGATTTGGTGAGAGAGAGCGAAAAGGATAACGATTTTACTCACAAAATTTTGGGAATTGACACTGTCAATGGCTACCCTTGTTGGAAAATTGAATCTATTCCTAAAGAAGATGCAGCGGTTGTGTGGGGTAAAATAATCAGTTGGATTGGTAAAAAGCATTTCATCACTCATAAAACAGAGATGTACGATGAAGACTTATTTTTAGTGAACATTATGATTGCCTCAGATATTAAGCAGTTTGCAAACAAGTTTTTACCTGCTAAACTTGAAGTATTACCTGTCGAGAAAAAAGGGCATAAAACGGTAATTCAATATGTTGCGCTTAAATTTGACGTGCCGATTAACGATACATTTTTCTCTTTACAAAACATGCGTAAAATAAAATAACATGATTATTAAGCTTGCCTGGAGAAGTATTTGGAGGAATAAGGTTAGAACCTTTATTACCATGGCTGCTGTTTTTATGGCGGTTATACTTTCCACCCTTATGAGTAGTTTTAAGGAGGGCGTATATGCGAATATGATTGATTCTATGATTGGCGCATTTACAGGTTATGGTCAAATACATACAAATGGATACTGGGATGATAAAACCTTAGATAATAGTATGCAGCTCACGGATAGCTTAAAGCTTATTATTGAACAGGAAAAACACGTTATTGGATATACGGAACGTGTTGAAAGTTTTGCCCTTTCCGCCTCTCATAAGCAAACAAAAGGAGCAATGGTAGTGGGAATTCAAGTAGATAAAGAAAATAACTTTATCAATTTAGAAAACAGAGTTAAGCAGGGAGCTTATTTAGAACAAGGTGATAAACAGGCGTTAATTGGCAATGGACTAGCAGATAAACTGCGATTAGGTGTTGGTGACACAATTGTATTAATTGGTCAAGGGTATCATGGAGCCAGTGCAGCAGGAAAGTATAGAGTAAAAGGTATTGTTAAATTTGGCTCTCCAGAGCTAAGTAAACAATTGGTGTTTCTGCCCTTAAAGGAGGCGCAATACTTATATAACCTCGAGGGAATGCAAACAAACATCATATTGCATTTCGATAAAAGTAGTAGATCCATAGATGCTATTGCAGCCCTAAAGGAGAAAGTAGGTGATAAGTACGAAGTGCTTAATTGGAAGGAGCTTACGCCAGAATTAAACAACATAATACAATCCGAAAAAAAGGAAGGTTATGTATTTATGTTTATACTTTATATGGTAATTGCATTTGGTATTTTTGGTACTATGCTAATGATGGTTGCCGAAAGAAAACACGAATTTGGAGTGATGGTAGCAATCGGCATGAAGCGCGGTAAATTAGCTCTAATGGTCTGGTGCGAAGTGTTATTTATATCTGTATTAGGCTCTATTATTGGAATGTTAGCTGCATTTCCTATTTGCTTGTATTTTCACCTTTATCCTATACATTTTGGAGCTGACATGGCAGAAATGTATGAGGATTATGGAATGGAGGCAGTATTACAAGCGTCTGTTGATCCATCAATATTTATTGAGCAAGGAATAATTGTTGCTGTAATAGCTTCATTTATTGCGCTATTTCCATTTTTCAAAATTCTAAGATTAAATGCAATTGAATCAATGCGTAACTAAATAAAATGATGTTATTAAAAATTGCTTGGAGAAATATCTGGAGAAATAAGGTAAGAAGCCTAGTAGTTATTATTGCAATTGCACTTGGCTTATGGGCGGGCGTGTTTGCATCGGCATTTGTTAACGGATTAATGCAACAACGTGTAGAAAGCGTTATTCAACTGGAAATGTCACACGTTCAAATTCATCACCCAACTTTTAGAGATGAGTTTGAAGGAAAATATATTATTCATAACTCAAACGAGGTTGTTAAGCAACTCACAAGTGAACCAGAAACAAAAGCGGTATCAGCAAGACTTATTGCATTTGGCGCTATGTTAGCAACAGCTAATTCTTCTGGTAGTGTTAAAGTTGTAGGAATTGATCCAAGTAAGGAGGCAGCTGTAACAGAAATTGATTCTTTCTTGATTGACGGTGCCTATTTTTCGGGGATCAAAAGAAACCCAATTTATATAAGTGATGATATTGCTGAAAAGTATAAGCTAAAAGTACGCTCTAAGCTTGTGTTAACAGTACAAGACACCGTGGGCGAAATCATGTCGAGTTCTTTTAGAGTGGTTGGTATTTTTAATACCAATAACGGGTTATATGACAAAATGAATGTATTTGTGAGAGAAGGTGATTTAAGAAAATTGATGCATCTTGAAGATAATTACCACGAAATAGCCGCCTTATTTTCTGACCATTCCTTGGCAGAACCGAAGGCAAAAAAACTCGCAGATAAATTCAATAATTTAGAAGTATTGCCCTGGATGGATTTATCTACTGGTATGCGCATGATGATAGAAATGATGGATTATTACACGCTCATTCTTGTGGGTATAATTCTGTTGGCCCTATTATTTAGTATCGTAAACACCATGCTAATGGCAGTTTTAGACAGAACAAGAGAGCTGGGTGTGTTAATGGCCGTGGGTATGAACAGAATCAAAATATTTTTTATGATCATGATTGAAACTGTATTTATCGCGTTGATTGGCGGACCTCTTGGTTTGGTTCTGGCTTGGAGTTCAATTCAACATTTTGCCGCAACTGGTATCGATTTGGGTAGCTCAACAAGCTATGAAGAGTATGGTTTTTCCACCATCGTATACCCTTATTTAGAATTAGAAATTTACGTACAAGTTACATTTATGGTAATTGCAATGGCAATTATTGCAGCGATATACCCTGCAATAAAAGCGTTGCGCTTAAAACCTGTTGAGGCAATTAGAAAAATATAGAGATATGAATATAATAGAAACAAAGGATCTCACTAAAATATACGATGAAGGGCCAGAACCGGTATACGCGGTAAACAATGTATCCTTAAACATCGCAGATGGTGAATTCACAGCAATTGTTGGACCATCAGGATCTGGAAAAACAACCTTTTTGAATATGGTTGGAGGTTTAGATAAAGCCTCTAGTGGTAGTATTTCAGTTAAAGGAAATGATATTACTAAAATGTCGGAAAACGAATTGATTGATTTTCGATTAAAACATATAGGTTTTGTTTTTCAGTCGTACAATTTAATTCCTGTTTTAACAGCGAAAGAAAACACTGAATTTATCATGTTAATGCAAAAGCAAGATAGCGCGATAATAGATAAACGTGTGAAGGCATTACTTACAGAAGTTGGTTTGGCCGACAAATTAAACAGTAAACCGTCAGAACTATCAGGTGGACAACAACAAAGGGTTGCCGTTGCAAGAGCCTTAGCATCCAAACCTGATTTTGTTTTGGCCGATGAACCTACGGCTAATTTAGACTCAAAAAGCGCGTCTAACTTACTGGATATAATGGCACGTTTAAATCAAGAAGAAGGAATGACCTTTGTATTCTCCACTCATGACCAACGAGTTATTGACAGGGCAAGACGTGTAATTACACTGGTAGACGGAAAATTAGAATCTGACGTTTGGAAATAAATATGCGGTTATATTTAAGCATATTAATTTCTCTTGTTTGTGTTAATACTTTTGCGCAAAACGAAAACTCCGATTCAACTAGATCCTTAAAAGAGGTTTTTCAACTCCGCGGTTACTTAAAAAACATGCAAACCGTAAGTGCAGCTCCTGGTTTATTAACAACCGACAATTTAATTCACAACCGATTAGCCTTACGTATATATCCTAACGATGCCTTTACAATTGGTGTTGAAGGCAGAAATAGGATTATATGGGGAGAAACAATTAAGGCTATTCCTGGTTACGCTCAGCTTTTTAATACAGATAACGGCTTATTGGATTTAACCACTAACATTGAGCAGAACGATAAAATTGTAATTAATTCAACATTGGATAGGTTATGGTTAGACTGGTCAAAAGGAAATTGGAACATAAGAGCAGGAAGGCAACGTATTAATTGGGGAATAAATACCTTTTGGAATTCTAATGATATTTTTAACGCTTTTAATTTTACGGATTTTGATTACCAAGAACGGGCTGGATCAGATGCCATTAGATTTGAACGTTTTTTTGATGGCATGAATTCATTTCAGGTAGCGGCAAGTCAAGGGAAGGATACTAATTCTACCATTGCAGCTATGCTATATAAGTTTAATACAAATAGCTATGATTTCCAAGTACTTGCTGGTTGGTATAAAACAGATTATGTGGTAGGTGGTGGATGGGCTGGAAACATAAAGGAAGCATCCTTTAAAGGAGAAGTAGCCTATTTTCACCCATCCGAAAAAATAGATAGCGTAGGCATATTAAATATGTCGGTATCAACTGACATCATCGTTAATTCAAAAAACTACACATCCATCGGTATTTTGCTTAACAGCAACGGATTAACCTCTTTAGGAGTAGGCAATGCTGGTTTAATCAACTATCAAGTTTCACCTAAAGAACTAATGCCCACTAAATATAACTTTCTTACCAGTCACTCCATTACACTATCCCCATTAACCTCATTATCTGTTATTCTTCTATACAGCCCAGCTGCTCATTATACCTTATTAATGCCTACTTTTTCATATAGCCTAACAACTGCTTGGGACCTAAGTATTGTTGCACAAAGTTCATTTGTAGACCTTGGTAGCTATTCAAATATTGGCAATGCCTTTTTTGCGCGCTTAACTTGGAACTTTTAACAATTAAACACTCCCTACCCTTTTTTCTATATTTGTAATTCATACTACTTAACACCTGTTTCAATTGAAAAAAACTACTGAATCTGATTCCAACTACCAAGCCCTGGATAAAATGTCAGTTCATGATCTGCTATCAAACATTAATCATGAAGATAGTACGGTGCCTGCTGCAATAAACAAAGTTATCCCAGCCATACAAAACGTAGTTGAGCTAATTGTTGCAAAAATGCAAAACGGAGGACGCTTATTTTATATTGGTGCGGGTACCAGTGGTAGACTTGGCATAGTTGACGCAAGCGAATGCCCTCCTACCTATGGAATTGAACAAGGATTGGTTGTAGGAATTATTGCGGGAGGAGATAGCGCAATCAGAAAAGCTGTAGAGTTTGCTGAAGACGATTTAACACAAGGGTTTAAAGACTTAAAAGCATATAATATTTGTGATAAGGATGTGGTTATTGGTATAGCAGCATCAGGAAGCACGCCATATGTAATTGGTGCTCTACAAGATTGTAACAAAGAAAATATTGCTACTGCTTGTATTGTTTGTAATGAAAACAGTAAAGTAGCACAGGCTGCAAAACATAAAATTGAGGTTATTGTAGGTCCTGAGTTTGTAACTGGAAGCACGCGCATGAAATCGGGAACAGCGCAAAAGCTGGTATTAAATATGATTTCAACTGCCGTAATGATTAGGTTGGGTAAAGTAAAAGGCAATAAAATGGTAGACATGCAATTAAGTAATAACAAACTGGTAGACAGAGGCACAATAATGGTTGCCGATGCTTTGAACATTTCTTCTGACCAGGCAAATGAACTGTTGCTAAAATATGGAAGTGTAAGAAAAGCAATTGATGCAGGAACTAACTAAACCCAAAAAGAGCTATTAATGATTTTTTATGTTAGGTGCTCTTAAAGATTATAAGCAACTTCCGGCAAGCCTTCTTTATCTAATTGTTGCACAGTACGGCGTAGCGATTGCGCATACTAGTTTTATTACATACTTGCCACTTTTTGCAAAACTTGTTGGTTACTCAGATTCGGAATATGCTTTATTTACATCCTATAGATGGATAGGGCCACTCCTATTTTCATTTCTTTTAGCTATTTACATTAAAGGACGTCGCATATTACCACTCATTAAAATAGCATATTTAACGGTTCCAATCAGCGCATTCCTTGTTTTAGTTGGCTACCAATCAAATAACGAAACACTAATAATTACTTGTAATATTATCAATGGCTTGGCCTACGGTATGACGCAAGTAATGGTGATACCCTACATATACCGCAATACACCGAAAGAAAAACGCATTATGGCCACTACCCTATTTATAATGGCTTTTCCAATATCCAATGTTTTCGCAAACGCGTTTGTAAGTACTTTTAACTTTATAAACCCACATTTATTTAATGAACTAAACCTATTGGTGAGTATGACTTGCATTAGCTTATTATTGGCTTTGTTAATCTTTAAAACCGATAAGCAAGAACAGGTTCCAGTAAAACCTAGCAACAAAAATCAACTCCTAGATTATGATTGGCCTGCTATTAGAATTGCCTTAATTCCTCATATGTTCTTTTTATTAGGAGTTGGTTTAATAATTCCATTTATTGCCTTATTCTTCGCCAATACATTTAACATGAGCACATCTACTTATGCTTTGTTAGCTTTTTTAAGCTCTAGTTTAGTAGCAACCTTCTCCATATTTGCCCCTAAAATAAAAAGTACAATTGGCTTTAAAAAAGCAATACCAGGCACACAAATAATTGCTATCATAGCCCTCATTATTATGGCATCTACCGAGCATTACAGTCACTTGCCGATAGCAGTAGTTATTGCATCAGGATTTTTTATAATTCGCCAACCCTTTATGTTTTTGGCTATTCCCATGACAACTGATTTAACCATGAATTATTTAGGCGAAAAAAACCGTGAAATGGGAACTGGCTTGCAAACATTAATTGCCTCAGCAATGGGCTATTGCAGTGCCCTCCTATTTGCATTTTTACGCAATAACAATATCTCTTACAGCAATATTTTCTACCTCACCTCCATCTTATATGTGTTTGCTTTAATTGGGTACAAAGTACTTTACCACCGGTACTCAAAACAACAAAAATACTGATAAACAGCAAGTTAAAAACAATTTTATAACCTTTTCACAACTTCTTACGTAGCACTACGAAAGCATATTTAAATGCTAGGTCTATGAGAAGAGGTTCCAAAAATAAAATCCAACTTAAGAATGCACCGGTTAAAACTTATGCACCTAACAGTAAGGAACGTAAGGGAATAAAGAAAATGCTAGCTAGTCTGCTCGCAAAAGAGGTAGAAGTACCTATGTACATTAACGGGAAGCAAGTCTATAGTGATGAAAAAGTTAGAATAGCTCCTCCTCATAACCACCAACACACATTAGGACATTACAACAAATCCAATAAAAAGCACATACAACAAGCCATTGATGCTGCACTGAATGCTAAAGCAGATT
>CAXHCC010000129.1:0-7694 GCA_964014945.1 uncultured bacterium | reverse complement strand
AACCGCTTACCGTTGGTGTTCCTGAAATTGTTATCGTATCGTTCGTAGCATTTTGTGTAGCACTTAAACCAGTTGGTAAACCTGTTACTGTTGCATTGCCGCCACCTGCAAAAGAATATACAATTGGTGTTATTGCATCACCTTGACAAACCGATTGATCATCTGTTCCTAATGTAGTTACACCTACGCCAACGGTTAAAGATCCAATAAAAGTGGATCCACTGCCACAAGTACCTGCAGTGGTTGTTACTGTATAATCAGATGAACCACTAACGGTTGGCGTACCCGATATAGTTATGGTATCGTTTGTGCCATTTTGGGTAGCAATTAAGCCTGTTGGTAAACCGGTTACTGCTGCATTGCCGCCACCTGCATATGAATATACAATTGGCGTTATAGCATCTCCTTGACATACCGTTTGATCATCTGTTCCTAATGTAGTTACACCTACACCAACTGTTAAGGATCCAATAAACGTTGAACCACTGCCACACGTACCTGCAGTGGTTGTTACTGTATAATCAGATGAACCACTAACGGTTGGCGTACCCGATATAGTTATGGTATCGTTTGTGCCATTTTGGGTAGCAATTAAGCCTGCTGGCAAGCCTGTTACTGTTGCATTGCCGCCACCTGCATAAGAATATACAATTGGCGTTATTGCATCTCCTTGACATACCGTTTGGTCATCTGTTCCTAATGTAGTTACACCCACGCCAACTGTTAAGGATCCAATAAACGTTGAACCACTGCCACAGGTACCTGCGGTGGTTGTTACCGTATAATCAGATGAACCGCTTACCGTTGGTGTTCCTGAAATTGTTATCGTATCGTTCGTAGCATTTTGCGTTGCATTTAAGCCTGTTGGTAAACCGGTTACGGTTGCATTACCACCGCCTGCATAAGAGTATATAATAGGGGTTATTGGGTCTCCTTGACAAACAGTTTGATCATCAGAACCAGTTGTAACAACACCTACTCCCACCGTTACAGAACCAACAAAACTGGAACCACTCCCACAAGCACCTGCGGTTGTAGTAACGGTATAATTTGCTAATCCACTAACCGTTGGAGTACCGGAAATAGTGATTGTATCATTAGTAACATTCTGAGTAGCACTTAACCCTGTTGGCAAACCTGTTACTGTTGCATTGCCACCGCCTGCATATGAATAAACGATTGATGTTATTGGATCACCTTCGCATACCGTTTGATCGTTAGTTCCGGTTGATGTAGTTCCTACCCCAACTTGAATTTTACCTGTGGCGGTACTTTGTGTGGCACAAGTACCCGTTGTAGTTACCGTATAATCATATGCACCAGAAACGGTTGGTGTTCCACTGATCGTTAATGTATCATTGGTACCATTCACAGTAGAAGATAATCCAGTTGGTAAACCAGCTACAGTTGGGGTGCCCCCTCCTGCATATGAGAATAAAATATCAGTAATTGCTTGACCTTCACAAACTGTTTGATTGTCAGACCCATTTACTATTGGTCCTACCCCCACCGTTATTACACCTGTAACATTAGTAGGCGTTGCACAAGTACCTGGAGTACTCACCGTATAACCAAATGTGCCTTCTACAGTTGGGTTACCTGAAATGGTAAATACGTTTGCCGCATAACTTCCGGTTACCCCTGTAGGTAAACCAACTACAGAAGCTGTACTACTTCCAACAGCATATGTAATATTTGTTAAGGCGTCATTTTTACAAATCGCCTGATTGTCAGTTCCAGTAGCTGAAGTTAAACTCAATCCAACCGTGATGGTTCCAGTAGTGCTTGTTTGATTACATGATCCTGTAGTTTGAAGAGTGTATGTAAATACCCCATCTTGACTTGGATTGCCAGAAATAGTAACAGTATTTGTTGACAAGCTTGCGCTTACACCTGCAGGTAAACCTGCAATGGTATAGTTAGTAGCACCTTCATTAAAGGTATAGGTAATATCTGTTATAGCAGCATCTTTACACACGTACTGATTATCTGTTCCAACAGCAGATGTTAACACCAAATTCGCATCTGGGTTTATCGTTACCAATACATCTTCGCCTGCTGGATCATTACAACCCAATGCAGTAGATACATAATTATAAGTTACCACAATTGGTGATGTGGTAGTATTCGTTAAAGTTTCGTTGAGGTTACCTGTTCCGGTTGATGATGCCTCGGTAATTCCTGCTTGTCCTTGTCTGCTCCACGCGAAGGTAGTACCACCAGTAGCACTGGTAGGTGTATAAGTTACAGCAGCAATGGCGCTACATACCGTTCCAGCAGCACCCGCTCCGGTAGCACTGCTTAATACAGGCAAAGGGTTGACCGTTAAATCAGCAACATCACTAGTTACATTTGGACCACAAGCAGGTATTAAAACCGATCTATATTTATAGCCACTATGTGCAATGGTAGCGCTAGAAACTGTAAGTTCAGAAGTGGTATAATTGGAATATACCGGACCTGCTCCAGCAGCATTTATTAAATTCCAAACTGTACCCCCATCTGTACTAACCTCCCAAGTGTATGAATTGACATTAGAGGCTGTAACAGAAAATGTTGTAGCTGTTCCTGAACATGTGGTAGATGAAGCAGGAGTTCCGTTGGTATAGGTTATAGCCGCTCCAGTTACAGTTATTGTAGCAGTACCCACTGTAAACCCAGCTGTACGCTCACAACCATAACTATCGGTTACTTTTGTTAATGCATAAACAGAAGTTACTGTTGGTGTAGAAACAGGTAAAGAATAAGGCACCCCACTTGTTACACCAACCTGGGTTGCAGTTGTATCTACGTCAAAAGGGCCAGTACCAGCAGTTGCTGTCCAAGTTAATTGTCCAAATGAAGCAGCATTACCAGCACACCTGGTATTACCTGTAAAACTACCCTGAGGATTAGGACGAACTACCGGAATTACATTCTCATCATTGGAACATCCGTTTGCTGTTGAAGTGTAAACATACGTAACATTAACATTGTTTGCGCTTGTACTGGTTAATACTTCATTTACACCACCTGTACCCGTTGTTGTAGCTTCCGTGATATCAGCATTGGTAGATCGTGACCACGTAAATGATGATCCAGCCACATTACCGGTTGGCGTATAGGTAAAACTTGTACCACTACATATGGTAGATGGACTAGTACTACTTGATAATGTTGGGGTAGGATTTACTGTAACGATTACGTTTTCACCGCTATTAGCGCAAGTATTAGCAGTTGTTGTATAAGCGTATGTTACATCTATAGATGCATTTGTAGAATTGCTTAATGTTTCACTTACTCCACCGGTACCAGTAGTACCAGCTTCAGTAATTCCTGCAACGGTTGCCCTACTCCAAGCGAAGGTAGCCCCCCCTGTTGCGCTGGTTGCTGTATACGTAAATGTTGCTCCGGCACATATATCTGCAGGATTGGTTGTACTGCTTAAGTTAGGTGTAGGATTAACCGTTACAATAACGTTTTCGCCACCATTAGAACATGAATTTGCAGTTGAAGTATAAACATAAGTAACATCAATTGAGCCTGTTGTTGAGTTAGAAAGGGTTTCACTCACATTACCAGTACCAGTTGTTCCCGCTTCAGTGATTCCTGCCACAGTTGCTCTACTCCAAGAGAATGTGCTGCCAGCTGTAGCAGAAGTTGCCGTGTAATTAAATGTCCCTCCATCACAAATATCCGATGGGCTTGTGGTACTACTTAAATTAGGTGTTGGGTTTACGGTTATAATTACATTTTCGCCACTATTACTACATGCGTTAGCCGTAGTTGTATAAATATAAGTTACATCAATTGGTGCGGTTGTTGAATTAGATAGTGTTTCACTAACATTGCCAGTACCGGTAGTTCCAGCCTCTGTAATACCTGCAACCGTGGCTCTACTCCAAGCAAATGTAGCACCTCCTGTAGCCGAGGTAGCTGTATAATTAAACGTTGCCCCGTCACATATATCCGCAGGGCTGGTTGTACTACTTAAACTTGGCGTTGGATTTACAGTAACAATTACATTTTCTGTTGCACCTGTACAACTGTTAGCCGATGTGGTATAAACGTATGTAACATCAATAGAACCAGTTGTTGAGTTGGATAACACTTCACTAACCCCACCTGTACCTGTTGTACCAGCTTCTGTAATACCAGCAACCGTGGCTCTACTCCACGAATATGTTGCACCAGCAGTTGCACTAGTAGGTGTATAAGTAAAAGTAGCACCATCGCATATATCTGCAGGTGTTGTTGAACTACTTAGTGAAGGAGATGGATGAACAGTAACTACTACGTTTTCACCACCATTTGTGCAACCAAACCCAGTAGTTACATAATTATAAGTAACATCAATAGAGGCTGTAGTTGAATTGGTAAGTGTTTCACTCACGTTACCTGTTCCGGTTGTACCTGCTTCTGTTATACCTGCAACGGTAGCTCTACTCCAACTAAAACTTGGAGTAGCTGCAGCGCTAGTTGCCGTATAGGTAAATGTACTCGCACTACAGATGTCAGAAGGTGTTAATGTGCTACTTAACTCAACATCCACAAACGTCTGTGTTCCACTAGCATCCGCAGTAAAATCGGGTGTTTCTGTTGCCGTAATATTTGCTGCAGCAGTTGCACTTACACCTAAAGTCCTATTACCACCTGAGGTAGAAGAAACGTCCATGGTAATCCAAAAATAAATTTCTTGTTCACTAATTAACGTTACTGGAGTTGCAGTAAACGAAAAAGCCGTTTGTAAACCAGCCGCAGCAGGAGAATTATTCGTAGCTAACAAAGTTGCTGTGCTAAAATCATCACTAGTCTTGTAGTAAAGCTTAAAATTATCCACATCACTTGCCAAGTAGTCTCCTGTTGTAGTAAAATCAGCCCCGGTTACTACAGTTAATAATGCAGGGTCACAAATTGGTAATTCCGTTAATAAAAATGAATGAATAAGTTTCCCTGTTTCGGATGGACATATGTTATTCGCTGCCTGAGCATTATCACCAATCACAGGTGCTTCAGTGGTATAATCAATTAGAATTCTACCGTTAGATCCATCTCCGCCTCGAGCATATGTTGACGGCCTAGCACCATTATCATCACCAGAGCTGGCACCGCCACCTCCTCCACCGATATTGCCTGGGGCTCCATGATAAGTTAACAAAGAATTAGCTGTAGCACCATTCGATCCATCATCCCAACCACCTTTACCACCGGCAAAGCCACCTATAGGAGCAGCACCACCAGCACCACCAGCTGAAGATGCAGCACCATCATTTCCATTAGCAGCACTACCACCACTAGAACCACCACCACCACCTTCACTAGATGCTCCATTATTTCCAGCTCCTCCGTCGCCTCCATCATATTTAATATCGCCAATACCATTAGCTGCTAAACCACCTGTACCTATTGTACCACCAATATTACTATAAATAGCTCCAGTACCTCCTTTTGCTAAAGCCCCTTCTGCCGTGGATGTAGGAGCTGTACCATCACCACGTAAACTAAACCAAGAGTCACCTCCATCCGTTCCATCTTCCGTACCTCCTGTACCAGTACCTCCAGTACCACCAGAACCAACATGTACAGAATAGGTTGTACCTGGGGTTACCAAAAGAGACGATTTTGTATAAGCACCACCACCACCACCAGGCTGACCATCTATTAATGTATTATTTGAACCAGCACCACCACCTCCAGCACCCCAAATTTCAATATCAATTGAGGTAATACCAGCCGGAACTGTCCATGAGCCACTACCGTTAAATGTTCTGGTTCGTTCCCATGAAATTTTTACTTGTCCCGACCCTCCAATACCACCTTCTCGTTCATCATCAGGACCAGTACCTTCACCACCGCCGCCACCACCGCCGCCACCCGGTGTAGAACCATCACCACCTTTATTACCTGCACCCTGACCACTACCTCCAATACCACCATCACCACCACCAGCAGGAGCCAAAGTAGCACCGGCCGGGCTTGTATATGAAGCAAAATTACCTTCAACACCATTTGCCGCTACCCCAGCACCAGATCCTCCACTACCAGCCTGACCATATGCACCATGCCATCCATCACCTCCATCACCTCCACTAAATTTTAATTGACCAACACCTGCAGCGGCCTGACCACCAGACTGTGCAATTCCACCCACCGTATAAGTATTTGGAACTACCACATCTCTCAAGCCTCCTTCACCACCTTTAGCTAAAACTAAAACACTACCTGTAGAGGTAGAAAACCAAGAATCTCCACCAGTAACACCTGTTCCTGAATCTAAAGCACCTGTACCTCCTGCTGCGCCACCAGCACCAACGACAATACTATAAGTTGCACCAGGGGTTACGGTTAAAATAGACTTTGAGTAAGCTCCACCAGATCCACCAGCAGAACCAGTCCAACTAGTTTTAGTAGAACTACCACCGCCACCGCCAGCTCCCCAGGTTTCAATCTCAATTTCTGTTACACAATCAGGTACCGTCCATGTTGCACTAGAGGTATATGTTCGTTCTCTACCAAAAGTAAAAAAGCCACTAGTGGCAGCTGAACCACTTATACTATTATCTGTTACTGTAAAATCACTTGCAGCATTGGCACTAACTTGTAATGTTCGTCCGTTTAAGGCTGTTCTTGTTAAATCTACCGTTACCCATACATAATAAGTACCTGCCGCCAAGGCCTTGGTAAACGCTTGAAACGTTTGCGTTCCTGCAACCGCTGGTGTTGCCACCGAACTTAAACTATCTGTAGTAGCAAAAACAATTGTGTTTGTTAAATATAAATCAAATGCACTTATATCACTTAATAAATAGTCTCCTGTAGTTGTAAACTCAAATCCTGTTAATGTAGTACCACAAGCACCAACGGTTAATTCCATTCTATGAATTGGAATATTATCGCCATTAGAAGTAGCTGTTACACTCTGTCCCGTAAGGGCACTACTTGCCAATTCAACAGTTGGATCAAAAGCTATAGACAAATAACCACCGCCACCATTTCCACCATAAGACTCTCCAGCATCATCACTTCCACCACCGCCACCAGCATATGTTGCCCCATCTGACCCGTTCACATTATAGGTAGTACTGGCTGTACCACCGGCATAGCCACCAGTTGGGGCCGCACCACCCGCAACATTACCTCCATTGTTCCCATTGCTTCCTGTGCCAGCAGATGAACCTCCTCCTCTACCACTATTTCCATCCCCAGTATCTCCATTTCCACCGGAATATTTTGTTGATCCAACTCCACTACCAGATGCACCACCAGTTCCCAATGCGCCAGCGTTATTACCACCTAAACCACCCCCTTTCGCTAATAAGGAGTTAGTTGAATTAGCAAACCAAGAATCGCCTCCTGCAGTTGCAGCACTTGTATTTAGCGCCTGTGCACCATTACCACCTGCTCCCACTGCTAATGTATAGGTAGTGCCAGGAACTACGGTTAAAACGTTATAGCTATATGCACCTCCACCTCCACCAGATCCACCACTAGCTGTTGCATTGTTACTACTTCCACCACCACCACCACCACCAAAAGCGGTTACAGAAACCGTTGTAACACACGCTGGTGCTGTCCAAGTATAAGTTCCAGGAACGTAGTACTCTTGATTAGCTCCATTTGAAATCGCCTCTGTTATAACTACCTGCCCACCAGCACCATCACCACCTTTATATCTGTCTCTTATACACATCTGACGCTGCCGACGATGTGCGTTG
>CAXHCC010000128.1:0-7802 GCA_964014945.1 uncultured bacterium | reverse complement strand
ATTATTCCGGGTCTCGTGGGCTCGGAGATGTGTATAAGAGACAGTTGCTGGGCAAGGCGTTAACAATCTCTTTTAAAACAGTAAGCCCTCCGTAACCAGAATCGAAAACACCTATTGGTTTTTTATCTGAAGATGACAAGGAAAAAATATTTAATCGTTTAACTTGAGTACGGCCATAAATGCACTTTGTGGTATTTCTACATTACCCACAGACTTCATTTTTTTCTTCCCAGCCTTTTGCTTCTCTAAAAGTTTTCGCTTTCGCGAAATATCACCACCATAACACTTAGCCGTTACATCCTTACGCATAGCACTTATCGTTTCTCGAGAAATAATTTTGGCACCAATTGCAGCCTGAATAGGAATTTCAAACTGCTGGCGAGGTATTAACTCCTTTAATTTCCCACACATTTTCTTACCAAACTCATATGAGTTATCACGATGAATTAATGAAGATAGTGCATCTACTTGCTCACTATTCAACAGAATATCCAACTTAACTAAATCACTTGCCCTATAGGTGGATGGTTGATAGTCAAAAGAAGCATAGCCTTTAGAAATGGTTTTTAAGCGATCATAAAAGTCAAAAACAATTTCACCTAAGGGCATATCAAAAGTTAGCTCCACCCTATCCGTAGTTAAATACACTTGATTGGTAAGTTCCCCACGTTTGCTAATACACAAGGTCATGATATTGCCCACAAAATCAGCCTTGGTAATTATTTGTGCTTTAATGTAAGGCTCCTCCACCCTATCCATTTTACTTGGGTCAGGCAAATCAGAAGGGTTATTCACCTCTACCTTTTCACCCGAAGTGGTGTAAGCGTGATATGAAACATTGGGAACTGTAGTTATTACAGTCATGTTAAACTCTCTTTCTAAGCGCTCTTGCACAATTTCCATATGCAACATTCCTAAAAATCCACATCTAAAACCAAAACCCAAAGCAGCAGATGATTCTGGTTCCCAAGTTAAAGAAGCATCATTTAATTGCAGTTTCTCCATTGAAAACCGGAGCTCTTCAAAGTCTTCCGTATCAACAGGGTAAATACCTGCAAATACCATTGGTTTTACATCTTCAAAACCTGCAATTGCTTCTGTTGCAGGGTCGGTAACTGTAGTAAGCGTATCCCCTACCTTTACTTCTCGAGCATCCTTTATTCCAGAAATAATATAACCAACATCACCCGTTTTTAATTCCTTCCTAGGTTCTTGTTCCAACCGCAACACACCAATTTCATCGGCGGCATATTCTTTTCCGGTAGCCATAAACTTTACCATATCCCCCTTTCTCAACACTCCATCTTCAATTTTAACGTAAGCAATTATTCCTCTAAATATGTTAAAAACCGAATCAAATACCAAGGCTTTTAAATTACCCTTTTCGTCCCCTTCAGGAGCCGGAACACGGTCAACAATGGCTTTCAAAATATCATCAACTCCCAAACCGGTTTTTCCAGAAGCTGGTATAATCTCATCTCTGTCACATCCAATCAAATCTACTATCTGATCCTTTACCTCTTCAGGTTCTGCACTGGGCAAGTCAATTTTATTTAATACCGGAATAATTTCTAAATCATTGTCAATGGCCAAATACAAATTAGAAATTGTTTGCGCCTGAATGCCCTGTGCAGCATCAACTATTAACAGTGCTCCTTCACAAGATGCGATGGATCTAGAAACTTCATAAGAAAAATCTACATGGCCCGGTGTATCAATCAAATTCAATACATATTTTGTACCATCCAATTCATAATCCATTTGAATGGCGTGACTCTTAATAGTAATACCTCTTTCCTTTTCAATATCCATATCATCCAACACCTGCGCTTCCATCTCTCTTTTATTCACAGTATTTGTATGCTCCAATAACCTGTCAGCCAAGGTGCTTTTACCGTGATCAATATGCGCGATAATACAGAAGTTTCTAATCTTATCCATTTATCTTCTCTTATTAGGACTGCGAACTTACGAATAAACCAGCATTTATTTTAAGCCTTATCTTGGATATAGTTAACATCCTTCGGTTTTATGAAAATCAAAGCAATTATTCCCATTACCGTGTACGATAACCCAACATGAACAAAACCAATAAATATGGCTAAAACCCACAACAGACAAGCAACAAAAACCATTCTTAATATAGTTTTAATCGATTTATCATCAATATTATCTTGTAATAATTTCTTTTTGTAAGAATACCATACGATCAATCCAAAGTAGGTATTACAAAAAAACAAATTAAACGCGTAAACACCCGTTGCATCAGGACTTAAAGGATAGTCAGCCAAAAAACCCGTAGGTAATGGTACCAAGGTAAGTGCAAACAAAAGACCCAAATTCAACCACAACACCACATAATTAATATGCTTAAACAAGTAGAAAAAATTGTGATGGTTAACCCAAAATATGCCAATACTAACGAAACTTATAAAGTATACCCCAATTGTAGGCAACAACTTGATAAAATGACCATGAATTTCATGAGAGGTTGGATTTTCTACTAACGGTGGTAATTCTATATTTAACACCATTAGGGACAATACCAGTGCAATTATGCCATCACTGAAACCAGAAACCCTTGCCGTGGTAAAATTTATAATGCTTTTTTTCATTGCTTCAGTACTTGATGGTTTCAGTTATGATTTATAATTAAGGTCTAGCAAATATAATTTAAACAATTTCACAATGCTGTGTATTTCAGCATATATTTGTAAAACCTAATTATGAAAAAAATAAGAGTTGCTATAAACGGTTTTGGTAGAATAGGAAGGGTTACCTGTAGGGTGATGCTCCAAAGAAAGAACATTGAAATAGTTGCTGTGAACGACCTAGCCGACACCGCAACTTTAGCTCATCTACTTAAATACGATTCTGTGCATGGCGTAATGGATAGCAGTGTTAAAGCTGAAGGTGATGAACTAATTATAGACGAAACAAAAATTAAGGTGCTTGGTGAAAAAGACCCAAGTAATTTACCATGGAAAGATTTAGCAATAGATATTGTTATTGAATCAACAGGCTTATTTTTAACGCAAGAGCTTGCACAAAAACACATTTATGCAGGTGCACGAAAAGTTATTCTTTCTGCTCCGCCCAAAACTAAAAGCATAAAAACAGTTGTATTCGGTGTAAACGATAAGATAATTACCGAAGATGATGTCATTATTTCTAACGCATCTTGCACCACTAATTGCGCAGCTCCACTTATAAAAGTATTGGATGAAAACTGGGGTTTAGAGGATGGCTTTATAACAACGGTACATTCATACACAGGCGATCAACGTTTACATGATGCACCACACAAAGACCTAAGAAGAGCAAGAGCGGCGGCTATGTCAATTGTACCAACCTCCACTGGTGCAGCAAAAGCTATTACAAAAATTTTTCCGCACTTGCATGGCAAGTTAGGCGGTTGCGGAATTCGTGTTCCGGTTCCGGACGGATCACTCACAGATATTACTTGTGTACTTTCTAAGCCAGTAACCAGAGAACAAATTAATCAAGCTTTCAAAAGTGCCAGTCAACATGAACTTTCAACTGTTTTAGATTATACTGAAGATCCTATTGTTTCTATTGATATAGTTGACAACCCTAACTCCTGTATTTTTGATGCTGGCTTTACCACTGTAGTTGGTAATATGGTAAAAGTAATGGGTTGGTATGATAATGAAAGTGGCTACTCCTATAGATTAGCAGATTTGGCGGAACGGTTTTACTAGTCCTCAAAAGTTTTTAATTCCAATTGCTTGCCATCAAAAACAGCATAGCTATTGTACTTAATCCACTCGCCCAAATTAACATAACGACTATTTTCGTTCAATTGAATATCTAAGGGTAAGTGACGGTGACCAAATAAGAAATAATCAAAATGCTTTTGTTGCAACATTTCTTTGGAATACGTAACCAACCACTCTTTTTCCGCACCTAAAAACTTTTCATCCTCTTCCCCATTTGCATGCCTACTTTGTTTCGACCAAAACTGCGCAATACCCATACCTATGTTTGGGTGTATACGAGCAAATAACCATTGACAAACGGGATTTGCGAATACCTTTTTTATAAACTTATACCCCTTATCTCCTGGTCCCAAACCATCGCCATGCCCTAAGTAAAACTTTTTTCCATTATACTCTTTTTCAATTGGTTCTCGATATATTTCAATTCCTAGTTCTTTTGGGAAATAGTCAAACATCCACATATCATGATTACCGGTAAAGAACGTAACCTTAATGCCTGAGTCTACCAATTCTGCTAGCTTCCCCAACAAACGAATAAAACCCTTAGGAATTGTATATTTATACTCAAACCAAAAATCAAATATATCACCCATTAAGTAAATTTCCTGCGCATCGTGCTTCACTTCATCCAACCAACGAACAACTCGTTGTTCTCGTTCTAAACTTTTTTCACGATTAGGTACGCCTAAATGAAAATCTGAAGCAAAGTATATTTTTTTGTTGGCTTGCATTTATCTATAATTCCAGGTTCCTAATGGCTTCAAATGGGTTTAACAGATTAAAGTTTAATACAAACCGAATTGTTTCTACATAATCTATTCCGTTCGCATTGTGGTAGTCTGTAAAGCCTTGTGAAAAAAGTATAGGGAAATAAATCTCAAATACGTTCTTATATATACTTAGTGAGGCGCCAGCGTTATACAATAAGGTTTCAGCCAATCTTCCGTCGGGTGCCGACACCCCCATATCAATGTATACGTTTAAGGGTAGCTTCAAATTTCCTAGGGATGATTTTAAATTTAACGCCATTAACCATTCAGCACTTTGACCAAGAGGAGAAAATATCTTAAAAGCGCCATCAGTTTCTGTAAATTGTTTCGCCCATACACCATTAGTTTCATTTCTTCCCAAATAGGTATGATTAAATAAATAATCTTGATAACCCGCTTGTCCACTCATACGAAACCTGTATGCTCCTGCATCATTTGCACTGGTTGCAACAAATGCCCCTGCAAAAAACCGTGCATCAAACCCTTTTCTCTTTTCTTTATAGTTTATACTGTACTTTGCGGTTAATGATGTTTTATATACATCCTCACTTTGTTGCATTTCCACCCTTATGTTATACGGCTTAACAACATGTTTTTTTGACAATTCATAACGAAGAACATTAAAATTAATCTTGTTAATCAATTTGTTATACACTACTTCATTTCCTGTAGTTGTAGTAATTATGTTTAAGCCTATAACATCATTAATCAATCGCACATGTTGAAATTCAAGTTTGTGGGTAAACGGGCTTGTTGCTCTTTTATTCCTAAAGGTAATTCCTAATTCGGGAGCAACCTTATTATAATTCAAATCAAACAATGTAGTATTCTGCGCAAAACGTTTGGCTTTGGCACCAATAGCTATACGTGACACTAGGCCTGTTTTAGGAAATAAATTATATGTTACATTTCCATAACCAGCAACATCGTTTACATTAGGGCTATATAATGGAACCAACTGATACTCCAATTTTTTTTGTAACAAGGTAGTATTGTGCAACGCCAATCCAAACATCCAATTATTGTAAGCATTCCAACCAATAACTGGCATATAAGATAATTGGGTTTTATTTGGGTGATCCAAACTGCCTATAAATTGAAATTTAATTGGTTCTACTTTTTTTAGTAAGCCCTTTGTGCGAATATAATTGTTGTTTCTATTCAGCTCAAGCATATCATTATCATAATCAATTACAAAGTAATCAACATCTGAAGGAGGAACTCCAATTACACCTTTATTAGCAATGCCACTATGCATCACCTTTGTTACCACTTTCCCGTTTTTAATACCATGTAAAAAAATAGGTGCGGTTATATCACCTACGTTTTTAATACCAACATCCCACGATTCATCCTCATACTGAAAAACAAATACAATTTTATAATCTAACTTCTTATTAGTTGACAAAAGGTCATCAAAAAACCAATTTAAATCACCTCTTAACTCGCCTTGAACAACTTTTCGAAAATCTTCTGGTTGCGGATGCTTAAATTTCCATTCATCAAAATACGCTTGCATTACATTATCCATATTTTGTTCACCCACATAAGCCATTAAATAATCAAAAGCTAAAGCGCTCTTTGAGTACACCATACCACCATAATTAAGACTGGTAAATTCTTCTGCCGGTAAATTAAGTGCTTGATCTTCTCCCTTAACTGCATTTAACAAATAATACAACTCATTTTCCCACTTGTGTTTATAATCAGATAAATCCAACAACCTACTTATCTTACTATTGGCCATATCTCCTAGTAATTTTTGGTCTGGATATAAGGTTTCTAAATATCTATTATCATTAAATGAATTCATTCCTTCATCCATCCATGGATGCATGCGTTCATTACTCCCAAGCATACCATAAAACCAATTGTGACCAATTTCATGTGTAATTACATGATCCAAATAAAATGCGCTATGCGCGCTTCCTATAATTGTAATATTTGGGTACTCCATGCCACCTCCAGCTGCTATTGTACCATCCACGGCATAGCAATTTTTGTACGGGTAATCTCCATTCCACAACGAGTAATAATAAATAGCATCATTCATATAGTTAATACTCTTCTTCCATAGGTGCGCTTGGGCATTGGTAAAAAATGCCCAAGTTGTAACTTGATTGTTACTATACGGTGTTATTGACTTTCCTTTCAAAACATGGTATCGCTTATCGCAAAACCATGCAAAATCATGTACATTATTTTGTACAAAACGCAAGGTTTTATTTGTAGAGCTAGATGGAGGAAAATCCATATCTGCAGTATCAAAAGAACTTATCTGCTTTGTTTCTTCCACCTTTTTGTTTAACCAATCCAACTCATGTTCCGCATCAATCATATCTCCTGTTGCACCCAAAACGTAATTATCGGGAAGGGTAATACGTACATCAAAACTGCCAAACTCAGAATAAAACTCACCTTGATTTAAGTAGGGCATATAATGCCATCCATCCTTATCAAATACTGCAGGTTTTGGATACCATTGGGTGATCTGGTAAGACTGTCCAATATGCCCCAAACGAGATATTTTTGCAGAGGGTAACTTAACTTTAAATGGGGTTGAAATAATAATACTATCTCCACTTACTAATGGAGAATTAAGAAATAATTTACAAACATCTATCGTATCCTTTAACAATTCCCATTTTACACCATCCTCGTTCACCTTAAAATCTAAACCATCAATATACCCTCGCTCCTCTTCAGATGAATAGTATAATGCTGTATTCCCTTCTGCAATTAGCTGCTTTGCTAAAACCGTGCTATTATTTTTATACGCATTTGGCCATAAGTGGATATAGATAAAATTAAGGGTGTTTGGTGAATTATTTTTGTAGATAATTGTTTCATGGGCCCGCAATTCATGGTTGTTGTCGTCTAACGAAACATCTATTACGTAATTAACTTGCTGTTGAAAATATTTCTGGGAATAACCGTTATGCGTTATTAAAATAGAAAACGCAGCAAAAATTGGTGTTATTTTCTTACAGTGAAATAACCACATGCTCATTATTTAAAAATTTGTTCAAGGGTTGCCTCCAGTTGTTGCCCTCTCAAATTTTTTGCCAATATCTTACCCTCTTTATCAAGCAAAACGTTATACGGTATACCTGACACACCGTACATTTTTGCTACAGGCGATCTCCAACCCATCAAATCAGAAACATGATTTGGCCATGCTAATTTATCCTGAACAATTGCTGCTTGCCATCTAGCAACATTATTATCTAATGAAATACTATATATATCCTGTCTCTTATACACATCTCCGAGCCCACGAGACCCGGAATAA
>CAXHCC010000127.1:0-7870 GCA_964014945.1 uncultured bacterium | reverse complement strand
ATTATTCCGGGTCTCGTGGGCTCGGAGATGTGTATAAGAGACAGCTGCAACCATTTTCATAAATGTACTTTTCCCTTCTCCGTTCTTGCCAAGTAATGAAATCTTATCGCCTTTTGTTAAAATAAAATTGGCACCCTTAAAAATTCTTTTTTCTCCGTATACTTTGCCTGCATCTTCCACGGTTAAAACTACCTTTCCGCAATGCGCGGGCTCCGGAAACCTAAACTTCATAGCTACCGTATCACTCTCTTCTACCTCAATTTTTTCTAACCTTGCAAGCTTCTTTATTAATGATTGGGCAAATGCAGCTTTTGTTGCTTGAGCTCTATACTTATTAATTAGGGCCTCGGTTTGTTCAATATACTTCTGCTGGTTTTTAGCCGCGGCTTCTTGCTGCTCCCTTCTTTCAGCCCTTAGCATTAAATATTTCGAGTAATTTGTTTTATAATCATAGGCACGTTGATTTGATATCTCAATTGTACGAGAGGTAACATTATCTAAAAAGCGCTTATCATGACTTATTAAAACTACAGCACCCATATACGACAACAAGGTGTCCTCAAACCACTGAATAGATTCAATATCTAAATGATTGGTAGGCTCATCAAGCAACAACACATCTGGTTTTCGCAACAATATTTTTGCCAATTCTATTCTCATTCGCCACCCTCCACTAAACTCGGTTGTTTGTCGAGCAAAGTCGCTAGCCAAAAACCCTAAACCCTTTAATATTTTCTCAATTTCTTCTTGAATATTATCTGCGCCTACATAGCCCAACTCTGTGTTAATATCTGACAATTCAGTTATTAAATCCATATAATAATCGCTCTCATAATCTGTACGGGTAGTTAACTCTTCATTGATTTTTTCAAGACGATCTTCTAGGTTCTTAATTTCAGAAAATGCAGTTGCTGCTTCATCATAAACCGTCCTACCGTGCTGATGTTTCATATCCTGAGGCAAATATCCAATTTTGCACTCTTTCGGTTTAGTAACTTCACCCTTGGTTGGTTCTTGCAAGCCAGCTAAAATCTTTAGCATGGTTGATTTACCTGCTCCGTTTTTTCCAGCTAAACCAATCCTGTCTTTTGGGTTAATCAAAAAACCAACATCTTTAAAAAGGTCGTAACCTCCAAATGAAACTGTAATGCCGTTAACTGAAATCATATTCGCGAATGAGCCTGCTAATGTACTTAATTTTGAATTGCAATTAACCTGCAGCTTGCATCAAACTATCTGCACCTATTGTTTTCCTTTTGCCCTTGTAATAAGCGATTTTAAAGCAACGGGGTAAGAATCTCTAATTTTATGCCTGTTTAACGGGTTTCTATTCCCCTCATCCTTTGGGTTAGATAAATTATAAGCAAATACAAAGGATGAGTCGGGTTCATCCCAACCACGAATTTGCCCAAATCGAAGGTCATTAAAGAAAACGTCATTACCTTCTTTAGTTAAACAATAGTATCCTTGCGAAAACTGCTTTAATTGCTGAACCTCTTTTTGCTTATTAAATGGCTCTAATAAATGTTCCTTCTTATCCAAATAAAAAAACTGAATGTTATCGTTTTTATCCAAGATAGAGTAATAACCAAACCTGTATCCTGCTGAATCAACTGCATAACTCATCCATAACAAGTTATTTAATGGCGTTGGGGTTGTAACAAAATTATCAGCAGAATAGTTATTGTTTTCTAAAGCATGCTTTATCGTACTATGAACATGCGCCTTGTTTATAATCGTAAACAACAAATAAGTTGAGCTAATATATAAACCCATCTTGGTCCATTTAATGCGTTTATCTGATCCGTTCTTAGCAATTAGTGCTATTAACACACAAATTAAAAAGGGTATTGTATAAAAAGGGTCTAACACGAAAATGGTATCAAATGCTACGCGATAACTACTAAACGGTTCAAACCAACCCGTACCGTAACATGTAAGAGAATCAATTAAATCATGTGAAATCATTCCAATAAAGAAAAGAGCAAACCACCCTTTGCGGGATACATTCAAACGCTTTTTCCAAAACGCAAAGAGGTATGATAGCACCCATGCTACAATTAAGGCGAAAAAAAATGAGTGTGTAATTCCTCTATGTATAAGCATTTGTGTGGGAGCTGAAACACATGGAGATGTAAATACATCAAAATCAGGAATTGTGTTTGCAACCGCTCCCCAAAACATTGCTTCTCGACCAATTTTCTTTCCTAAAACTGCTTCACCCAGTGCGGCACCCAAAACTAAATGTGTAAAAGAATCCACGGCTTACTGCTTAATTTTATTTTTCTCCTCAATCCATCTCGACATATATTTGGTGCTCTTGTGATGGTGATGCTTCAGCATAGCACCAATAAAGTTATTACTGCGATGAGAATTAAGGTTTCTTATCAGCATATTCATCTGCATCAAAAATCTTTCTTCGTGATGTTCCTTATTAAATTCTGAATTTACTATGGTAGAACACCTTGACTGGGCTTCTTCCCATGCTTCTTTGCTGTAGTAAAGCTTAACCGATTGTTGAGCAATATTCTCTATTGAAGCTTCCACAGCTCCTGGCCATTCATTGTCACCTTGCATTCCTTCTACACCAATGGAGGTAGTCACTGAAGGTGTTCCATTTGATATAGCATCAACTAGCTTTCCTTTTAACCCTGCTCCAAAACGCAAAGGGGCAATACAAACACGCGCATTAGACATTACTTCATTCACATCATCTGCTCTTCCTTTAACAATAAAACCATCCTTTGGTTGATTTAGGTCGAAAACTTTCTGTGTTGGATAAGCACCATAAATGTGTAACTGAGCTGCGGGCAACGTATCTCTAATAATAGGCCAAACGCGTTCTTTTAACAACAATACCGCATCCCAGTTAGGTGCGTGCATAAAATTGCCAATGGTTACAAAGTGTTCTCTTTCGTTATATCCTTTCCATCCCTCTTTATCTTTTTCAGTAATTTCCTCCATCATAAAAGGAAGATACATTAAAAGGGAATTATCAATTTGAAATGTATCCTCAAGCAATTCCATTTCATATGATGAAATAATCAACGATAAATCACAACGATATACACTAGCTATTTCACGCTTAGTTATTTCGGACTGTAGCAACAACTCCTCCACCTTCTCCCCTGTTTTTAAAGCATCATGCCTTGCGTTGCGTAAACATTGCAAATCAATTGTATCCAAAATTCTTATAGCCTCAGGGCATACCTCCTCTACCCTCCAGCCAAATTGTTCTTCTGTTAAATATCTATCAAACAAAACACACTGCGGATTCAGTTGTAATAATAACTGATTAAATGAGGAATCGTTAATTTTAACCCTTTGATAGGTTACCGACAATTTAGATAAGTCAACAGCGTTTTCACTCTCCGCAGCAGGTGTTACAAATGTTATGTGCCAACTATTCTTTTGAAAAAATGAGATTAGCTGCAGGGTTCTGCTTCCAGCTGCCGACGATTGAGGCTCAGGCCAAACATGGCCAATTATTAATAAACGTTTATTGTCCATTTAACGCAAGCATTTAACTATACCAACAAGTCTTAATGCGTGTAATATGGAGAAATCATTAAGTACACCACCACACCAGAAACGGTTACATAAAACCAGATTGGCCATGCCCATTTTGCAATTTTCTTATGCGCTTCTACTTGATTCTTTAATCCTTTATAAAACGACAATAATACTAATGGTAACACAACAGCTGCCAAAACAATATGACTTAAAAGAATTGTTAAATATACTGGTCGTAATTCGTTGCCTTCAGGAAATTTTGTTTCATTTCCTATCCAGTGATATGTTATATATGATACAAGGAAAACTGCTGACAAGAAAAAGGTAATAATATTAAGCTTTCTGTGTGCCTCAATATTTTTTTGTTTTATCATATATAAGGACAACAATAAAAGGAGGCTACATGATCCATTAATAAATGCATTTAATTTAGGTAGTTTGTAAATAAATAACGGGACCACCTCAGGTACTGGCAATATTCTTTTATTGAGGATAATCACTGCTGCAAATACAATAGCAGAGATTACCATTATTACTCTAAATGCTGTTTTATCATTCATAACTTATAATATTAAGTAATCCTAAAAATCGTCGTATAAGTTGGTTAAATCAGTTCTTATCCCAATAAATACGTAAGGGCTATTCTTTTCTCCAATAGCGTTTGATTCTTTTCTTAATGCCACACCTGTTTCTAGTTTTAAATTAATATCGGCATCGATAATATATGCACCTCTAATAGCGGCTACCAGCAACTCGGTATGTAAGCCTTGCGTAATTTCATGACCATACTCTCCAGGACGGTTTGTGGCGTAGGAAATGGCAATATCTTTTCCATAATTAATTCCATTTTCATTTAACCCATACGTTGCATACACGGCCTTAGCCTCTATAAACCATCTTTTGTAATTATAATTCACCAACACAACGGCTTCCTTAAAATTAGCGCCCAAAGGATGTGCTAAGGCTTGATTTAAATGGGTGTAATTTTGCTGTGAACTTCCATGAGCGTAAGTATACGGTCGCGCATAATTATACTCCATCAATAAATTAAGGTGTTTTAGCTTGAACATATCAAAACTTTTCGCACCCACCTGAAAAGCATATTTATTTCCCCACCATCCTGTTCTATTTTTTAATTCTGCAAATACAAATTCGTCTAACAACATTTGACCATACAACTGTTGCTTTTTAAATAGCTTCAACTTAGCGTTAACACCAATCAATACATTATCACTTGAACCTAATGAAAACTCCGCTGGTCTAAAAAACATAATTGGGTTTAAATAGGTAATATCGTACCCTCGCTTTCTTACCGCATCATCACCTTGCCATACCACAGCCTCAAACAGCCCTACATTTAAACGCCGTGTGATATCCCAACCCAAATAATGAAATGATGCATATTTATTTAATCGGTCTGACTTTAATCCAGACGCTTGACTAGCATCTTTCATCGCGGTAAATAAGTTCACATATTTTAATTTCCAGATAGATGTGGTAACCTTGAAAAATGCATAAGGAGCAGCCACATCTGATAAAAACAGAGAACGATAACCATCACCCCAAAAGTGTTTGTCACGACCCAGTTGCAAATTAAATACCTTATTGGGTGAATAGGACAAGTAACCTGAGGCGTATTGATAGGAATAAGTTGGGAGTTGAGGGTTTCTCCTAGACGTATAACCGTATGCATAACCAAGACCGGGAACAACGCTTGAATTTACAATTACAGAGTCTATCGCATTATTATACACTCCCTGTCCAGCTAATACTTTAGCATTAAAGGTTAACTTCTCGCCTATATTTCCTAAGATATTTCCTCCAAACAAAACATCATTTAAGTATCTGTTTGGTGAAGATTGAAAGCCAAACTGGGTTGTTAAAATTGGATATGCTTGCACCATTACTTTTTTGGGTATAGCAATAGCGTATTTAGGTTTAATTGCTTTAAATAATGAAGGAATAAATACGGTAGTATCGTGCAACTCATTTAGCTCCTCGTATCTATAAGGTTTAATAAAAGTTTGAAATGAGACAGCAGTGTCATTTACCATTTGGTCAACACCCCAAACGTAATCTTTAGTGAGCGTATAATTCCCTTGTTGCGCACAAATGTTAACAACAAACGACACACAAAATGTAATAACAATATATAGTATTCTCAATCTCATTAAAAATCGTAATATAAATTGCGCAAGTATGTACGTACACTGAAATACACATAATGTGTACTTGTTGATACATCATCAATAGTGTTAATTCGACTTATTACTCCCATTACTACACTAAAATTGGTTACAGGGTTTACCAAGTAGCCATAATGCAAATCAAAAATATTTGTTAGCGACTTGTTGCCTTGTAATGTTTTTACATCGAGCAAATTGCTGGTCACTGGTAAAGTGGAATTGTCAGGAACAAATACGTTACTACCATAATTACTGTTAGCACTATCCAGTCCCTGTGTAATAAAATTCATTTTTAATTGTGCAAAATGCCTATCTCTTTTAAAATTGATAAAACTTACAATTTCATTAAAATTTGCACCTAATGGATGTGCTAATGACTGGTTAAAATGGGTGTAGCTTTGAGCTACCTTCTCTGCCGAAAAGGTATATGGTCGAACTCTATTTAACTCCACTTGACAATAGAGATTACCAAACTTTAATTGCTGAAAATATTTTAACCCCAACTGATAACCATACTTTTTATAAACATCTGTTAAATCAGTTTCTCGCTTAAAATCATCCACAACAATTTGCCCATACGCACTAATATTATTTTGAAAATTGTACTTACCATGAAAAGCTAACATAACATTGTTATCATTCCTCATACCATACCCAAATGCATTTACCCCTAATATTGGGTTAAAGGTATTAAAGGATAAATGCTGAGCATTCATGGTATCAGCAGCCGTCCAAATAAGTGATTGAGAAACACCCAACTCCCAAATATTATTATGATTATAACTAACAGTTTGGTATGCACCCACCTTTTTTTGAAATAAACGTTCAATGTTTGCTGGCGTAGTTACCCCTCCATCTGTAAGGTTTAAAAAGCTTGTGTATAAATTTGTAAACTGAAGCTTTTTGTAGGTTGTTGATATCCGAGCATATGGATAGTTATGGGCATTATCGGACAGAAATAATGAACGATATCCGTGTCCAATAAAATGTTTCCCATGTCCTAATTGAAGATTTATGGTATTACTTGGAGAATACGAGATGTACCCGAAGGCTTGGGCATAATCGTATCCGTTAACCTTAAAAACTTTAGCCCTTCCCTGTCCCGGAACAATTTCAGTACCAGGAAACAATGTACCAGTGTAGGCAATTTTATCATCAATGTATTGAACAAATGTAGATTGGTTTTCATAAAAAGAGGTGTAAAAAAAGAACTGCTCTCCTATTGCACCTTGCATCCTAACACCTCTAGTATTTGTAAAAGGGGTTTCTCCTGTGGTGTCTACCAAATCTTTTCCTATTTCAAGGTTAAATAAAGGATCTATCGTCAGCCGAAACTTATCGTTTTTATCATATGCGATAAAAAGACTTTCTTCATAAAACTTTCTTTTCATGTATACGTCATTTTGACTGGGCGGTGACATGATTGGTTTCACAATACGAGGTTTAAAACTTGTAAATTGCAACGCCACTTCAGATGAATCGTCTACGACAACCAAAGGAGTTTCCAAATTATAAATTTGGGACCACGCATAATTTAGGTATTGGTTTTCTTGAGAAAATAAAGGACCAGATACGAGACTAAATATTGTTAGCCATAAAAAAGCAGCACAATATAGTTTTACCTTATTCAATTTTAATGGAAAGAATTTACAATAATGGTTTAACCTCTTTATAAACCCTAGTAATACCATCTTCTAAACCAATCGTATGTTTCCATCCTAAAGAATTAAGCTTGCTAACATCCATTAGTTTACGAGGTGTTCCATCCGGTTTGGAAGTATCAAAATTAATGTCGCCTTGGTACGCAACCACTTTTTTTACCAAAAGTGCTAGATCTTCAATAGAAATATCCTCTCCAACTCCAATATTAACCAATCCTGGCTCGTTATAATTATTCATCAGAAACACACATGCCTCAGCTAAATCATCGGCATGTAAAAACTCACGTTTGGGTTCTCCTGTTCCCCAAATTTCAACCGAAGGCTTTCCTTGAGTTTTAGCTTCATGGAATTTTCTTATAAGAGCAGGTAGAACATGAGAGCTTTTTAAATCATAATTATCGTTAGGACCGTACAAATTTGTTGGCATAACTGAAATAAAATTACAACCGTATTGACTTCGATAGCTGTCTCTTATACACATCTGACGCTGCCGACGATGTGCGTTGTGTA
>CAXHCC010000126.1:0-7903 GCA_964014945.1 uncultured bacterium | reverse complement strand
GAGACAGTAAAGTAGTTGTTCGGGTTAATTTCCCATTTATTATCTACTATTTCCGCTGTTATTTTCCCGTCAAGACTGCGAATTTTTGAACTAACTAGTATCCTTTTATCCTTTAGTTTGATTTTAAGTGAAAAATCACCGTTGTTAAAGGATTGAAATGGATCTATTTCCTTTCCACCATCAAAGTAACCCCTATCGAATTGAATGTCTGAAATACCAGCCAAAATTGTTATGTTTTCGGAATAATTTGGGATTTCTTCTTTATGCTCAAGATTTCCAGAATTGGATTTTATATTCTTTTCTGTTACATAAATCTTCCATCCAAAAATTGCCCAGATTATAGAAGCAATAGCTGGTCCAAATATTTTAAGAAAGGTAAGTGTATCGAGATTCATTTTCATTAATTGGTTTTTGATTCAATTTAAATTCCTATTGAGCATAACGATTCTGTATGAAGCGTGGCTGTTTTAATGTGTTAAAGTTAAAGTTTTACACTGAGACAATCCTGTGGATTGTCTTACTAAATTACTTCTCAAAAGTAAGTCAATCCCACAGGATTGACGGACTACCCATGAAAAACTAAAGCCACGCAAACCGATGAACCGCCATGATTTATACAGCTTGTTAGCTTTTGTTTTTAATTATTTTTCCGTTAACTACTTTAAAAACATCAACAAACTTCTCATTCTTGATTACTATTAAACTATCATTTTCCAATTTATTGTGAACATTGTTCAAGTTTAATTCAAAATGAGTAGCTGAAACAGTTATTAATGTCTGCTCTGGTATTAACTCATACCCATGTTGGTAATGAATCCGTTCTTCATAACTGTCGGTAATTTGTCCTTCATTTGAAATCGCTATAAACTTAATCATAGGATTCCCGTCACCAGCCATTGAAGTGTAATATGACATTATTAAAAGGCTACTTTTTTCTTCTTTAATATTTCTAATGATTTTTGGTTCTGCTTGAGCGTAGTAATCTATAGCATACTGCGATAAGCTGTCAAAGTTTATCAAACTGTATTTACTAGCAACTAATGAGTCAATATCAATTTGGTCTGAAAGAGATAACTGTGATAAATTAATGGTGTCAGATAAATTAGTGTCAGAATTAGGTAGTTCAAATTTCTTGGGGATAGAGGTAGTGCTTATATCTTTCGATTCTTGCTGCACAAGAGGTTGACTTAACTTTTCCTCCGAATAGGAATCTGAGGGAGAGTCAAACTTACACGCTGTAAGAGTTAGAATACAAGATGCAATTATAATATATTTCATAATAAAATATATGCGTACTGGTACTCATATAAACTTATATGCTGGGTTTAGTTAATATTCCTATATCTCTTTTATATCAACACATTAACCGACATTAAGCGCTTATAACCGTTTGTTGTCGGATAATTAATTGGCATTACATGTATGGGAATAAATATAGTTTATCTATGAATAGAAACCTATAGGCATAATCTTAGAAAAATTGATCCGTTAACTACAAGGGCTTATAGTTATAGATTGCGAGCTGTAACCAACCAAGGGGTGGTGTCGGAATTATCCCAGCCGCGTGGGGTTAGGATAAAATAGTGGTTCTACAAAACCTTATAAAACCCACTCACATATTCCACCCATTTATCAGGCTTATCCAACTGGCAAAAGTGGCCCAAACCTTTCATAACTGTGAGTGTGGCATTGGTGCACACTTCATTTTTTAAGTAGTGTGCCATTTGTATTCGCGCCACCCGGTCATCTTCGCCCCAACATAAATGTAAAGGCAGTTCGCATTTAGCCAAGGCGGGTAGCCAACGGCTATTTTCAAACTTTTTTCTGTCGTTAATGTAGCGTATACTTAAGTGGCTTTTTTTGTCTCCTTCTTGCAGGCAATTTAATTCCCACATCCATTCTATTTCTTGTTCGGTTAAATTATTGTTGCCATTGGCACTGCGTACTTGTTGGGCAAATATTGGGTAATTAGTAAAACCCGCGAAGAAGGAGCCGTATTTGGAAAGCAGTATTTTTTGGCTGAGGCGTAATTTGGCTAAAGACAATACCATGCTGCCGTTGGTGAACGTGAAGCTTTTAAACCCATCTGTAAAAAAGGAGGGAAGCTTATTGTTTACGTGGCGTGCCACTAATTCTGTGGCTACGCTGGTACCCATATCATGCGCAATTACATGACCTCCTGTAACATTAAAGTATTCCCATACGGCAAGTGATACATTCGCTTGCTCTGAAAGAGAGTAGGAGTAATGTTGCTCGTTTGGTTTATCACTAAAACCATAACCTATCATATCAAATAAAATAATACGCTCAAAGGTATTTAACATACCCGCTAGTATGGCATGATAAGAAAAGCTAGACTCAGGAAAACCATGTAGCAATAACAAAGTTTTATCGACATGAGCATTGGGGTTGCCTACCTCTTTAACAAATACCTGGTGTTTGGGTGCCCCATATCTAATATGGGTGCCACTGCTAAGCCATTGTTGAAGTACTTGGTGCATTTAACAATTTTATAATTGTTTACAGTACCAAATATAGTTTATTGCTATTATTTATAAGACGCTAACTTAACGTCTGCTGCTGTCGTATTTTTTTCCAATGAAGTTTATCATCTTTGTTGGAAACAAACGTTTTATAGACCACAGTACTTTTGCTGAAAAAGGGTGGACGATATAAAACGTTTTTTTGCCCGCTTCTTTTAGCACCAGTTGGGCTACTTCACTTGGTTCTATACCTGATTTGTCAACCATTTTTTGACCGGCTTTTTGTTGTTTTTGATCGCCACGTCCATGTTGCATTACGTTAGTTTTAAAAAAGGTAGGGCACACCACCGAAATGTTTATGTTTTGTTGCAGTAGTTCTGAATAGAGCGTTTCAGAAAGGGATAATACCGCGGCCTTGGTAACATTGTATGGCGACATGGTTGGTGCGGCCATAAATGATGCGGCACTGGCTATGTTTATGATGTGTCCCGAGCGCTGCTTTTTCATGGTAGGAACAAAATTATGACAACCATAAATTACTCCCATTTGGTTTATGCCTACTATCCATTTCCAATTATCTGTATTATACTCTCCAAAAACACCACCATCCCCAACACCAGCGTTGTTTATTAATAGGTCAATGCCTCGTTCCTTATTTAAAAAGTCTTTGGCTACTATTTCATAAGCATCGCTATCAGCTACATCTAATTTATAAACATGTGCTTTTCCACCAGCCTTAGCAATCATATTAGCGGTTTCTTGCAATCCTGCTTCATTAATATCAGAAATGCCAATTGTCCATCCATTGCTTGCTAGTTCAAGACTCATTGAGCGCCCTAAACCGCCACCACAACCTGTTATAAAGGCTCTTTTTTTTGGAAACGTTTTACTTAGTTTATACATACTATTGGCCATACGAATTGTTTTTTTTGATTAAATAATCCTATTTAAGTAGCCAATATAATAGATAATTATAGGTATAACATTTACTATTGTTAATTGGGTATAAAAGGAATGTGTTAATGAGTTTGTTAATGTTCACATGCAGCAATTAAATGTATTGCGTTAAACGTAGATTGTAGCACTATAAGGCTGAACCTTTGGTGTTAATTTAAGGATAGCCAATAAATGGTTGTAAATTTAATGCTTGCGTGGGTTGTGCTTGTACAGCACAATGTGCTCATATTGCTTGTCTATATTCGTGTTTTTACTGCTTATTAACGCTTCCATAAAATTATTTTGTTTATAACGTTCATCGGCTATTATGTAAATATGCCGGTGGTTTGTTGAAGTGTCTGAATATCCACCGTTATAAACATGCGGAAGTTTTACTGCCACGTGATGTTTCTCCAAATAATAGCTGAGCGGGTAATCAATTGGAAGTTGTGCTACTAATTTATCATTTTTTGTAGTTACCTTTTTTAGGGTTTTGGCAAGCTCTTCATAAACAAATATTTCTTTGCTAGGCGAAAGGTTAAACTTATGAATATGTAAATAAATAGCACCTGAAAGTACAATAAACAAGCTGATAACAGTAGTAATAACTTTGTTATTACGAACATAAAAAAATACACCTTGAACTATAAAGGGTAAGAGCAATGGTAAAAGAAATAACCAAACACGAATAGGAGGGTTTACACGCTGTATAAAAAGTATAATAGTTAAACTCAAAAGTATGGAGAGTAATACACTTGTAGAACGTTTATTGCCCATGAATGCCCCAATTATTAGTGCTAGTAATGCTATGCCCACTACACTCCAATGACCATTATTGGTAAACCAAGTAAAGGTTTTAAATAGGTTATTACCAAGTAATAAAGGAAGCTCTTGATAAGTGTGTTTAACAATGAATTCATTAGCAATTAAGGCGTTTAATCCTTTATAAAGCAAAACAGGTGTGTATAGTAAAGTGGTTAGTGCAACTGTTCCTATTGAATAAATTAGTACCGGTTTTAAGATTATTTTCTTGTTCTTAAGAATTGAAAGGAATAAAACAATACCAAACGGATACGCAAATATGGGTATGGTGTATAAACCTAAACTTGCAACAATAATTACCCATGAGTAATGAGCTTTTTGATTGTTTTGTTTTAGTATTAACAACAAGAGCAACAATGTAAATAAGCAAGTTAATGTATACCCGCGTGCATTAACAGAGTAGTCGATTAATGGATAGCAACAAGCTAATAGTGCCGTACTAACAAGTGCTATGTGTTTATTAAATATTTCTTTAGCAAATGAATAAGATAGAGGAAGTAAAAGAATTCCTGCCAATAAAGCTGGTAAACGAATGGCAAAAAGACTTTCACCAAAAACAAACGTACTGAGTTGAACCAGCAGTGAATGGAAAATGTGATTGTTGGGAAAAGAATAATTAGAAATGGTAAACAGTGTAGGAGAGTTTACATAACTGTACAACGTAAATGCCTCATCGTACCTAATGGGGTGGTTGATATGGCTTATTCTAACCAGAACTCCCACTACAATTACAACTAACAATGCTAAGCCATGTAATCGATTGTTGTTCTTAAACAAATGGTTTAGGAAGGTGTACGTTTTATGAGTTAAGATTAGTATATCATCTTTTATGTTGTTTAATTCAGCAAGAATAATTGATTTTAATAACACAAACGCAATCGATATAAGTATACCAGCCATGGATATAACAACAAGTTTTGGCTTCATGGTGTTGAATAATTCTTCAGAAAAGCTAAGGGCTTTGCCATCACCTATTGCTTGAAAAAGCAATTTAGCTTCTTGATAATCTTTTAAGGAAAGGTTTAATCCCGTAATTCCTATAATTACGCCCACAACACCAATAATGTAGGGGAGACTTATATATATCTTTTTAAGCACGGAGGTTTTATCAGGATTATAAACGATTACTTCATTTTAAATAGGCCGTATTTTACTATACATGCAATTGCACTTATACCATCTTTCCACCCAATCTTTTTCCCTTCTGCGTAGGTTCTTCCGTAGTACGAAATTCCAACTTCATAAATTCTAACATTAGGAATGCGAGCCAGTTTGATCATAAACTCAGGTTCAAACCCAAATTTTTTTTCTTTTAAATTAAGCTTGCGAATAAATTGAAGGTTAACGAGTTTATATCCCGTTTCCATATCAGAAAGGTTAAGGTCTGTAACTAAATTAGTAAATAACGTTAGCAACTTATTACCTACATAGTGCCAAAAATATAAAACACGATGCGGAGTATCTCCTTTAAACCTAGAACCTAATACCGCATCGGCATTACCTTTTAATACGGGTTCTAACATTTTATTATAGTCTTCAGGGTCGTATTCAAGATCAGCATCCTGAATTAATACATAATCTCCTGTGCATTTAGGTAATGCGCTATGAATAGCGCCACCTTTACCTAAATTTTTTTTATGAGCATGTAATGTTATGCAATGCCCATGGTTTGTTTCTGAAAACTTTTTTACCAACAGCTCCGTATCATCGGTTGAGGCATCGTTAACAACAATAATTTCTTTTTGAATTGCATCTGGTAAATTTATTTCACACACCTTTTGACGAATTTTAACGATAGTCGTTTCTTCATTATAAGCAGGTATTATAATGGATAGTTTATGGATAGCCGAACTCATTGGTATTCCATAAATATATATGTAATTGCCCAAACGAGCAAAGAGAAATAAAACGGGCTAATTTCTATTAAATGAAATAGCTATCTGTTCAAGGTTAAAGAAGTAAAGGAGTTAATCAGGTATTACCTGATTAACTCTATCGATTTTTTTTCAATAGTCTCAATGCCGGATAGGTCTGTAATACGAATAACAATGAAGTAGGTTCCTGCCGGTGCCTCAGCACCTGTTGCGGACACTCTACCATCCCACCCATCATTTACGTTAAACCATTCAAACACTTTACGCCCCCATCTATTGTAAACGGTAGCATGTATATCTCCAATACCTTTGGATATAACTGAGTAAACATCATTTTTACCGTCTCCATTTGGTGTAAACACATTTCCTACGTCCCAGGTATATATGCCAAATGTTTTAGATGCTGTATCAGGGCATACGTTCTTATAGGTGGCAGTTAATACCACTTTAAACAACCCTTCCTCAGCAAAAGCATGTGATGGGCTTTCTTCTGCACTGAACTCACCGTCATCAAAATCCCAAGAATACGCATCAGCTCCTACACTGTTGTTGGTATATTGTATTGGTTGATTTGGTGTTGCACCATTTACATCCGTAGTAAAGCTTGCTTTTGGATTGGCCACATTAATGGTATCATATAAATCATTAATTGAACTACATGCAGGGCTGTTTACCGAAATTGCGTAAGGGAAGGAACCTTCAACGCTTGGCGAACCACTAATGGTTAGTGTGTTGCCATTTACCGTTGTGTCAACTCCGCTTGGCAGGCCAATTATGCTTAACGTACCTTGGAAATCAAAATTGATAGCTGCAATAGGGTCGTTAATACAAACCAATTGGCTTGTAGCACCATTATTGTAATAACTGCCAGCAGCTGTAATGCTTCCAGTAAAACTACTTTGTTGAGTTGTACAAGTACCGTTGGTAATTATGGTGTAGGTATGCACACCCACAATAGCAGGCGATCCGGTAATGGTAAGCGTATCATTAATTACATTAGAAGCGCTAACACCAGCTGGTAAACCATTAACAATTGCGCTACCTCCTTCAATTACATATTTAATTGGTGTAATAGGGCTATTTAAACATATTTGTTGGGCATCATTGCTGCCCAGTACAAGTCCGCCACCGCTCACAATTTCACCAGAGTAAGAGCTGCCTGCACAAGTACCGCCTGTTGATTGTACTACGTAGTTAAAAATACCTTCTTGGGTTGGAGCACCACTTATATAAACCGTATCATTAACAGGTAACCATGTTAAGCCGGTTGGTAAGCCAGTTACAGTGGCTGTTCCGCCACCCGCAAAAGAAAATTGTATAGGCGTAATTAACTCTCCTTTACAAACCCTTTGATCAACCGTTCCCGTTGTAACAACTCCAACACCAATAGTTACCGATCCAACAAAATTACTACTGTCGCCACAAGTTCCTTTATTCGTAGTAACCGTATAATCAAAAGCACCGCTCACGGTTGGTGTACCTTCAATCGTAATGGTATCTTTTGCTGTATTTGGTCTCGCAGTCAAACCTGCAGGTAAGCCAGCTACAACGGCAGTGTCGCCACCGGCATATGAGTACCGAATAGGGCTAATAGCTTGCCCTTGACATACCGTTTGGTCATCAGCACCCGGTGTAACAATACCAATACCAATGGCAATAGATCCAACAAAATTACTGCTGTCGCCACAAGTACCTTTGTTAGTGGTAACCGTATAATCAAACGCACCACTTATGGTTGGTGTACCTTCAATCGTAATGGTATCTTTTGCTGTATTTGGTCTCGCAGTC
>CAXHCC010000125.1:0-7966 GCA_964014945.1 uncultured bacterium | reverse complement strand
AGATTATTCCGGGTCTCGTGGGCTCGGAGATGTGTATAAGAGACAGACTCAAATGGGCCAATATTATATGCCCCTTCCTCAAATGATGTTATAGTTATATGCTTTACCAATTCAAAACGATACGGTCTAATACTATCAACATAAATAGTATCAATAGCAGATTGGCTAAGCACTTCTACTTTTTCAGATAAGGTATCTAGAATAACTGGCCAGAATATTTTTTGATACTTCCCACTTTCTACGGGATAGGTAAACGACAATTTAAGTTGGGCCTGCTCCCCTATTTTCAAGTTATGTACATCCAGCTCTACAATCGCCTCACCCTTTTGAGCATAACCAAAAAGCATATTAACGAATAACAACATTGTTATTATTCCAAGCCTGTATATGTACCTATGATTCACCATCATTTACCTTCGTGCAAATAAATTTGATAATGGACGGATATAGGATTCTGATGTATTGATATGCGCCACATCAACCATAGTTTTCCTAAACACTTCCAACATTATATCTTCCCGTTTCTTAGCAGCAGCAGCGAATTGCTTTCTAACTTCCTTAGAAGATGTATCTATCCATTTTGCTTCTCCTGTTTCAGCATCCACTAAGCGAATCATTCCTAAATTAGGAAGGGCGCGTTCACCAGCATCAAAAACTCGCAATGCCACTAAATCATGTTTCTTCGCAACTACTTTTAGCGCATCTGAAAATGTATCATCTATAAAATCAGAAATAATAAAGGCTATACACTTCTTTTTAATAGCGTTGTTAAAATATTTCAGGGCAAAACCAATATCTGTTTTTTTGTTCTCAGGTTTAAAATCAATTAAATCTCTGATAATTCTAAGTACATGCCTCTTCCCTTTTGCAGGAGGAATAAATTTTTCCACTTTATCCGAAAAAAACAATACCCCAATTTTATCGTTATTATTTATGGTAGAAAAAGCAAGTACCGCGCATAGCTCCGTTATCAACTCTTGTTTCAGTTGGGTTTTTGTACCAAAATCACCTGAAGAGCTTACGTCAACCAATAGCATCACGGTCATCTCTCTTTCTTCCTCAAAAACTTTTATGAATGGAGCGTTAAATCGGGCTGTTACATTCCAATCAATAGCCCTAGTATCATCACCTGGCTGGTATTCACGCACCTCACTAAAGGTCATACCTCTCCCTTTAAAGGCACTATGATACTCACCTGAAAATATGTGATTAGATAGTCCTTTGGTTTTGATTTCTACCTTTCTTACCTTTTTTAAAAGCTCCGCCGTTTCCATTTATGGTACTTCAACCGCATTTAACACCTCTGTTACAACATCTTCAGTAGTAATATTCTCTGCCTCCGCTTCATATGTAAGGCCAATCCTGTGACGCATTACATCTAAACATATAGCCCTTACATCTTCAGGAATAACATATCCTCTACGTTTTATAAAAGCATATGCTTTAGCAGCTAATGCCAAGTTGATAGTTGCCCTTGGTGATGCACCAAAACTTAACAAGCCATCTAATTTATCTAAATTATAATCGGCTGGGTAACGTGTTGCAAATACAATATCTACAATATATTTTTCAATTTTTTCATCCATATAAACTTCCTTCACCACTTCCCTAGCCTTTAAAATATCCTCAGGTTTTAGCACACTTTGCACCTTCGGGTATGTATTTGCCAAATTGTTACGCATAATCTTTTGCTCATCCTCTTTTGAAGGATAATCAATTACAATTTTTAGCATAAACCTGTCAACCTGTGCTTCTGGCAGAGGATATGTACCTTCTTGCTCAACTGGGTTTTGTGTTGCCAATACCAAAAATGGATTAGGCAAATTAAATGTTTGTTCTCCAATGGTAACTTGCTTTTCTTGCATCGCTTCCAATAATGCACTTTGGACTTTTGCTGGAGCTCGGTTAATTTCGTCTGCTAAAACGAAATTGGCAAATACAGGGCCTTTCTTTATTGAAAACTCTTCATTTTTCGGGCTATAAATCATGGTACCCACCAAATCAGCTGGCAACAAATCCGGTGTAAATTGTACCCTGCTAAATTCCCCATCAATACATGAAGCCAGCGACTTAATTGCCAATGTTTTTGCAAGTCCTGGCACGCCTTCAAGTAAAACGTGTCCATTTGATAATAATCCAATTAACAAGCGTTCTACCATATATTGCTGACCTACTATAACCTTATCCATTTCCAAGGTGAGTAAATCAATAAATGCGCTTTCCTTCTGAATTTTTTCGTTTATCTCTTTAATATCAGTCATAAGTATTTGAGTAATAATTTTTCCGTAACGAAAATAGACACTTCCACCTTTTATAGCTGTTAAATTTTGTTAAACGATTGCAAAAAACGCTCATAAGGAATACAATAAAATTAAAGCCCTATTTTTGTAGCACCATTTTTCAGACCACATTTATATTTTGCACAGATACTTCATTCAATTAGCGTATAACGGCAGTAGCTACCATGGCTGGCAAGTGCAACAAAACACTAGCTCAACGGTTCAACATCAGCTAAACGAAACCCTATCATTACTTTTGAATGAACCCATTAACACTACAGGATGCGGAAGAACGGATACAGGTGTTCACGCAAGGCAATTTTACGCGCATTTCGATTGCACCAAAGGATTGATGCATAAGGAGGAAAATAACTGGATAAACAAAATTAATAAGGTGCTTCCTCCTGATATAGCCATTCTAAGAATTCATGCCGTACATTCCGAAGCAAATTGCAGATTTGATGCCATATCCAGAACATACGAATACCATATTTCCAACAAGAAAGACCCTTTTGGCGTAAAACAAGTAGCCAACATACCAGGTAAGTTCAACATAGAACTAATGAATAAGGCAGCCAGCTTGCTTAAAAAGTATGAAGACTTTTCATCATTTTCCAAAAGCAAAACAAACACCTTTACAAATAATTGCATCATATCACATGCAATATGGGAGCAAAATGGTGAAAAATTAGTTTTCACCATTAGTGCAAACCGTTTTTTAAGAAACATGGTAAGAGCAATTGTAGGTACTTTACTGGAATTAGGAAAAGAAAAAATAACCCTAGAAGAGTTTTCAGATATAATTGAAAGTAAAAACCGATCGAATGCTGGCACTTCAGTAAGTGCCGATGGATTATATTTAGTAAAAGTTGAGTACCCTAACCACCAGTTTGATGAGTAATAACCAACAGAAATCTAATACCAGTAGTTACTCGTTGCTAAAACGCTTGTTTGCGTATACTTCTCCTTATAAGGGTGTTCTCTCCGCAGCGATTATTACCACCATTTCCTTAACTATTCTTTCAACCTTACGCCCCATCCTAATTGGTAAAACCTTCGACGACTATGTAAAAATGGGTAATAAAGAAATGCTGGTTCAAATGAGTGCTTTTCTTCTTGGTATTTTATTACTTGAAGCTATTGTTCATTTTACTGACACTTACCTAACAAGTTTATTAGGTCAAAATATTATCAAGGATTTACGATTAAAACTGTACAAACACATGGTTTCGCTTCGCCTTAAATATTACGACAATACACCCATTGGAACCATGGTTACTAGGGCGATTTCCGATATTGAGGTAATTGCCAACGTGTTTTCCGCGGGCTTAATTGTAATCATTGCAGACCTGCTTAAAATTGCCGTTGTAGTTGCATACATGTTTTATGCAAATTACCAACTAGCATTGGTAACATTATTACCAATTCCCTTGTTGATATTTGCAACAAATATGTTTAAAAAAGCGGTTCACAAATCGTTTCAAGAGGTAAGAAACCAAGTTGCCAAACTAAACACCTTTGTACAAGAGCATATCACCGGAATGAGTATAGTTCAGCTATTTAATCGAGAAAAAGAGGAGATGAAGAAATTTGAAGCAATAAACGAATTGCATAGAATAGCCAATATAAAATCTATCCTGGCATATTCCATTTTTTTTCCTGTTGTAGAAATCCTATCCGCTTTATCCTTAGGCTTAATAGTATGGTGGGGAGGAAAAGGAATGCTGAGTAGTTTTACTACGGTTGGAGATGTAATTGCTTTTATATTTTTTGTAAACATGCTTTTTAGACCGATGCGACAGTTAGCCGACAGGTTTAACACGTTGCAAATGGGTATGGTAGCGGCGGAAAGAGTTTTTAAAGTATTAGATACAAACGAAACAATTGAAGATAAGGGCACTCAAACAGCGGAAAACATTGTAGGTGACATTGCTTTTAAAAACATATGGTTTGCTTATAATGATGAAGATTGGGTGTTAAAAAACATATCGTTTAATGTTACAAAAGGCGAAACCGTTGCACTAGTAGGCGCAACTGGCGCTGGAAAATCTTCAATAATAAATTTACTAAGTCGACTATACGAGTTTAACAAAGGACAAATTACCGTTGACGACATTAATATTAGAGACTATCAGTTAAACTCTCTAAGAGAAAACATCGGCGTTGTGATGCAAGATGTGTTTCTATTTTCGGATAGTATTGCAAATAACATTTCCTTAAATAATACCAATATTAGTAGGACGGATATCATTAATGCAGCAAAAGCTGTTGGAGCAGATGAGTTTATAAGCAAATTGCCTAATGGGTATGACTTCAACTCTATGGAAAGGGGGGCAATGCTTTCTGTTGGCCAACGACAGTTAATTGCATTTATAAGAGCATATGTATACAATCCAAAAATATTAGTGCTAGATGAGGCCACCTCATCAATTGATAGCTCGTCCGAAAAACTTATTCAAAAAGCAATTAATGTGCTTACCAAAGGACGCACATCAATCATCATCGCCCATAGGTTAGCAACAATTCAAAATGCGGATAAAATATTAGTAATAGACAAAGGTGAAATATTAGAGCAGGGTACGCATCAAGAATTGCTAAAAATGAATGGGCAGTACAAAAAACTGTTTGATTTACAGTTCAAAAATTAGTCCAATTTTTCTTTCAAATACTTACCTGTGTGTGAGGTTTGGCATTTAACCAACTCCTCTGGAATTCCCTCAAATACAATATTACCTCCTCCTATTCCTCCTTCTGGCCCTAAATCAATTACCCAGTCAGCACTTTTTATTATTTCAGCATTATGTTCGATTATAATAATGGAGTGTCCTTTTTTAACAAGCGCATTAAACGCATCTAGTAATTTTGAAATATCGTGAAAATGCAAACCGGTTGTTGGTTCATCAAAAATAAACAATGTTGGTGTTACATTATTTTGTCCCACACCCAAAAATGAAGCCAATTTAATTCTTTGTGCTTCTCCTCCACTTAAAGTGCTTGAAGGTTGACCCAAATGCACATAACCTAGCCCAACGTCTGCCAAAGGTTGTAATTTCTGCACAATTTTTTTCTCGGTATTTGTTGGGTTTGTTGATGATTGAAAAAAGTCGATTGCATCATTAATAGTAAGGTTTAACACATCAGAAATATTCTTATCACACCAAGTAACTTCTAATATTTCTTGTTTAAAACGTTTCCCTTCACAAGCATCACATGTTAAATGTATGTCAGCCATAAATTGCATTTCAATCTTTACTTCTCCATCTCCTTCACAAACTTCACATCTACCACCATCTACATTAAATGAAAAACTCGAAGGTTTATACCGTCGGGCTTTTGAGAGAGGTTGTGCCGTATACAAAGCCCTTATATCATCATATGCTTTTACGTATGTTACTGGGTTTGACCTGGACGATTTGCCAATTGGGTTTTGGTCTACCAGCTCTATTGCCTCCACCTTATCCACATCTCCTTGTAAAGTTTGATAAGATCCAGAAAGTTCTCCACCTCCACCAAGTATTTTTTTAATGGCAGGATACAAAACGCGTTTTACCAAAGTAGTTTTACCTGAACCACTTACCCCAGTTACAACGGTTATTGTATTTAGCGGAAATTTAACATTCAAATTTGATAAGTTATTCTCGTTTACACCTAACAACTCAACATAGTTATTCCATGCTCTTCTATTAAGCGGCACCTCAATCAGTTCCTGCTTATTTAAATATCGCGCGGTTAAGCTCCTTTCTTCGTTGGCAATGTCCTTATAATCACCTTGAAATATCAACTCACCACCTTGGCTTCCTGCAAATGGCCCTATGTCAATAAGCTGATCTGCAGCACGCATAATCTCCTCATCATGTTCTACTACAATAACCGTATTTCCTAAGTCACGTAATGAATTTAATACGGCTATGAGTCTCTCGGTATCCCGTGAATGTAAACCTATGCTTGGCTCATCCAGAATATACATAGAGCCAACCAAGCTACTGCCTAATGACTTTGCCAAATTTATTCGCTGTGATTCTCCACCAGATAATGTGCTAGATAAACGGTTCAAGGTCAAATATCCCAACCCTACATCCTTCATAAATGTGAGTCTACTTTTAACTTCAACTAAAATTCGCTTTGCTATTTCTGTTTCAAAAGGGCTTAATTCGAGCTGCTCAAAAAAGTTAAACAAGTCATCAATTGGCTTCAACACTAAATCACTTAATGATTTCTGCCCAACTTTAACATAAGATGCATCTTTACGCAATCGTGTACCATTACAGTCACCACATACGGTTTTACCGCGATAGCGTGAAAGCATAACGCGATATTGAATTTTATGTGATTGTTTTTCTACAAAATCAAAGAAACTATTGATGCCCCTAAAATACTTATTCCCATCCCATAACATTTGTTGTTCTTTTCCTGACAACTCATTATACGCTCTAAACACAGGAAAATCGAAATGATGAGCATTATTTACCAATTCTTGTTTCCATTCACCCATTTTTTCTCCTTTCCAACACACAATGGCATCTTCCAGAATTGATAAATTTTTATTTGGAATAATTAAGTTTTCGTCTAGCCCCATCACTGTGCCAAACCCTTGACATGTTTTGCAAGCACCAACTGGGTTATTAAAGCTAAATAAGTTAACACTAGGTTCTTCAAATTGCATACCATCCAGTTCAAACCGATCAGAAAAACTTCTCTCTCCATCTCCTAACTGATCCACAACACAGAAACCTTCTCCTTCATAAAATGCCGTTTGCGCTGAATCCGCTATTCTATTTACAAAATCATCTTCCGTACTTTTAACACTCAATCTGTCAACCACCAAAAATATCGGCTCTTCACTTTCCTCATATGTATCTAATACATCTTCTAGACGAATTACTTCACCTTTGTATTTAACCCTAGTAAATCCTTGTTGATTTAACACGGACAACCTATTAGGAATTGGCTTGCCTGCAATTGACTTTATTGGTGCAAGTATGTATAACTTAGTATTATCTTCTAATGACTTTACAAATTCCACCACATCCTGCACACTGTCCTTTTTAACCTCTCCTCCTGATACGGGTGAATATGTTTTACCCACCCTAGCATATAGCAATTTCAAGTAATCGTATATTTCAGTAGAGGTACCAACAGTAGAACGTGTATTATTGGAAATAACTTTCTGTTCAATCGCGATTGCAGGAGATATTCCTTTTATATAATCTACTTCTGGTTTGTTTAACCTACCCAAAAATTGACGTGCATAAGAAGATAAACTTTCAACATACCTACGTTGTCCTTCTGCATATAAAGTATCAAAAGCTAAAGATGACTTACCTGATCCAGACAAACCTGTAATAACCACGAGCTTGTTTCTCGGAATACCAACACTAAGGTTTTTCAAGTTGTGAATTCTAGCTCCCTTAATAATAATATTTTGTTTAGGATCTAGAGCTTCTATTGTGGAGTTTATGGCCATTGATTTTACAAAATGAGCCACAAATTGTGGCGAAACGCAAAAGTAATCAATTTGCGAGTTGTATTTTCATTTATTAATTCATATATTCGTTATAATATGCAAGAAGCATAGCAATTATTAAGTTAAACCAAGGCTTTTTATTATACCCCAAAAAGCCTACTACTAAGGAGACTACCATATCTGTCTCTTATACACATCTGACGCTGCCGACGATGTGCGTTGT
>CAXHCC010000124.1:0-8006 GCA_964014945.1 uncultured bacterium | reverse complement strand
ATTATTCCGGGTCTCGTGGGCTCGGAGATGTGTATAAGAGACAGATAATAGACAATAACACTAGTTGCCATCCCGCTTAAAAACAAGGCAAGCATTTGCGCGTCATCAATGTATGCCTGCTGCCATTCCAAAAGTAATACTACCAAATGTATAAACACAAAAAATAGCGCAAGCCAACGCGAGTTCCTCTCCCCTATTCGTTGCGGTATTGTATCTATATTATCGGCAGCGTCAATTGCCAAATCCCTAATATCAAAAGGAATACATATGGCTGCCATAAAACAAAAGCGACCAATAACATGCAACCAATAGTGCCATATATTTGTTTGAGCTGCATACATTTGAATGGGCACAACAGCAGATACTAATACCCATACCATAACCAAGGTTAGCAACTTTGATAAGGCGGTATTTCTTAGATTTAAGAATGAAAAATATAGAATTGAAAGCAGTAGCAAAGGGCCCATATATAACACTATTTGCCAACTATGGAATAGCAAACTTACCACCAAGCCCCCCAATCCGACTAAAGCAAAAAGTTTAACAAGGAATTGGTTTTTCGCAATCCATATTCTCCTTTTAGAATTACCTGAAGAAGCAGGAATGGAAGCGTAAAAAATGCGTTGCAAATTGTAAACTATAAGCGTGGCGCTAAACACCAACAATATATACACCCATAATTGTGTAAAAGGAATTTTCATTTGAACACCTGTACTGTAAACTAAACCTACGGCACCAAATGCAACGTAAATATTGCCAAACAATAAAAGCTTTAAAAAGGATTTTAGTGGCTCAAACATAAAAAAAGACACCTGTTTCTGATTAAGCCATCAGTAATTTTCTCACCACACGTTCTAGAAATCGTATTCGTTGAATTGCGCAAAAATTAAGCCCCCAATTAAACCAATACCTCCACCAATCATAGCGCTAACCTTTCTTTTACGTTGCGCCTCTACCCTATACCCTTGTATATAAGTAGGTTCATTGTAGTAATCCAAATCTGAAACATACTGTTCCTTTACCCTAATTTTATTTGGCCGTAATGCCGAAACACCTGTTACAATAAAAGGCATAGGTAAGGTCCAAAAATTGCTCGCAAGCCCTGGAACACCAAAAACACCAGCGGCAGCACTTAACACAACGTTTACTGCAAATGGCACCCTCGCATAATTGCCGTTTCTAGCATCTTGCTGACCATATATAAAATAGCGCATTTCGCTTTCGGTATAATCATTACCTAAGGTATCTTGTTCGTAAAGCATCCATTCTCCAAGTGTGTCAGAAATAGAAAAAACATCCTCGTAATCCACCACCTTTTCTCGCTTCGATTTTGCCGACTTTAGATAATGTATCGCCCCAGTTAAACTGTCATTTACAGTGCACACAATAGAATTTCCATCCATCAACAAAATGGTATCCAACCCATCGTAAACTGGTGTATAAACCTGTGTAGAGTCATTGTTACGCTGGGCCTTTGCGCAATAAGCAAACACAAAAACAAACAACAATAATATTTTACTTTTCTTCAACATAGGCTCTAATATTAAACAAAGGTAACACTATTTTGCAGCAATTGTTTATCCGCAAAATAGCCAAACTAGCATTTAATCATTTCATCCATTTGTTAATAAAATGGCATTTCAATATTTACAATTCTAACTATCTTTGAGGCTCTTTTAACAAAACAACCTACTATAATGATTGCAACCGACCAATTTGTTTCTCGTCATAATGGACCAAGAAGCGGTGAAGTTAAAGAAATGCTCAATAAAATTAACGCACCTTCTTTGGATGCTTTAATTAATGAAACGGTTCCAGAAGCAATTAGGTTACAAGATGCCTTAAATTTGCCTGAAGGTATGAGCGAATACGAATACCTCCAACACTTAAAAGGTATTGCATCAAAAAACCAAATTTTTAAATCATATATAGGGTTAGGATATAACAACACCATTGTTCCTTCTGTTATTCAAAGAAACATTTTAGAAAACCCAGGTTGGTATACTGCCTATACACCATACCAAGCGGAAATTTCTCAAGGAAGATTAGAAGCGCTATTAAATTTCCAAACAATGGTTATGGATTTAACCGGATTGCCAATTGCAAACGCATCCTTATTAGATGAAGCAACTGCAGCAGCGGAGGCAATGACCATGTTATTCAATAGCAGAAAACGAGACGCAGTAAAAAGAGGTGTAGTTAAATTTTTTGTTAGTCAACAATGCTATCCACAAACAATCGATCTCTTAAAAACACGTGCAACTCCATTGGGAATAGATATTGTGATTGGAGATTCCATAAACATAGAGTTGGGCGATGACTTTTTTGGTGTACTACTTCAATATCCAAATGTGGAAGGTAAAGTGATTGACTATACCAAATTTGTATCCCATGCCAAAACGAATAATATTGGAATAGCAGTAGCTGCGGATATTTTAAGCTTGGCTTTGCTCACTCCTCCTGGAGAATGGGGAGCGGATGTGGTTATTGGCAACACCCAACGATTTGGTGTGCCGTTAGGTTATGGAGGACCACATGCTGCATACTTTGCTTGTAAAGAAGATTATAAACGAATTATTCCAGGAAGAATTATTGGCGTTTCGGTTGACGCCCAAAATAATCCAGCCATGCGTATGGCGCTTCAAACTCGGGAGCAGCATATACGAAGAGATAAAGCCACTTCCAACATATGTACAGCGCAAGCCTTGCTTGCAATAATGGCCAGTATGTTTGCGGTATATCATGGTCCTGAAGGGGTGAAAAACATTGCCAGGCGCGTACATGTGGCGGCTGTTGCCTTAGCCAATGCCCTTAAAGATTTGGGGTACCATATTGAAGATGCCTTGTTTTTTGATACCATTAAAATAAGTAACACGCTTAATAGTACAATCAAGCCATTAGCGGAAGAGCAGGAGATAAATTTCCGGTATTTAGATGGGGCCATCACCATTTCAATTGACCAAACAACCTCAATAGATGATTTAAACTGTATTATTTCTGTTTTTGCAAAAGCTGCCGAAAAGGAAGCGATTACACTTAAGGAAGAAGCTGTTTATAACTTACCCCTTATGATTCAGGAACGTAAATCAGAAATATTAACGCATCCGGTGTTTAATCAGTACCATTCCGAATCTGAATTAATGCGCTATATAAAACGTTTAGAGAACAAAGATTTATCGCTAACACATTCAATGATTTCCTTGGGTTCTTGTACGATGAAATTGAATGCGGCGTCAGAACTTATTCCATTAACTTGGCCTGAGTTTGCACACATACACCCATTTGCTCCAAAGCATCAAACTATGGGTTATCATGAAATTATTGACAGTTTGGATCAATCCTTAAGTGAAATAACAGGCTTCGCCAAAATGAGTTTTCAACCAAACAGTGGTGCACAAGGAGAATACGCTGGTTTGTTAGTTATACAGGCATACCATCAATCAAGAGGCGATAATCATAGAAATATTGCCATTATACCTACCTCCGCTCATGGCACTAATCCTGCTAGTGCTGCAATGTGTGGAATGAAAATAGTTTTAGTAAATTGTGATGACCAAGGAAATATAGATGTTGAAGACCTTCGCAATAAAGCAACCGAACATAAAGACAACCTTTCTTGCTTAATGATTACCTACCCTAGCACACATGGGGTATATGAAGAGAGTATAATCGAAATTACGGATATCATCCATGAAAATGGCGGTCAAGTATATATGGATGGTGCCAATATGAATGCACAAGTGGGTTTAACAAGCCCAGGTAAAATTGGTGCTGATGTATGCCACTTAAACCTGCATAAAACCTTCGCCATACCCCATGGTGGTGGTGGCCCCGGAATGGGGCCAATTGGTGTTGCTAAACAATTAGCTCCATTTTTACCATCTCACCCGGTTATTAGAACGGGAGGTGAGCAAGGCATTAAAGCCGTATCTGCTGCGCCTTACGGTAGCGCACTTATATTATTAATTTCATATGGTTATATTAAAATGTTGGGGGCTCAAGGTGTTACTGAGGCCACAAAAATTGCCATATTAAATGCGAATTACATTAAAGAAAGCCTTAAAGACCACTATCCAACACTCTATAGTGGTAAAAATGGTAGGTGTGCGCATGAAATGATATTAGATTGTGTTAGCTTCAAAAAAGATGCTGAAGTGGAAGTAGGCGATATTGCTAAACGCCTGATGGATTACGGTTACCACGCACCTACGGTTTCTTTTCCAGTGCATAACACCTTAATGGTTGAGCCTACTGAAAGTGAATCAAAAGAAGAATTGGACCGATTTTGTGCTGCCATGATTGCCATCCGTAATGAAATTGATGAAATTGGTAATGGCGCTGCGGATAAAAAGGACAATGTTTTAAAAAACGCACCACATACGGCAAAGCACGTTATAAGTGATGATTGGAAACATAGCTATTCAAGAGAAAAAGCTGTTTATCCGTTGAGATGGGTAAAAGAAAACAAGTTTTGGCCAAGTGTTGCCAGGGTTGACAATGCTTCTGGTGATAGAAACTTAATTTGCGCGTGCCCTCCAATTGAAAGCTACGCATAATTATTGTGTAGATAGCACCTCAACATTGTTATCCATACCTTAAGTATTTAAGAAATATTTTAATTTTCGCATTTTACATACTAATTTCTAAGTTCCTCGTCTTCAAAGCATAAGTTTTAATGTAAGAAAATTCCGAATTTTCATTCATCGATAATAATTTACCTCTTATCGAATTCTCAACTTATTTAGGCTAAAACACGCAACCTCTAGGCATTTATCAACGTAAGTTTAGGCATAAGAGAAGTTGAAAAAAATACTTCCGTTTACATAACGAACTCGTTGATAAAATATTGCCTAACTTAAATCACATATCATTGCTTAAACCCATAATGGCGCTTGCGTTATTACTTATTTACAATAACGCTACAGGTCAAATATGGGGTTCTGAGCCATTTGCTGATGCAGATGGTACTAAAACTGGTGCTGGTGGTATATGGACAACTGACGCTTCAGCATGTAATTTAATTGATGGTGGTAAGTTTGAAGTTGAAGCCGCTTCGGGTAAAATAGTGGGTGAAGATACTGATGGCGTTGCTGTCTGGAAAACTCAAACCATTGACATTTCTGGCAATGACCAAGTGCAGTTTTCATTGGATCTTGACGATGACGGAAACAGCACCAGTGCCGATGATGAAGTATCGGTTTATTATACTGTTGATGGTGGTAGTGAAGTCCTGATTTTTAGAGGGATTGGAACGCTGGTTACGAGCCCTACCACTATTACATCACTCAACATTACAGGTGATGATTTGGTGGTTATTGTTAAAATGAACACTAATGACCTAGGAGAAAAATATACACTCGACAATGTTATTATTGAAGATTTTACTCCAGTTACTTACTATTCATACAACGGAGGCGGAAACTGGAATGATGTTAATTCCTGGTCATTAACAGATCACAATACCCTTGATGTGCCTGCAAGTGTACCCAACGCCGATGATATATTTGTTGTTATTGGAGATAATGATGTTATAACCTATAACGTTTCGGATCAAGAAATGGCCAACTTAGTTGTTACGGATAATGCTACGCTTCAGTTTTCTGGCAATAATAGAATAGTAGATATTGTAAACAATGGTACGGTTGATATACAAGCGACAGGAACTCTGGATGATAACGGAACCAGTGGATCTCGTTTAAGATACCAGTCAACTGGCTATTATACAATCAACAACGATGGTAACTTTGAAATTGGAAGGATTAACACCAACCTAGAAGAATCGGTACTTACCCTAACCGGCTCATCAGATATTACTTTAACCGAACACTTGAATTATAATGACCCAGGTACGGAAATTGTTTATTCTGGTGATGATGGCGCTACCTTTACAGTACCCTTAATTAGGTTTAAAAATACCACCAATAAATTTACCAATAACGGCACCACGCTTGTTACCAGTGAAATTCAGCGCCAATCAGGGACTACAGACGGGTCAGTGGTAACAAATAACGCTGGTGCTAGCTTAACCGTACAAGGCAATATCAATTGCAACAATAATACTTGGGATATTATCAATTATGGAACATTTGATTTCAACGGGCAATGGACCAATATTACAGCTGGTGAAGTAAATTTCTATAATTATGCAGGAGCTACATTCAACTATGGAGGTGGCACTGGAGATGATAACGATATTTATATCTACGCAAATTACGATAACAACACCATCAATTATGATAGAGCAGGCGATCAGGACATTATATTACCACAAGACAACTATTATGATTTAATAGTTTCTGGAAGTGGTACAAAAACACCTACCAACGGCAACGATATTGATGTAAACGATACGCTTGAAATTGCGGGCACCGCTATACTAGATGTTAGCGCAAACTCGAATGACATTGTATTGGCAGGCAATTGGTTTAATAATGGCGGCACCTTTACTGAAGGAGCGCAAACAGTTACATTAGATGGAACGGGCGCTCAAGAGTTAACATCTGAAACCTTTAACAATTTAACAATTAACAAATCGGCTGGAACGGTAACCATTGAAGCAGCATCTGATGTGGTAGTAAACAACACCTTTACTATGACACAAGGCACTTTTAATACCGGCACACGTTCTTTATCGGGCACGGCCAATTTTGTTGCAACAGGCGGTGATGTACAATTTCAAAAAACGGGTGTTACCATTCCGGAAACAACTGGTTCTGTAACCTGTACTGGAGGCATGCTTACCATCAACGGTGCAGGTGCACAAACCATAAGAGACACCCCAGGTGCAGAAGAATATCACGGGTTATTGTTAGATGGATCTGGTACAAAAACCCTTTTAGGAGACATTGATGTAGACTCTATATTAACCATAGATGCCGGTGTTATTCTAGATGTTTCTGGATCAAATTATAGCATGTCAGTTGAAGGGAACTGGAACAACAGCGGAACATTTAACGAACAAGCAGGAACAGTAACCTTTGATGGGTCATCTGCTATTACTATTAGCGCTTCTGCGGAAGAAACTTTCCACAACCTAACAGTTAATAATAGCACACCTGCTAGTGCTATTACGTTAAATGAGGATGTGCGGGTAAGCAACCAAGTAACTTTTACAGCCGGCCACATAGTTTCATCCGCTGCCAATACATTTAAAATGAGTAGTGGTGCAACGGTTGCGGCTGTTGTAGATGGTAGCCATGTTATTGGACCTATGGAAAAAGATATGGCAGTTGCTTCATTGTTCGAGTTTCCTATTGGTGATGGCGTTGCGTATAGAAGAGCTGGACTTACTCCAGCGGGTGCTACCGCAACAACCTATCAAATTGAGTATGTTCAAGACAAGTATCCGGTTGCAGATCCAACAGTTATTGATCACATAAGCGAATTTGAGTATTGGATGATAGAACGTACAGCTGGTACCGAAGATGCTGCAGTGCGATTAAGTTGGGATGCCAATAGTTTAGTTGATAATTCTGCTACTCTTGCAGTAGTTAATTTTAATGGTACTACCGACTGGCCGGATGTATGCTCTGGCTGTTCAACGGGTGCTGACTTTATTGAAATGGGTGCTGACTTTACTTTTGCCACTACCAAATATTTTACCTTAGGGTGTAATACTCCTGGAGATAACCCCTTGGTGGGTACACGTTTTTCAATTGGTGGTGGCGGAAACTGGAGTGATGGTAATAAATGGTCTTATACTGACGGTGGTGCTGCTTGTAGTTGCACACCAACTGCCTCTTCTGACGTTACCATTAAAACCGGAGAAACACTAAATATTGATGTTGCTGCAAGCGCCAATACCATTGTTGTTGAGGGAGGAGCAACTTTACAATGGACATCTGGCAACGACCTAACCATTAACAGAAATGGGGCAATTACCGTAGACGTTGGTGGCACGCTTGATTTGAATGGGAATACTGGAGAAATAGACCTAGCAACTGCGGGCGGTGCCTATACTGTCTCTTATACACATCTCCGAGCCCACGAGACCCGGAATAATCTCG
>CAXHCC010000123.1:0-8017 GCA_964014945.1 uncultured bacterium | reverse complement strand
GATTTTAAGTGTATTCAAATACCTGTTAATTACAAAGATAGGGTAGGCGAAAGTTCGGTAACGGGTAGTTTTAAAAAGGCATTTGTGTTAGGCAATCAAATGATTTTATTGATATTGGCTATGCGGTTTAGAATGGATTGGATATTTTTTCGCTTTTTTAATTGATCACATGCCATTTTTTTCCGTAATAATTCCAACATATAACAGGGCAGATATTATTAAGGAAACGATATTGTCAGTAAAAAATCAGCAATTTACTGACTGGGAGTGTATTGTAGTTGATGATGGCTCAACTGATGAAACGCGTGATGTGGTAGGTGAAATGGCTGATGCTGATTCACGAATCGTGTATGTGCATCAAAAAAATGCAGAAAGGAGTGCGGCTAGAAATAGAGGTATTTCATTAGCAAAAGGTGATTATCTATGCTTTTTAGACAGTGATGACTATTACCTGAATTCACATCTTACTAAACTATACAATAATATCGTAAAAGGAAATCAGCCTGAAGCACTGCTGTTTACAAACCATATTGTAAACAAATTTGGTCAAACCGAAATAGTTGAAGTGCCACCAATGGAAGAAAATGTGGCCAAATATTTATTTGAACATCCTGTGATTCCTGCTCGTGTTTGCATTAGCAAGCGTATTCTTGATCTAGAGAAGTTTGACGAGGATATTACCATTGTTGAGGATACAATTCTTTGGGTGAGAATATCTCAGCAATACGATATAATTCATATTGATGAACCATCGGTAGTGTATAGGTTGCATGATGACAATTCCATTAATATTAAGAATAACTCTTCTCAAAGAAGGTTAGAGGGATTGTTGTTATGTTTTCAGCGTTACCCAGAAGTAAAAGCAAGCTTAAGTAAATCGTATGTCAAAAAATTGATGGGAGATACTTATTTTGGATTGGCTCGTAGTAATATTTACAAGCATCAGTCAATAAAAGCGATCATAAATTTATTGAAATCTATTGCTTTTCTTGGTATTCATAACCAACTAAAACATAAAGCTTACTTGATAGTTTTGCTGTTATTTAACAGACCCATTAAGCAATACCAACAATGAGAATAATTTACGTTCTTCCAAGTTTAAAAAGAGGGGGGGCTGAAAGGTTATGCCTTGATATTATCCGCGAGTTAAAGTTGCGAGATAATATCGAAGTTAAGTTGTTGTTACTGCAAGGTCTCAATGAATATGAAGCGGATTATTCTGATATGGAGCCAATTGTGCTAGCTGGTGATAAGGTTCAACTATCCATTTTGTCCAAGTGGGATATTCAATTGAACCGTTTCAATAAAATTGTTGAAGAGTTTTCACCTGATGTAATTCATTCACATTTATATGAGGCGGAAATATTTGTTCACAATAGACCATTTTCGGGTGTGAAGTATGTTACCCATTTTCACGATAATATGGTGCAGTTAAAGCCATTTTCTTGGGCAGATACTTTTAAAAAAAAGCGTATTATAGAACTATATGAACGTAACTATTTGCTGAAACAATATGCTAATGTGAATAAAAAATTTATTGCTATTAGCGAGGATACTAAGAAATACTTTACTAAAAACTTACCAGCTCATTTAACAACAAATATTGTTTTATTACCTAATGCAATTAACGTTAACAGGTTCACGAATGATAGAGTTTTCAATAAAAAGAAAGTATATCAATTAGTTAACATTGGCTCGTTTGTTAAGAAAAAGAATCAAAGGTTTTTGATAGATATTTTATTGGAGTTGAACAGAATAGGCGTGGACTGCAAATTGCAGTTAATAGGTGAGGGAGCATTGTTAAATCAAGTAAAGGAATATGCGAAGCAGGTGAGTTTAGTTGAAAAGGTAGAGTTTTGTGGTAATGTTAACAATGTGGAAGAGTATTTAAGAAATGCTGATTTTTATGTTCATTCCGCTACTTATGAACCTTTTGGTTTGGTTCTGTTAGAGGCGATGGCTTCTGGGTTGCCGGTAATTTCGATAGATGGCGATGGAAATCGTGATTTTATGAAAAATGGCGAAAACGGTTATTTAATTAATAAAGGAGACGTAGACGGGTTTGTAAGCGCCATCCGAAATTTGATTGACAATAAAGATCTGCTTAATACCATTCACTTGAACTCTATTAAAACGGCTAAGAAATTTGATATTGGATCTTACGTTGATCGTCTATTGAGCATCTATTCAGAATAGAAAAGAATAGGATAGTGTGATTAAGTTGGGGGGTAATTCAATCTATTTAATGTAAAAAGGAATAGGTAAGACGCTATATGCTTGTAATTTTATTTACAAAATTGCCATAGTTTTTACTCGCATTATAATTACTATCCCATGTTTCAAATGCTCCTGTTCTGTATATTTCTAGCTCGTTAACCGTTAATTTCAATTTGTTGGAAATGCCATTAGTTATTTCTTGTAATGTAGGGTTATTACCCAGAAGTAACCCATTTTTGGATGAAACTATTTCACGTGTACCTCCTGCGTCGGTAGCAATAACCGGAATACGGCATGACATTGCTTCCATTATAGATACTGGTATTCCTTCTGACTCGCTTAAATTGATAAATAGTTTAACGGGGTTTGTTTGATAAAATGTGATAACATCTTTATTTTTCAATACAGGTAGTTGTTTAAACGTTAGGTTGTTACACTTATTCGCTTTTTCAAATATTGCGTTGACTTCATTTTTAAATTCTTCGGATACCCAGTGTGAAAAATCACCAATATGAACCCATTTGACTTTATAGTTGTTGCTTATAGCTACTAGCGTTTCCGCTATTAAACCAACCCTTTTGTTGGGGTTAATTGAAGAGCAGCTGACAATTAAATGAGTATTATCGTTAGTTTTTTCTGGGTTTCGGTCATTCAAGCTTAATGGCTTGTTCGTTCCAAGTCTGGAAACTTCAATCTTACTTAGATTATTCTTGGTAATAGTGGGATTGTTGGTAAGATACTTGGCACCATTACTTGAGATGGTAAATAATTTATCTAAATAAGTTAGGGTGAAATTTTTGAGTGGTAAATAATTATTTGCTTGCCTGAAAGAGTAAATGTCATAACCATGTGCCCTGGAAATAGCTACAACACTTTTCGTTGTAGTTTTTTTGAATATTGATATACCTATTGATTCGTCGAGCCACCAATAGGAATACAAAAATATCTTTTGTCCTTCATTGGTGTTTTTATCAATGATTTCTTTAATGAATGTAGAAATTATTACTCCTTTTGCGAAGGACTTTATCAAGTAATTAAGCCGAGTTCCTATTAGCAGTTGCTTGTTTTTAATCAGATAAAGAAATAGCTCTTTTTGAATAGTGGGATAGAATAAATATTTAAATGAACTCAGTTTCTGCCAACCAAATATTTCTGTAGATCTTTGAATTACGGTAACATTGCTTGGTACTTCGCGAGAAACATTAGTATCGCTTTTACTGGTAATAATATATACTTGTTCAAATGCTTTCGACAAATATTGAATTTCATTTTCAATAAATGTTTCTTCATTTCCGTATGGATAACTAGCGGTAAAAAAAAACAATACTTTCTCCATTATATGTATTATTTTTGTAAGGCTGCCTGGGTCGAGTTACTATAAGGTTAATTATATTTTATAAAGTTAGAAAGAATAATTAAACGTGTTTGTAGAAAGCAGAATGTTGCTGATAAAAAGAAAATAAAAGTTTAATGATACTCATGAAAGAGAAATCTTTCTTCAAACATAAGTTCTTCGTAACTTCTGCATGGTTTCCTACTCTATCAGATAATAGGCATTTTTTAACCATAACTTGAAGCTGATTATTCGATTTAGATTACTTGATAAATGTTATACGGTAGGTTATAAAATGGTGTAAATGCAGCTAAAAATGGTAAGAAGGCATTTATGATAAAGGTTTTAATCCTGGCATACGATTTTCCTCCGTATAATTCAGTTGGAGCTCAACGACCATACTCTTGGTACAAGTATTTTAAGCAATTTAACATTGATCCCATAGTCGTTACTAGGCATTGGGATGAGGGTGTTTCTAGTGAGATAGATTGTCTTAAGCCATCTAATAAAGATACTGTTGCATTAGAAAAGTCTGCTCTGGGTTTAGTTTATAGGACCCCATTTATTCCTAATTTAAGGGACAGATTAGTGTTAAGATATGGACTAAACAAGTTTAGTATTCTAAGGAAAATGCTCTCCGTTTATTATAAGCTGGTTGAGTTTTTAGCAGTTAATCAGGGTTCGAGAAGAGAGTTATATCGATGTGCTGAAGAAGTCTGTAGTTTGGAGTCAATAGATTATATAATTGCTACTGGGGAGCCTTTCGTCCTTTTTAAGTATGCCTCTAAACTTTCGAAAAAATATAATATTCCATGGGTTGCCGATTATAGAGATGAATGGTCTAATAACTACAATAATGGAAGGTTCGATCGGCTTTTTTATGGGCTTATAGAAAAGAAAATATTAAGTAATGTACATAAGATAACAACTACTGCGTACCAATTTCAGAAAAGATTGAGTGAATTACATAACAAGCCGGTAGAGCTTCTCCTTAACGGATACTTTCATGAGAAGTTTGATGATTTGGATGTAACTACAACTCAAAAAGAATTTGTTATTAGTTTTTCTGGAACTTTATACCCCTATCAACCGATAGAGGTGTTTGCTCAAGGTTTTTCTAAATTCATGCGAGATACACCTAAGAATGTGAAAGTACGCTTTGTAGGTTTAGAATTTTACCCTGAACAACTTGGCAGAGTCAAACGAGCATTTAAGAAGCATTTGAATTTACTGGAATTTACGAATAGACTACCGCATGAGATAGCTCTTGATGTTTTAAACACTTCTACAGCATTCATATTGCCTGCTGATAAAGACCACGAGCAGGTGTTTGCGAAGGTGTTTGACTATTTGGCGCTGCGCAAAACAATTATTCTCTGCAGATCGGATGAAGGCATATTAGAACAAATAATAACAGATACGAACGCAGGAGTTGTTTGCAATAACGCTGAAGAGGTTGCAGCTAGTTTGTTAGATTTATACCAAAAGTGGGGTAAGGCAGGCGTGGTTAATTGTAATTCTTCTGGAATTGAAGCTTTTTCACGTGAGAACCAGACAAAAAAAATGTCTAGAATTCTAAAGGAAATATAATTATGTGCGGAATTGTTGGTTACTATTCTATAAGCGGTTTGTTTTCCGGATCAGATTTATCCACTATGAATGACGTAGTTACTCATCGTGGGCCAGATGCAGAAGGTTGTTATAGTGATGGATTTGTTGGGTTAGGGCATCGACGTTTGAGTATTATTGATTTGTCAACAAATGCCAATCAACCAATGACATCTTCCTGTGGTCGTTACACCCTTGTTTATAATGGAGAAATCTATAATTTTAAAGAAGTAGCTGCCCAACTACAAAAAGAGAAATCTGGTTTTACATTTCAAACGAACTCAGATACAGAAGTACTGTTAGAAGCGTTTGCTTGTTGGGGAGAAAAGTTAATAGAGAAGCTGAATGGTATGTTCGCCTTTGCTGTGTATGACAATGTAAGGGAAGAACTACTTCTTTGTAGAGACAGAATAGGAATTAAACCATTGTATTATTATTGGGACGGGAAAAATTTTCTTTTTTCTTCTGAATTGAAGTCAATTAAAGTATTAAAAAGAAAAATTGACTTAACCATTAACCCAATAGCAATTAATGAGTATTTGCACTTGGGATATATTCCTCAACCTAATACTATCTACAAGTTTGTTAATAAATTTCCTTCAGGATCCATATTAAGAGTTAAAGACCATAATATAACATTCTCAACTTATTGGAATCCTAACGAAAAGATTGCTGACGTAGTTATTAAGGACGAAAGTGATGCGAAACAAGAACTAAAATCTTTGTTGGAAAAATCCGTTGAAGCAAGAATGGTAAGTGATGTTCCTTTTGGGACGTTTCTGAGTGGAGGTGTGGATTCGAGTTTAGTAACAGCAATTGCACAGAAACATTCGGTTCAACCAATTAATACATTTTCAATCGGTTTTGAGGAGAGTAAGCATAATGAGTCTGATTATGCTAAGCGTGTTGCAGAATTCTTAAAAACTAACCATAATGAGCTCGTTGTTACCGAAAAAGAGGCAATGGGCTTAGTAGGTGATTTACAAGAAATTTATGATGAGCCATTTGCTGATGGGTCTATGATTCCTACAATATTAGTTTCAAAATTAGCAAGCAAGCACGTTAAAATGACTTTGTCAGGTGATGGTGGCGATGAATTATTCATGGGTTATGGGGCATACAATTGGGCTAAACGGTTTTCCAATCCTTATTTTCGAGTCTTGAGGAGACCTGTAGCTTTGGGGTTTGATAAATTGAGTGCAAAATATAAACGGATAGGAGGATTATTAAGGTACGCTGACAAAAAGACGTTAAAAAGTCATATTTTCTCTCAAGAACAATACTGGTTTTCAAGGGGCGAAATAAAAGAATTAATCAAGCCTAACTATTATACAAGTTTTGAATTAGATGAGAATTTCTCCGATTTGAGCAGGATGTTATTGCCTGAAGAACAACAAGCGTTATTTGATATTAAGTATTATTTAAAGGACGATTTGCTGGTTAAGGTGGATAGGGCAACAATGTTTAATTCGCTTGAAACAAGAGTACCATTATTAGATCATAATATTGTTGAGTTTGCATTGAACTTATCATCAAGTTTAAAAATTCGTAAAGGAGTTAATAAGTATTTGCTAAAGGAAGTATTATATGAATACCTTCCTAAAGAGATGTTTGATAGACCTAAATGGGGATTTTCTGTTCCGTTAACGAAATGGTTAAAAGGGGATCTTAAATATCTAGTAGACGAATACCTGTCTGAGAATATGATAAACAAGCATAATGTTGTTAATTATAAGGAAGTTTTAAAGTTGAAGCATGACTTTTTGAATAAAAATGTTGATTATTTGTATAATCGAATTTGGTTATTAATAAGTCTTCATCAGTGGTTAGAAATAAACAATTAAGCTGTTAGGCTAAAATGATAAGCAATTTTTTATTTCATAGAGTAAGTCCAGAAAGAGACAAGCTTTGGGATCCGATGGATGTAAAGCTTTTTGAGAAGTGCATTAAATATATTTCAACTAAGTATAGCGTTGAATTATTTGAAGATTTGGTCTCATCTGGCAACATTAGTAAGAGAAATAAAGTTGCAACTATTATGTTTGATGATGGTTACAAAGATAATATTGAATTTGCAAAACCTATTCTGGACAAGTATAATGTAAAAGCTTCGTTTTACGTAGTTACGGATTGTATTGACAGAAATTTACCCACATGGACCCATGTATTAGAGTATTCATTTCAAAATACGGATGTTTCTGATTTGTTGATGGACTTTAATTTTTTACCAAAAGAATTTAGAATTACGGAAATTAAAACGCATTCGGAAAGGATAAATTATGTAAGTAAGTTAAAACCTTATTTGAAAACAATTTCTCATGAAGATAGAAGCAAAGTATTAAAAAGGGTTACTGATACTTATAAAGATGTTAAATTACCTAAATTGATGATGAATTGGGATGATTTGAGACAATTGAAAGCGGAAGGACATTATATTGGATCGCATACAAAGTATCACAACATGTTGGGCACGATGAGCGAAAAGAATGATGTTCGCGAGGAGTTACACCTTTCAGCGCTTAGAATAGAAGAGATGTTAGGGTATTTTCCATTGACAATTTCGTATCCGGTAGGGAGTTTTAACGATACTACTAAAAAAATTAGTAAAGAGCTTGGTTATAAAATTGGTCTAGCAGTAAAGCAAAATATATATAACCCAAGTGCAGAGGACCTATTTGAGGTTTCACGAATTGAATTATATAATGAACCTTGGTTGAAAACGAAGCTTAGAATTACCAATACCTTGGAAAAAATTAAATCACTTATTAAGTATAAATGAAAATAGTACTGTGGGTGGGTAATGAAGCCAATCAGAAGGCTTTAGCCAATAAAATAAATGCTGAATACGAGGTTGTAGGT
>CAXHCC010000122.1:0-8068 GCA_964014945.1 uncultured bacterium | reverse complement strand
TTTCCATAATTGGAAGGCATTGCTGTCAGTTATTTCCGGCTTTGCTAATTCAGCAATCACTGGTGGAGTCGGATCTTCTATACGATTGGTGTCAATTTTAAAAGTTTTTACATTATTGGCGGTTTTTTCTTTTTCCACCAAGCTCATGTATTCCTCAAGGCCAATTTTATTAATCAAAAACTTTAACCTTGCCTTGTTTCTGTTACTTCTTTCACCATATCTATCAAATACCCTTATGCAGGCTTCCATAAAAGGTATTGAATCATCTTCATGTAAAAATTCATACGCAACTTTTGCTGGGAATGGTTGTCCACCTAATCCGCCACCAACTACTACTTTAAAACCTCTTTCTCCATCTTTTATCTTAGGAATAAAACCCAAGTCATTCATATATGAGAAGGCAGTATCAGCATCGCTTGATGAAAAAGAAACTTTGAATTTTCTGCCCATTTCTTGGCAAATAGGATTTCTTAAGAAATACTCAAAAAATGCATGTGCATATGGACTTACATCAAAAGGTTCTTCTGGGTCAATACCTGCTTTTACTGATCCTGTAATATTTCGTACTGTGTTTCCACAAGCCTCTCTAATGGTTATTTCATCTTTTTCTAGTTCCGACCACAATTCAGGAGTTCGTTCTAAACTCACATAATGTATTTGAATGTCCTGACGTGTGGTTAGGTGAATCTTTTTTGAAGCATACTCATCCGATACATCGCATATTCTTAATAATTGCTTTACAGATGCTTTTCCATACGGTAATTTGATACGGATCATTTGAACGCCTTCTTGACGTTGTCCATAAATTCCACGAGCTAATCGATAGCTTCTAAACTTTTCGCCATCAAACTTTTCATCGTTAAAGGCTTCAATAGAATCCCTTAAATGAACGATATCTTTTTGAACGATACCTTCTTCTAATTCTGATCTAAAACTTCTCATGAAGTAAATATGTTTATGCCTAAATGGCTAATTAAAATTAGTCCTCTTTGTGTAATGTGCCTTGTTTTGTTAACAAGTCCTCTTTACTTTCTCTAACATCTTCATCGTCAACACAACAATCAACAGGACATACAGCTGCACATTGTGGTTCGTCATGGAATCCAACGCACTCAGTACATTTGTCTGGAACTATGTAATACAGGTCTTCTGATACGGGGTTTTGAGGGTCCTCAGCATCGTTTACCTTAAGGCCGCTTACACCTGTAAATTCACCTTTAACACTTGTTCCATCCGCAAACCTCCATTCCATTCCACCCTCGTAAATTGCATTGTTAGGGCACTCTGGTTCACAAGCCCCGCAGTTTATACATTCATCGGTAATTATAATTGCCATAATATTTGTTTTAATATGTGGTTGTGGTTATCTATTAATAAGGCTACTCAACTTCACCAATTACTTCAATTTTAATACTTTCTAAGTTGTCATCTAATTTAATTTGGCACGATAAGCGAGAATTGTCATATACATCTGGTAATGAATCCAAGATGCCAAACTCATCATCACTTTGTTCTGGTAACTGCGGATTAACCTCCAAAACTCTTATGTGACAGCTAGCACACAATGCCATACCACCACATGTGCCAATTATTTGTTGATAATCGTTTGCCTTTAAGAACTCCATAAGGTTTAATCCCATATCGTTAGGCACCATTAATGTGGCTTCTTCGCCAGCGTTAATTATTTCAATTTTAATTTCGCTCACAATTCAAATGTTAAAATTCGCTTACACCACTCACAGTTGTATACTTCATAGTGTACTTTTTGTCAGGGTTAATATATTTAAATGCGCTATGCGACATTAACGCGGCTTCATGAAAACCACATAAAATTAACTTTAATTTATTTTTATAGGTATTAATATCACCAATCGCATAAATACCTGGAATATTTGTTGAGTAGTCATCAGTATTAACCTCAATTGCATTTTTGTCAATATTTAAATTCCAGTCCGCAATAGGACCAAGTTTTGGGCTTAATCCAAATAATGGAATTAAATTATCAACGTCTTTAGTAATACTTTCTTCAGTTTTGGTATTAACAATAGTAGCCTTTTCTAACATGTCACCCCCACTAATTTCTGTGATATTCGAATTTAATATTAAATCAATTTTACCCTCCTCAGCTAGTTTCTTAGCCGTATTCACACTATGTGGTGCAGCTCTAAACGTTTCACTTCGGTGTACAAGTGTAACTTCTTTAGCTACATCTGCTAAAAAGATAGACCAATCTAAAGCACTATCGCCTCCTCCGGCAATTATTACTTTCTTATCACGATATTTTTCAGGGTCTAATACCATGTAAGCAACACCTTTTCCATTTTCAAAATCCTCTAAACCGGCAACTTTCGGTTTACGTGGTTCAAAAACACCTAATCCGCCAGCAATTACAACTACTTTTGCTTTAATTTTTGTACCCATATGAGTGGTTAGCTCAAAATCTGCTTCTCCTTTTTTGTCCAGCTTTTCTACACGTTCTCCAAGGGTAAACGTTGGGTCAAATGGTTTAGCTTGCTCCATCAGGTTGTCAATTAAGTCTTGTGCATCTACACTAGGGAAGCCAGGGATATCATAAATTGGTTTCTTAGGGTATATTTCCGATAATTGACCTCCAGGCTGGGGTAAATAGTCAATTAAATGACAACGTAGTTTTAATAAGCCTGCTTCAAATATTGCGAACAAGCCAACTGGACCTGCTCCTATTATTGCTATATCTGTTTCTATCATAAGTTTTTTTCTTAGTGTTTTGTTATTGTATCATACAAGCAGCGCTTGTAATATTGCTCGTTTCGTCAATTAGTATACAGGAGCCATTTGTTTTAAGGTCTTTAAAAGCATCATATGCAATAGGTGTTCCTGTTTTAATTTTCACCTTTACTATATCATTTAGCACTGCTTGTTCAGGTGCATCTACGTTTTGCATAGTATTAATGTCAATTTTAGATTCAATTCCTTTCACAATGGCTCTTACTCTATTACTTTTTATTTGTAACGCGTATTTGTTACCAACGCTTAAAGGTTTAGTATCCATCCAACAAATTATAGCTTCTATGTCTTGACCAGTTATAGGTTGCGCATCACTTTTTACAATTAAATCACCTCTGCTAATATCAATGTCGTCTTCTAAATGTAAAACAACACTTTGAGGTGCGAATGCTTCTTCCACTTCTTTACTGGACTCTTCTATTTTGGAAATTTTACTAGTTACACCTGATGGTAATACGGTAATGGCATCCCCTTTTCTATAAATTCCACTCGTAATTTTTCCAGCATAACCTCTGTAATCTCTTAACTCGGTTGTTTGAGGTCGAATAACCAACTGTACAGGAAATCTTGCGATATCTAAATTGATATCTTCATCTAGTTTTACCTCTTCTAAGCATTGCAGAAGGGTAGTAGAAGTATACCAAGGCATATTGGTAGATTGCTCTACAATATTGTCACCAAGTTTAGCACTAAGCGGGATAAATATTGGGTTCTCGATTCCAATTTGTCCTGCAATCTCGTTATAGTCGGCTACAATTTTATTATACACTTCTTCAGAGTAATCAACCAAATCCATTTTGTTGATAGCCACTACAATGTGTTTAATACCTAACAAAGAGGTAATCATTGAGTGACGTTTGGTTTGCTCAACAACCCCGTTTTCCGCGTCAATTAAAATAATTGCAAGTTCTGAGTTTGAGGCGCCAGTAACCATGTTTCTAGTATACTGAACATGCCCAGGGGCATCGGCAATAATAAATTTACGTTTTGGAGTAGAGAAATACTTATAAGCTACGTCAATAGTAATTCCTTGTTCGCGCTCTGCTCTTAACCCATCCGTTAGGATTGCCAAGTCAATCTCTCCTTCCTCTACATTTTTACTTTGCTTTTTAATTGCATCTAACTGGTCAACTAAAATAGACTTGCTATCATACATTAACCTTCCAATTAATGTACTTTTTCCGTCGTCTACACTTCCAGCTGTAATAAATCTTAATATATCCATTTTGTCAAAAGTTCTTTTTAGAAATACCCACTTTTCTTTCTGTCTTCCATTGCAGCTTCAGATACTTGATCATCAATTCTTGTTTGCCCTCTTTCACTTGTCTTGGTAATGATAATATCCTTGATGATGTCATCAACTGTTGAAGCATCAGATTCAACTGCAGCAGTACAAGTCATGTCACCTACTGTTCTATACCTAACCGTTTTCGTTGCTATAGTATCTTCAGGATCAATACGAATGTAATCAGATACGTACACCCATTGACCACCAACATCTACTAACTCCCTTTCATGCGCAAAATAAAGCGAAGGTAATTCAATATTTTCTTCTTTTATGTAGTTCCAAATATCAAGCTCTGTCCAGTTTGAAATAGGGAATACTCTTACGTTTTCCCCTTTGCTGATTTTTCCGTTATAGGTATTCCATAATTCCGGACGTTGTAATTTTGGTTCCCACTCACCAAATTCGTTTCGAACTGAAAAAATACGCTCTTTGGCTCTAGCTTTTTCTTCATCCCTACGCGCTCCTCCTAGGCAAGCATCAAATTCAAATTCTTCTATAGTTTCAAGCAAAGTATATGTTTGCAATGCATTTCTACTTGGAAACTTCCCTTTACCGTCTGTTAAGTTTTGACGTTTAATGGTGTCCTCTACGGATCTAACAATTAATTTTTCGTCGATATCCGCCGCAAATTTATCTCTAAAGTCTAAGGCTTCTTGGAAATTGTGACCCGTATCAATGTGTACTAAAGGAAACGGAAGTTTTCCTGGTCGAAATGCCTTCATTGCCAAGTGGGCCATAACAATTGAATCTTTTCCACCCGAAAAAAGTAAGGCTGGCTTTTCAAACTGACCAGCAACCTCACGCATGATGTGAATAGCCTCTGACTCTAACTGTCTTAAATAATCTAATCTGTATTTGCTCATTATAATTTGTATTATAAGTTCACTATAGTCTATGCTTCATGCAAACCACATTCCTTTTTACTTTCATCTTCCCACCACCATCTACCAGCTCGAAAATCTTCTCCTTCTGCAATGGCTCTTGTACACGGTAAACAACCAATACTAACGTATCCTTTATCCTGTAAAGTGTTGTAAGGTACATTGTTGTCAGTAATATATTTTCTAACCTCTTCGGTTGTCCAATTTAAAATTGGGTTAAACTTTATCAGTTGATGTCCTTCATCCCATTCAAGTAACGATAACGCTCCTCTAGACGCAGAGTGTTCTCCTCTCAACCCTGTAATCCATATTTTTTTCCCTTTAAGCGCTCTTCCAAGAGGTTCCACCTTTCTTATAAAACAGCATTCTTTCCTGTTCTCAACAGATTCGTAAAACGCGTTTGGACCTTTGTCCGTCAAATATTTTTGTAAGCCCTTAAAATCTGGATTAAAAGATTTAATATTTGTTTTATAGCGTTCATTTGTCGCATTCCAAACGGAATACGTTTCTGGAAAAACCCTTCCTGTATCCAGGGTAAAAACATCAACAGCTAATTTGTTTTCTAAAATTGCATGCGAAACAGCTTGGTCTTCTACACTAAAACTAGTTGAAAATGTAACAGCACCTGGATATGTATCGGCCAAATACTTAATGGAATCAACTAAAGAAAGGTCTTTAAGTTGCTCATTAAGTTGGGTTATGTCTGTTTTTAATTCTGTGCTCATTAAGCTTTAGTTTAATCTGAAAAAACCCTTCGGAATACCGAAGGGTTTTTTTATATGCATATCTCTATATCAATAAAATTCCTTCGTGGCATTTTTTAAACGCAACAGCAAGCATTTTTGTATTTAGTCAAATTGATATATAAAACTCTTGTATTCATGGTTATAACTCCCCCTGTTTTCGGAGTGCAAAGATAATAGATTGTTTTGTGTTCTACAATTAATTAAGGCAGATAATTCGCCTTTTTGAGGTAAATGTCTACCAGTCTTGGTACAGGGTATTTGGTGATACTGTCTTGCTCAATAATGGTAGTGCTTTTAGGTAGTTGTTTCAAATGGTTAGGGTTGCATTCAATTTCCCAAAATTTGGCAAATATTCGTTGGTGAGATAAAATATGTTTAAATGTTTCTGAGCATGAAATTATTGAATATTGCTTGTTTGTGAATAGATTTTGCCATTCAATGGAGGTAATCAACTTGTTTTCAGTTAATTCCTTGTTTGTTTCAATGTTGGGAAAGTCATAAAGGTTGGTCCAAATATCTTTATTACTGCGTTTGTTAATTAAAATGTTGTTATTGTGCTTGATAATCAAATAGTTAAAGTATCGATTACGTACCTTTATTGCTTTGGACTTTACTGGTAATTTCTCAATTGTTTGCTTTTCCAAAGCCAAACAATTCGGTTGTAAAGGGCATAACTCACAGTTTGGATTAAGGGGTTTGCAAACTAGTGCTCCCAATTCCATTATGGCTTGATTATGCTCTCCAGGATTATTTTTATTAAGTAGTTCATTTGCAAGGGTGTAGAAACTCTTTTTCCCTTCGGTGCTGTCAATTGGCGTGGCTATATTGAATACTCTTGATAGCACTCTATAAACATTGCCATCTACCACTGCATAGGGTTGATTAAATGCAAAGGAGCTGATAGCAGCGGCTGTATAATCTCCGATACCTTTTAGGTTTAAAATTTCTTTATGTTTCAAAGGAAATTTTGAGTTATAATCATCAGTAATAATACGAGCCGTTGCGTGCAAATTGCGTGCTCTACTATAATAGCCAAGCCCTTGCCATAATTTTAGCACTTTTTCTTCTTTTGCCTTTGCCAGTTGTTGAACTGTTGGGAATTCGTCAATAAATTTTAGGTAGTAACTCATCCCTTGGTCAACCCTTGTTTGTTGAAGGATTATTTCGGATAACCAAATTTTATAAGGGTCGCTCGTGTTACGCCAAGGTAAATCACGCTTATTATCCCGATACCAATCACAAATTTTATGAGAAAACTCTTCCAAGTGCCTTATGAAATATTCAACCAAGGTAAAAGTATTGAAATAATTATAAAAACTACTTTTCATATTAAGAAGAAGGAATTATGTAGAATTTAGAGATCCTGATTTATCTCAGTGTTAATCACATTAATTACAATTATTTTTTTGGCATCTTTGTTGGAGATAAACGTAAAATTATGAATGCAACAAAAAAAATAACCTTGGCTATGGCTGTAGTATTTGCTGCCTCTATTAGCTCTTTGTTTTCTTCTAACGACAGTACTTATAAGCAGTACCTCTCTAGTACTCAGCTTTTCGTGAATACGGTTCATGAGCTAAACAAAGTGGTAATGGGTAATAGTTTTGCGCCTATGGTGGCATCTAGGAATTACACCTACGCTGCTATTGCTGCATATGAGGTTATTGCGGCGGGGTACCCAAAAAGGTATCATTCGTTGGCAGGGCAATTAAAAGGCCTTGACAGTATTCCAAAACCTTCATCTGAGGAAATAAATTTTGATTTGGCAGCTTTGCTGGCTTATATACAGGTGGGAGAGGAGGTAACTTTCCCAGGTGGAAGTATGAAGGAGTATAAGAATTCAGTGATGAAGAAAGCTCGTGAGATGGGTCTTCCAACACAAGAGGAAAAGCTTGCTTCTGACTTTGCAAACTTAATTGGTGAAGCAATTATCGCATGGAGCAAATCAGACAATTATCACACTACAAGGGGGGCAAAAAGATATATTATTACCAATGAGCCTGGGACCTGGGTACCCACACCACCCGGTTATTTTGAGGCCACAGAGCCTCACTGGGGAGAAATACGACCTATGATAATTGAGGGTCCAACCGCTTTTGATTCTCCACCACCAGTCGATTATGTAGTTAATGACTCAACAAGCGAATATTATAAAGAGGTGATGATGGTAAAAGAGGCTGGAGAGAATTTAACCGATGAACAAAAACATATAGCCATGTTTTGGGATGATAACCCGTTTAAATTGAATGTGGAAGGACATGCTATGTTTTCAACAAAAAAGTTTTCACCTCCAGGTCATTGGATGGGAATTGTTGGTATTGCGGCATTAAAGTCTAATTCAGACTTGCCTAAAACAGTATACGCTACAGCTATTACTTGTATTGCTA
>CAXHCC010000121.1:0-8101 GCA_964014945.1 uncultured bacterium | reverse complement strand
TCTCCAAGTTTTGCTGCTTTTTTCCAAACACGCTCAACAAATGGGCATGTGGTATCATACTTATGCACTTTTACACCAGCAGATGCGAGCTGTTTTTCAATTTCCAGAGTTGTTCCAAATGCCGGAATAATTACAATGTCATCTGGGTTTAGATTTGCTATTGGAATTATTTCATTTCCAAGTGTGTCCATCAAAAATCTTACCCCACGTTGATGTAAATCCGCATTCACATCAGGGTTGTGTATCATTTGGCTAAGTAAATAGATACGTTTGTCTGGATTTTCCTTAATGGCTTTATAGGAAATTTCAATTGCATTTTCAACACCATAGCAAAAGCCAAAATGTCGGGCTATATAAAACCTGACAGGTCCAAAATCTAATAGAATTGGCGAAAAGTCCTTTTTCCTTGGATCAGACTCCTTTTGAATTGATTTTACCTTGGAAATTATGGAGCTTTTGTAAAAAGCGGGGATGTCGAACTTTTTCATTAAACCAATTTCGTCTTAGTTAAGAAAGGTAAAATTACAATTAGTTTTGAAACAATACATTTTATTGTGAATTAGGCGGTTTAGGTCAGTTGTTATCAACATTGATTTGTGAATCTATTTCCTTTTGAAGCTAAGAGGGATAAAGGATCATTAGCTATTTTTGTATTCATGGGTAAAAAGCGTCCGTTAATTTTAGTGACAAATGATGATGGGATAACAGCTCCTGGTATTGAGGCGCTGGTTGAGGTGATGAAAAAGTTAGGTGATGTTGTGATTGTAGCACCTGATAAAGCTCAGTCAGGGATGGGACACGCCATTACGATTAATTCAACACTTAGAATTAACAAAAGGCCTATTTATGGTGTTGAGGAAGCATATACTTGCTCAGGTACACCGGTGGATTGTGTGAAGTTTGCCGTTAGTAAAATTATGAACGCTAAACCGGATTTATGTGTCTCTGGGATAAATCATGGTTCAAATATGTCAATAAACGTTATTTATTCTGGAACCATGTCTGCTGCAGTGGAGGGGGCAATTGAAGGGATACCTTCAATTGGTTTTTCGTTATGTGACTTTTCTATCGAGGCTGACTTTACAGCTGCGAAGGCTATTGTAGAGTCCGTTTCGAAAAAAGTATTGACCAATAAGATGCCTGTTGATGCTTGTTTAAATGTTAATATTCCTAAGCTTGATTTAGGGTTAATTAAAGGAATAAGAGTATGTAGGCAAGCAAGAGCAAACTGGGTTGAAGAGATCGATGAGCGAAAGGATCCAGGTGGCAATCCTTATTATTGGCTAACAGGTAAGTTTGTAAACTATGATGAAGGGATGGACGATACGGATGTTTGGGCTTTGGAAAATAATTATGTTTCGCTTGTTCCTGTTCAATTTGATATGACTGCGCACAGTTCTATTTCAGAATTAACTAGTTGGCAAATTGCTAAATAACATATGAAGTTTATTGATAATATGTTATTTGGCTTGATATTGGGAACAGTATTACCTTTTGTATCATTTTTTACTTATTACAAAGTTAAGTTCGATGGGATGGGTTATTATCATTTCATGCGACATTTAGAGTTGGCTAACATATTTGATTCTGTATTATCAGGCTGTATAATTGCGAATATTATTTCTTTTTTTCTGTTATTATGGAGGAAAAAGGAACGAGGTGCGCAGGGTGTATTGGGAGCTACCATTATATGGGCTGTAATAATCGTTGTATTAAAAGGTATTGAATGAAATATTACCTCATAGTTGGTGAAGCATCCGGAGATTTACACGCCTCAAAGCTAATGCGAGAATTAAAATGTTTAGATGAGGATGCTAACTTTCGCTTCTGGGGCGGCGATTTGATGAAATCACAGGGTGGCGAAATTGTTAAGCACTATAAGGAGCTTGCTTTTATGGGTTTCTTAGAAGTTGTCAAAAACTTAAGAACCATTTTGTCGAATATCGATCTTTGCAAAAAAGACATAAAATCGTACCAGCCTGATGTAGTAATCTTAGTTGACTACCCAGGATTTAATATTAGAATAGCAGAATTTGTTAAGTCAATTGGTATTAAAGTCTTCTATTATATTTCTCCTCAGGTTTGGGCTTGGAAGGAGTCGCGCGTTAGTAAGATTAAACGTTTTGTTGATAGGATGTTTGTTATACTGCCTTTTGAAAAAGCCTTTTATAAAAAGTTTAACTATGATGTTGACTTTGTTGGACACCCATTACTTGATGCAGTAGAGGAGGATATGAATAAACCTTCCAACTTGTCAATAATTTCAGATAAACCAATTATTGCTTTATTACCTGGTAGTCGTAAGCAGGAGATTGCGGTTATGCTACCAATAATGCTTTCTGTTGTTAAACATTATAAGGATTATCAATTTGTATTGGCGGCTACTTCAACCCATGGTAAAGCATTTTATGATGAATTTATTGGTAATTTTGATAATGTAAAGGTAGTTTATGGCCAAACCTATGCATTGCTAAAAAATGCTTATGCTGCGTTGGTTACTTCAGGTACGGCAACTTTAGAAACAGCTTTGTTTAAGGTTCCTGAAGTAGTGTGTTACAAAGGAGGTGCGGTATCTTATGTTATTGCTAAAAGTTTAATTAATGTTGACTACATATCTCTGGTTAACTTAATTATGGAGGATGAGGTTGTAAAGGAGTTGGTGCAATCTGAATTGAAAGAGCTTAACCTAAAAGATGCCTTAGACAATATTCTTAAAGAGGAAAACCGAGCTGAAGTGATAAATAATTATGATTTGCTGGCTTCAAAACTTGGAGGTTCTGGTGCCTCCAAAAAAACAGCAGATTTAATGATAGGATATTTAAAGAAGTATAGAAAGTGAGAGCTAAAAGTTTATTTGCATTATCGATAGCTGTAATTCTGATAACAGCAAGAATAACGGCAAGAGAGGTAAGCATACGTTTGTTTTCTTCAACTCACATAAAGTCGTTTATTATTTCGCCAGAAAGCGGTGAATACGATGTATATGGAGATGGTGAGCTTTTGTTTACTGGTGACCCATCATACATATTTCATATGAGTATAGATAACGACTCGGTTTATTTAAAAACCTTTGAGGAGGAAATAGGAAATTATGCCATTGTGAAAGTGCTTCCCAAGTCCGGTGAAGCTGCTTTTAGAATTAAATCTGTTGAGCCATTAAGCAAGGTGCGAACATATTTTGGTGGAGTTGAAGTTAAATTGTATACAAACCGCACGGAGTTTCTAGTGCTTAACGATGTTGCAATTGATAATTACGTAGCAGGTGTTGTTCAATCTGAGTCGGGTATTTCGAATAATCTGGAATATTATAAATTACAAGCTATTATATGTAGAACGTATTCTTTAAATAATCATAATCGTCACTTTGATGAAGGTTATGATTTATGTGATGGAGTTCATTGTCAGGCGTATTACAATAAAACAACCGACTCAACAATATCTAAGGCGGTTCAACTTACGAAAGGTTTAGTGGTTGTAGATAGTGATTTAAACTTAATTACGGCAGCATTTCACTCTAATTGTGGTGGTCAAACTTGCAATTCTGAAGATGTATGGTTAATGCCAACGCCGTATTTAAAGTCTATAAAAGATCCTTATTGTCAAAATAAAAACCATGCGCATTGGCGCAAAGAAATTCCGATTGCGACATGGAACAAGTACGTAATGTCTAAATCGAGAGGTAGTAAAACAGCTAGCATTGGTTTGCCATTTAACCAACATCAAACCAGGGAGGTGTATTATACCAGCGGAGGTGCTAGAATTCCGCTAAAAACGATTCGTTCTGATTTTAGATTAAAATCGACGCTGTTTTCCGTATGTAAAGAAGGCAATGTGGTGGTATTAAAAGGAAGAGGGTATGGGCATGGTGTAGGATTATGCCAGGAAGGGGCTATGACCATGTCAACAATGAAGTTTTCGTACGAGGATATATTACAGCACTATTATAAAGGAGTAAGTATTATTGCCTTAAATGATTTGAATTACTTTAAGCAGGAGTAATAACTTATAATTCGCTATGCCTGTTGCCACTATTCGCATATTCATTGCTGTAGCGTTTATCACTTTTCTTTTGATTCCGTGTTCAGCACAGACAGAATCAGATACTTCAACCATCGAAGAATTTAACCTTAAAAGATTGGCTTGGATAGCTTCTTCAGAAACTGCATTAGCAAGTGGTTCTCTTGTATTGTTGCATCAATATTGGTATAAAGATTTTCCTAAAAGTGGTTTTCACTTGTTTAATGATAATGATGAATGGCTGCTTATGGATAAGGTTGGCCATACAGTTACTGCATACAACGTTGGGTTGATTGGTGTTGAAGGGTTTAAATGGTGTGGGTTAGAGGAAAAAAAAGCGGTTTGGATGGGAGGGAGTTTAGGAGTTGCTTATTTGTCGGCTGTAGAGATTATGGATGGCTACTCAGCTCAGTGGGGGTTTTCTATAGGTGACTTTGCTTCGAATTTAATTGGTGGTGGGATGTTAATTAGCCAGGAGCTAATTTGGAAAGAGCAAAGAATAAAATTGAAATATTCCTTTCGTGAAAGCTCCTTAGCAAGCTATAGGCCTGATTTACTTGGAGATTCTTTTGTAGAGCAAGCGTTAAAAGATTATAATGGACAAACGTACTGGTTATCAGCAAATCTATCCTCCTTTATAGCTAGGGATAATCGATTACCAAAATGGCTCAATATTGCATTCGGGTATGGTGTAGATGGTTTGCTAGGAGCTAAGTACAACCCATTAATTTTAGATGATTTTGGTAATGTTGTTAATAGAAATAGGCACACTCAGTATTATTTATCATTTGATGTAGATTTATCAAGAATAGAAACCAATTCACCATTTGTTAAAGTGTTATTTGGAACGCTAAGCTTTATAAAAATTCCTTTGCCTGCAATTGGTTTTAGCAGAAACGGGGTAGAAGGACTGTTATTCGGTTTTTAAACAAGAATTGATATATTTTAACACTGCTTGTTGTTCATCTGGTTCGAACCATTTTATTGTTTTATTTCTTCTAAACCAAGTTAATTGTCTTTTGGCAAACCTTCTTGTGTTTTGTTTTATTTTATCAATGGCACCTTCCAAACTATGTTTGCCATCAAAATAATCAAATAATTCTTTGTATCCTACTGTTTGTAACGCGTTTAGGTTTTTGTAGGGTATCAAAGTTTCAACCTCCTGTAGTAACCCATCTTCCATCATATTGTCCACACGTTTATTAATGTTTTTATACAACTCCTCCCTATTCGTATTTATACCAATTATAACAAAATTAAAACCTCGTTCTTTCTTTTTGCCTTTTAAAAGTTTACTATACTGCTTTCCTGTACTTAAGCATACCTCAATTGCTCGTCCTACTCTTTGTTTGTTAAAAATGTCTGTACGGTTAAAATACGGAGGGTCTAGTTCTTTAAGCTTCTCTTGAAGTGCTTCTATTCCGCCTGATATATATAGTTGTTCAACTTTATTTCTAATGGATTTGTCAGCAGCTGGCAAATCATCAAAACCGTTCGTTATTGCATCAATATACAAGCCAGAGCCACCTACAATTACTACGTTATCATGCAACAAGAATAGTTCGTTAAGCGAATTAATTGCTTCTCTTTCAAACTTACCAACGTTGTAATCTTCTTGTATGCTGTGAGAATTGATAAAATAATGCTTTATACCATCCATTTCCTTTTTTGTTGGCTTGGCAGTTCCAATATTTAATTCTTTAAACAACTGCCTGGAATCTGCAGATAAGATTGGACAGCTGAGCTGTTTTGCAATGAAAATGCTTAATTTGGTTTTACCAATTGCGGTTGGCCCGACAATTACTACTGCCTGTTTGTTAGGCATATATAAAGGATTTAACGTAACGTGTAGATGTATCGTTACTCGTTATTTTCAGTTTTAATATCCATATCTACTTCTGATATATCAAACTCTTCGTTGGTTTCGCTGGAATATGCGTCGTTGTCGTCAATTTCATCATCATCGTCATCGAATTCCATGTCGTCAAAATCTTCTAGTGCCACTTGAGTTTTGTTTTTTTTGGGTGATTCACCTACAGATTTTATACACTCAGGATATTCTTTTAGCTGATTGTCAGGAACTAGTTTGATGAGCTCCACGAAAAATGTCCATGGTGCATTCGGATCAATCATATAAATGAACTTCTGGTGTGGATCATCAATTAAACTTGATAGCTTACAGTTTTTCATTAAGCGCTTCGAGGACATATCATCCTCCTCGCTTTTATCGGAATCGTTGTTTAAAATTATTTCTTCTTCTTGACGCCACATGTCATTACTCACGAAGAAAGAGGCGTCATATTTATCTTCAAGCTGAATTGAATTTAATATACCTTTATGAAAGTCTTCCAGTGTTTGAGAGGGTTTTATATCTATGTCTCTAACAATTTCCTCATCACCTTCGAAAATAACCCTGAACCTATATACTGCCATTATAAAAAAATTAGTTCGCCATCAGCATTAAACAAATTTAAAAAACTGCACCGTAATTAGCAATTATTAGTTCAGTTCTAACCCAAGCTCAGAGGCTTTGTTAATCATAAACTGGTATGCTTGATCATAGTTGTTTTCTATATGACCGTCTAGAATAGCCTCCCTAATTGCATTTTTTATCATACCAACTTCTCTGCAAGCTGGCAAGTTAAATGCTTTCATAATCATTTCTCCAGATATAGGGGGTTGAAAATTTCTAATACTATCTTTCTCCTCAATATCTTTTAATTTGGTGCGAACGAGCTCAAAATTATTTTTATACTTCTTTACTTTGTATTCGTTCTTGGATGTTATATCTGCGTCACAAAGTGTCATTAAGTCATCAATATCCTCACCAGCTTCAAAAAGTAACCTTCTCACCGCACTGTCTTTTACCTCTTCTTTAGCAAGCGCAATTGGTCTAAGATGGAGTAGCACCAACTTTTGAACGTATTTCATTTTATCGTTTAAAGGCAATTTTAACCTTGCGAAAATTTTAGGAACCATTCGTGACCCTTTGTCTTCGTGCCCGTGGAAAGTCCATCCTTGTTTAGTATTAAATCGTTTTGTTGCAGGTTTAGCAATGTCGTGTAAAATGGCTGCCCACCTCAACCATAAATTATTTGTGTGTTTAGAAATATTGTCTAATACTTCAAGGGTATGGTAAAAATTATCTTTATGCCCTTTTCCGTCCCGTACTTCAATTCCTTGCAACTTACTTAGTTCCGGGAAAATAACGCTTAATAAACCAGTGTCGTACAAAAGTTTAAAACCAACAGACGGGGTAGGAGACAGTACTATCTTGTTTAATTCATCTGTAATCCGTTCACGAGAGATAATGTCAATTCGTTTAGCATTACTTTTTATACTTTTCAACGATTCTGCTTGAATGGTATATTGTAATTGTGATGCAAAACGGATGGCACGCATCATTCTTAGAGGGTCGTCAGAATAAGTGTTATCTGGATTGAGAGGTGTTTTAATGATTTTATTGTTCAAATCAGCTAAGCCGTTTAAATGATCAATTAAATCACCATAGTTATCATGGCCTAATGATATTGCCAATGTGTTAATTGTGAAGTCTCTACGGTTGATATCGTCGTCGAATGTTCCATTTTCAACAATGGGTTTACGGCTTTCTGATCGATAAGATTCTTTTCTGGCTCCTACAAATTCTATACAATAATCATCATACACAATTTGAGCTGTTCCAAAACTTTTGAAAACAGTTACTTTGTAACTATCTCCGAGTTTATCTGAAACACAGTTTGCAAGCTCAATACCGCTACCTACACATAATATGTCAATGTCCTTACATGGCCTATTTAATATGATATCACGCACCCAACCTCCAATTACGTATGCTTCAGCGTTAATCTCTTTCGCTGCAGATTTAATTACGTTAAAAATTGGGTGTGTAAGCTTTTCTTTGTAATTCACAATTTTCGACTCCTAATAATAAGCTAAAGCTTGTTAACTTTATTTTCTAACCACTTTTACTTCACCGTTTTCTCCAATTTTGATAATGGTTGATGGTTTGGTGTTGTTTTCCTCTTCTTGTCTTAAGTTTACTATATGGTCTACCCCATTAAGTACTGTCTCTTATACACAT
>CAXHCC010000120.1:0-8142 GCA_964014945.1 uncultured bacterium | reverse complement strand
TCCTCCTCCAGATAGTGCATTGGTTGACATATCAAATATGGCTGCATCTTGAACAGTTAAAAGGTTGCTAATGGTAACCGCGCCACCAGCAGTTTTTGTACCTGATGTAGAAATTGAAAGGTTATAGTAGGTATTTGAAGCACTTTGTTTAATGGTTTGCGCACCCGCTTTATTGTAGTTTACGGTATTTGATACTGCGGAAGCATTCAACGTTCCAGAAGTAAGCACGTCTCCGCCAGCTAGTAGGGTAGAAGAAGCTGCATTAGTCCAAGTTGAACCACCAGCAGTACCAGTAAGGTTGCCTGTTAATGTAACATAACCGTTATTGGTTAACGTTTTAGCGCCCACAATGCCAAACGTTGGAGCAATAGTAATGGTAGATGAACTGGCGATGCTAATATTATCAGTAACATTAAAGGTAGCACTTGCTCCTGTTATACTTCCTGTACCAGCAGAACTGGTAATGGTTTTGGATGCTCCATCCATGGTAGCAATACTAGTACCCAATGCTAGGGTTCCGTCTATTGTTACATCGCCAGATATGTTTAAGTCAGCACCGCCACTCATAGTAAGCGTAGTTCCAGCGCCAACAGTTAAGTTACCTGCAATGGTACCTGTTCCACTCAAGGTTGAGCTTCCTGTACCTGCTAGCGTAATGTTTTCCGAAACGTTCCATGCACCAACGGTTGGGTCAAAGTAACCTGTCCCGGCAGTTGTAATATCCTTACTCACTGTTAAGTTGGCCGTTCCATTCACCCTTCCACCATCTTCTACATCTAAGTAAGCAATGGTTGAGTTTACATTCACAGTAATTACATCTCCCGAGCAAATTTTAGCCATTGCTCCACTTGGTGGTTTTGTGGCAGCAGCTACTCCGTTACATGCTATGGTAGACCATGAAGTAGCATCATTCCAGTCACCTCCTCCATCACGTGAATAATAAACTTCCTGTAACGGAGTTGTAGATTTATCAATGGTACTAACCACAAAGTCATTTGCAAAATCTGCTACCGCTAACCCAGTACGTTTAACCGTAGGATTGTCAACCGAACCTGTTGCTGCCGCAGTTGTTCCAACTTCACCCATAGTAGATGAGGTGTATGTGTTCAAACGTAAATCAGAAGTATTGCCGCTCGTACCTAAATCAGACATGGTAACGTCTAAATTATAGGTTCCACCAGCCAGTGTAGCACTTGATAAAGTAGTTACCATATTAGCAATTCGTTCAATGGTCACTGGTTCTGAATCAGCAAAAGAAACATCTGTTATGCCTGTAGCAGCGGTATGAACAGCTGTTAAATAACCTGGTGTTACTGGATTTACAGTTGAGTTAACCCCAACAGGACGGTATTGAGTTGAGGAACCAATTGGAAACAAACCAATGTAGTCGCCAGAGTTATTGGTAATAGCAGATGACGGGAAGTACCTTGTAAAGTTCCCGTTATAAACAATACCATCGGTATAGGACAAGGTGGCTACCGCACCACTACCCAATGTTAAGGTTCTGCTATTCAAATCAAAATTACCTGTGGTCATATCCAAGGTGTTGGTAATGGTGATGTCGGTTGCAGCTTCAAGTGTAACAATACCCGAACAATTAGCGGTTAGGTTATTAAATGTTTCACCAGATGTATTGGTAATAGTTTGAGTGCCTGATCCAATAAAGGTAACCGTACCAGTTGCTCCTGGGGTATAGGTGCCGCCACTGTTGGTCCAGCCGCTAGAAATATTTATGTTTTGGTCATTACCCAATAAAATAGCTGAAGACGATATGGTTAACAAGTTGGTTACATTGGTTTCATTATTTAACGTTAAGCCCGTAGTAGTGGTGCTAACTGTTAAGTTGTAAAACGTTTCTCCACCTGCTAAAACAGTAGTTAAATTTTGTGCACCGTCTTTACTAAATGTTACTGTTCCACTTCGCTCAATAAATGGGTCGCCACTGGTACTGGTTACGTTCCAGTCGTTGTCAATATCAATTGCGTAAAAAGACGAACTAACATCTAATGCTGCTGTATTTGCAATGGTTAGGTCATTACTTACATTTAAATCGCAACCCAAGGTAGTAGTGCCAGAGTTAGCAAATGTAATGTTATAAAATGTTTCAGCTGACGCTTTAGTGATAGCCTGACTCCCCGTACCGTTAAAGGTTACCGTTCCGGTGCCAGTGGTAAAAGTTCCTCCGTTGTTTACCCAATCACCGGTTAAAGATACTGCTAAACTGTTGGCATCAAACACAGCTCCTGACTCTATGGTGAAGGTGTTGCCAGAACCACTAGCACTTGAAATAACAATAGGATCAACCAACGAAACCCCGGCAGCATTGTTGATAGTTAAATCATAAAATGTTTCTGTTCCAAGCACACTTGTGGTAATGGTTTGAGCACTACTTCCGTTAAATGTTACCGTGCCACTTCTTTCGAGAAATGGATTTGCATTACTACCAGAAACGTTCCAATTGCCTTGTAATGTAATATCGTAATTACTTGCAGTTGCATCTAATTGTGCCGTACCTGTAATTTCCATGTCGCCTTGAATGTTTACGTTTCCAGCTAAGGTTTTTACACCTGAAGTGCCAAAATCAACATTATAATATGCTGCAGGTGCTGCGGTATTTATGCTTCTAATGGTTTGTGCTCCTGCACCATCAAAGCGAATGGTTCCGCCCGTTAAGTTGTATGCACCTGATAAGGCTGGTAAGGTAGTAGACAATTCTGCTAATAATAGTTCTGCTGTACCCGACATCGTTAAGCCACCTGCTCCACTTAAAGCATTGGTATTCATATCTAACAAGGCAGCATCTTGTATCGTTAAATTATTACTGATTGATAAAGCATTAGCAGCAGTTTTGGTGCCTGAAGTAGAAATGGTAAGATTGTAATAAATATCAGAGCTACTCGCTTTTATTGATTGTGCTCCTGCCTCATTGTAATTTACCGTGTTGTCAACAGCAGATGCGTTTAATGTACCGGTTGTTAAAAAATCTCCTCCAATGTTTACTGTTGAAGATGCACCATTGGTCCATGTTGAACCTGCAGCACTACCCGTTACATTTCCAGTAAATGTTATTGTCCCTTCGTTAGTTACTGTTTGCGCTCCAGTAATAGAAAATGCGGAGGCAATATTTAGTGTTGACCCAGATGAAATGGTTTTATCATCTGTAATATCTAACGTGCCCCCAGCGCCTGTACTAATGGTGGCAGCTCCTGTTGACCCGGAAATACTTGTGCCATTACCATCTAAGGTAGCTGTACTAGTTTCTAATGCAAAGGTACCATCTACCGTTAAATTGCCAGAAATTGTAATACCTACGCCGCTATTCATAGTTAGGGTGGTACCTGAACCAATAGTTAAGTTGCCATCAATATCCGTAACGCCGGATAAACTTGAGTTACCTGTTCCTGCTAATGTTACATTTTCATAAATATTCCATAAACCTCCGGTAGGCGCAAAAACACCTGTGCCTTCTGTTGTTAAATCTTTATGAACGGTAAGGTTAAACGTTCCGTCAAGCGTTGCGCCAGTTTCAATTATAATGTTGCTTGCGGCCGCAATTTCGTCAACAGTTACGGTATGTCCTGAACTAATTACAACATAATCTGTAGAGGTTGGTTTACAACCACATGATGATCCACTACCTCCACTTTCATATGACCAAGTTGCATTTCCACCTGAGTCATCGCTCCAGTCATCTGATTTTCTTGAATACAAGTATAACTGAAGGGGAGTAGTTGTTGCATCTGTTGTACCTACAACAAAATCGTTACCCAAATTGGCTAAGGATAAGCCTGTTCTTTTTACCGTTGGATTAGCCGTTGTTCCTGTGGTGGCTGCTCCTGTTCCAACATCACCCATAATGGATGCTGTGTATGTTTCTAATTTTAAATCAGCAGTATTACCGTCAGTAGATAAATTATTAAATGTTACGTCTAAATCATATGTTCCACCAGCTAAACCTCCTGAAGCAGAAAGAGTCGTTTTCATATCTGCGATACGTTCAATTGCATCTGCTTCACTATCGGTGAACGTTACATCCGTTACCCCGTTAGCATCGGTATGTACTGCCGTTAGATAACCCGGTGTAGAAGGATCGCCTGTTGAGTTTAAGGCTACCGGCCTGTAACTGGTTGAGGTGCCTATAGGGAACAAACCAGCAAATGGTGTTGATGAGCTGCTAATTGCCGCTGCTGGTAAGTAACGTGTAAAGTTACCATTGTAAGCAATTCCATCAGTATAAGTAAGCGTTGCTACAGAGCCACTGCCTAAAGTTAACGTACGCGTATTTAAATCAATATTACCAGCAGTCATGGTTAGTTCGTTGGTAATTATGATATCAGAATTAGCTCCGATTGATGCTGTTCCGGAGGCTTTATTTATGGTTAAGTCATAAAAGGTTTCATCAGAAGTATTGGTAATGCTTTGGTTGGATGTCCCATTCAAGTTAACATTTCCTGCAGCAGGGGTAAACGTACCTCCAGAGTTGGTCCAATTTCCTTGCAGGTTAATCGTTTTTGCATTGGCATCAAGTATTACACCAGAGTTGATGGTTAGGTCGGAAAGAACCGTTATATCATCAATAAGTTGTATGCCCACAGAGTTATTGGTACAGGTGAAATTATTAAATGTTTCACCAGCGGCTAAAGCAGTAGTAATAGTTTGGGCGGCTGTTCCAATAAATGAAACGGTACCGCTTTGCTCAATAAACGGGTTGGCATTTGTGCTGGTTACATTCCAATCACCAGTTAAGGAAATATTGTAATTGGTTCCACTTACATCTAATTGCGCAGTGTTTTGAATGGTTAGGTCGTGCACCGCAATGTTACACCCAAGCGATTTAATGCCAGAATTACTAAAGTTTACATTGTAAAACGTGGCTTCTGATGATTTAGTAATGCTTTGGGTTGTACCATTAAAGTCAACCAAGTTTGCATTTGGTGTAAATGTACCCCCATTGTCAATCCAGTTACCTGAAATGGTTATTGTATTTGTACTAACCCCAGCATCAAAAATGGCACTTGAAGCAATTGTCAAATCATTGTCAACAACGATTGGATCAACCAGCGTAACTCCGGCAGCATTATTTATTACGATGTCGTAAAAAGTTTCTGTTCCTAATGCAGAAGTTGTTATAGTTTGTGCTGAGGAGCCATCGAAGATAACTGTTCCCGATCTTTCTTCAAAAGGGTCAGCGTTGGCACTACTTACATTCCAATCACCAGCAAGGGTTACGATGTAATTGGACGCAGTAACATTTAAGGCTGCGGTTCCAGAAATGGTTAAATCTCCTTGTACTTCTACATCGCCAGCTAAAGATTTTGTAGCAGCATTGGCTAATGTTAAATTATAATATGCCGATGGTGCAGCACTTAAACTTCTTATAGTTTGAATTCCTGCACCATTTAAAGTTATGGTACCACCAGTAATAGTGTAAGCACCGGTTAATTCGGGTTGTGTAGCACTTCGCGCCAATTGTAAATCTGCCGTTCCCGACATATTTAAACCACCAGCACCATCCAAAGTATTGGTTGACGCATCAAGTATTGCGGCATCCGATAAGGTTAGCATGTTATTTACGGTAAGCGTTCCTGCAGTAGCAAAAGTTTTAGTACCCGCATTTGAACAGGTTAAATTGTTATACTGAGATGAGCTAGGTTGTTTAATTGATTGTGCACCTGAGCCGCTATAATTAACCGTATTATTGGCTGCAGTAGCAGTTAATATCCCGGTTGTTAAAACTGCCGCTTGAGCATTTAATGTAGAATTTGCTGCGTTAACCCAAGTGGAAGCTGCATTACCTCCCGTTAGGTCGTCCACTAAGGTAATGGTTCCATTATTGGTTATGGTGGTTGATGCCGCAATAGCGAATGCTGGAGTGATTGTTAAATCCGTACCGGCGTCAATGGCTTTATCTGCGGTAGTAATACTTAAAGTTCCGGTTGCACCATTAATAGTTGCTGCACCAGCACTTCCGCTAATGGTTTTGTCACTTGTTCCATCAAGTGTAAGGGTAGTTGTACCTATGTCCAAGGTGCCGTCTACCATTAAGTTACCTGTTACAGCTGAAGAAGCACCAATGGTTAAACTGGTTCCACTGCCTACGTTTAAGTCTCCAGTTACATTTAATGCCCCAGTGGTTGAGGAAGATCCAGTACCTGCTAAGGTAACATTACGCGATATGGTCCAGGTACCCCCAGTAGGGGCAAATGTTCCCGTACCGGCGGTAGTTAAATCGTTGGCAACATTTAAATCATTAGCACCTACTAATGATCCGCCCGAATTTATAACCACATAATCCGCCGAAGTTGCTCCATCTACAGTTATCTCATGTCCAGAACAAATAACAACATAGTCGTTTACACCAGGTGCACTTGCAGCTGCTGCACCTCCACAACCTGCAGTTGACCATGATGAGGCATCTGACCAATTACCAGTGGTTCGTGAATAATAAAATGTTCTTAATGGGGTAGAGGCATCATCCGTGGTACTTACCCTAAAGTCATTTGATAAATCGGCGATGGTTGTTATTCCCGTTCTGCTTACGGTTGGATTATCTGTTGTTCCGGTCGCTGCTGCATGGGTGCCAACTGCGCTTGCTTCTGTTCCACTTACAAACTTAACCATGCGCAAATCTCCTGTTGAGCCGATTGTGTTTAGGTCCGTCATTGTGAGATTTATATCGTATGTACCACCGGTTATACCAGAGCTTGTGGTAATAAATTGTGCATTGGATATACGCTCAATATCTGTACCTCCATCATCATAAACAGGGTCTAAGGCTGTAGTAGTAGTAGCATCGCTATGTTGTACGGTAAAATACCCGTCGGTAACCGTGTTTACGGTTGTACTAACTGTAAAAGGTCTATAGCTAGATGCATTAGAGGTTCCCATCGGAAATAAACCATAGTTAGCGGTTGTAAGCGCTGTTCCGTTTGGCCAAAAACGCTTAAAAGTTCCATCATAAACCCAGTTGGTAGTTGTGCTTCCCGTACGCGTAAGGGTAGATGCAACACCACTTGAACCTAAGGTAAATGTTCTGCTATTCAGGTTAAATAAACCAGCAGTCATATCCAATGTATTAGTTACTGTTATATCAGTAGCCGCCTCTAAACTAATGGGCCCCGTACAATTGGAGGTGAAGTTGTAAAATGTTTCGCCACTGGTGTTGGTAATAATTTGTTCACCAGTTCCTGAAAATGTAACGGTATTTGAATTGGGAGTAAACGTTCCATTGCTGGTCCAGTCACCTTTCATATCCATCGCAAAACCACCCGCATCAAATAATCCAGAATTACTAATTGAAAAATCATTGGACACTTCGATTGCATCGGCTAATACTACACCGGTTATGTTATTGGTAACCGATAAATCGTAAAAAGTTTCACCAGCTGCTAAGGCTGTAGTAATGGTTTGCAAGGCACTTCCGTTAAAGGTAACGGTTCCATTTTGTTCTTTAAACGGATCACTACTGGTACTAGTAACCGTCCAGTTACCTCCTATAGTTAAGTTGTAGTTAGAGCCGGACATGTCGAGTGTGGCGGTGCCGTTAAGTGCAAAATCATCGGTAACAACAATGTCGCAACCTGCCGTTTTGGTAGCAGAACCCTGTAACACCAAACCGTAAAAAGTTTCTGCGGATGATTTTGAAATACTTTGTGATGCTCCTGCGAATGTAACAATGTTACTAGCTGGCGTAAACGTTCCACCGCTATTTATCCAATCACCTGAAATAGAAATTGCGTTTCCTCCAGCGGAAAAAACGGCTCCTGAGCTAATGGTAAGATCGTTGGCAGCTGTAATTTGATCTACCAATGTTACACCGGTTGAATTGGATAAGGTTAAATCGTAAAACGTTTCACCTCCACCGCGCACGGTAGTAATTGATTGAGCGGTACTACCATCAAAAGTAACGGTTCCCAACTGTTCAATAAAGGGGTCGGCATCTGTACTTGTAACATTCCAATTACCAGCAATATTTATATCATAATTAGAAGCTGATACATCTAATTCAGCCGTTTCAGATATGGTTAAATCGTTTTGAATTACTACATCGCCTGCTAAGGTTTTGGTAGATGCTGTACCAGATAAAATAACATCATAATCTGTCTCTTATACACATCTGACGCTGCCGACGATGTGCGTTGT
>CAXHCC010000119.1:0-8152 GCA_964014945.1 uncultured bacterium | reverse complement strand
CACAACGCACATCGTCGGCAGCGTCAGATGTGTATAAGAGACAGCATATAAATCCATGTCTCCATCATTATCTGAGTCAAAAATAACTGCATCAACATCTTCGTATAAGGAATCAAGAATGAAGGTAGAATCATTAATGGCATTAAACGAACCATTTACATTTTGGATGAAAAATTGTCCTGATTGGCCAGCTGCTCCACATGCATAAAAGTCATCTAAACTGTCGCCGTTAATATCTCCAACCGCAAGTTTTGGACCTTTTGCGGATTTGGCTTGCGGAAGCATTGGCTGTGTATAATAGTCAAGTATAAGGTTTTCTTGATGCCTCCATTTTATATTAATGCTGTCTGTTATATCAGCAAATTGATTTTGTGGTCTGGGGAAATAATCATTATGGTTATAAGCTGTCTCAACAGAAATATTATCAATTGTATGTTTGGTGTTAATTTTAGGGTTAACTAGAGTAGTACACTTAAGGTTCGGAAAAATAATAACAGCGCTATCAACCTTGGTGCTTGACTCAATACCGAAATGGAGTAATGGTTGCATGGAGGATTGAAACCCTCGTGTTAACATAAGTTGCTGATATTGGAGTTTTCCATTGCTATGTACTTGTACTTTATAGCCAATTCCATTTGTGTTGGATGATGAGTTCTTAAAATCAAATTGTATAAAATTGTTATTGGTAGTTGTATTTTTTAGAATAATTGCGGTATCTGAGTTTCGGTTAATCACTAAATCTAAATCTCCATCATTATCTAAATCACCGTAGGCTGCTCCATTAGTAGCGGAACCATTAAATTGTAATCCACCCCATTTTTCACTCATGTTCTTAAAACCGCCTTTGCCATTACCTTTAAACAAAAATGGATGAGAATAAGCAGTACTCATCATGTTAATGAGTTTTTGATTAAACACTTCTTTTTCCTCCTTTTCATCTTCGTCAAACTCTGGAGGGTTATTAACGTTTCGGTAGGTAACAAAGTCTAAGTCGATCAACAATTTTGGTATGCCAGCAGTAATTAAAATATCCTTGTTGCCGTCATTATCAAAGTCTGCAAATAAAGAAGACCAGCTCCAATCCGTATCAGCTACATTTGAGAGGTTTGCTATTTCACTAAAGCTTTGAGCGTCTCCATTATTTATTTGTAAGCTATTCTTAACAAATGCTCTATGATAACCTTGCTTAATATTTGTATTCTCATAAATGTAAAACTCTCTTACTACATCGTAAATTTTTAAATTGTACTCACTTTCAGGAAGCATATCAACCGTAAGAACATCAAGTTGGCCATCATTGTTGCAGTCGGCAATATCAACACCCATGCTGTTCATACTAAACTGATTAAATATTTCTTTGCCTTTTTCAGTGAAAGTGCCATCACCATTATTTAAATAATAGTAATCGTCTTCATAAAAATCGTTACCAACATATATGTCCTCCCAGCCATCATTGTCCATATCAGCAACTGCTACACCTAATCCAAACCCTAAGTCACTTTGATAAATACCAGCCAACTGACTTACATCGGTGAATTTCTTAACACCCTCACTTAGCTCATTTCTTAACAACCTACTTTTATAAACTGGATGCGTTTTAAATCTGTCTGAAGAAGGCCTAAATCTTTCCGTTGCAGCAATTGATTGGCTGAGAATAAAGCAATCTAAGTCACCATCATGATCATAGTCAAAAAAGGCAACCTGGGAGGTGAAGCCTTTGATGTTTAAACCGTACTCTTTTGCCTTATCTGTAAATGTTCCATCTCTATTATTAATAAACAATTGGTTCGTGCCGGTAAGTCCAAATGTGTCTGAAATTACGGATACGTAAATATCAAGATAACCATCTGCGTTTATATCAGCCATTGTAACTCCGGTAGACCAATCCGCAGTACCTGCTACACCCGCAGAATCCGTTACGTTTCTAAAACTTAGACTTCCAGTGTTTAAATAAAGTTGGTTAGCGCTAGTATTATTTCCAGTGAGATAAATATCTGCCAATCCATCATTATTAACATCGCCAATTGCCACACCACCACCGTTGTAATAATAATAGTAATCCAAAATATTTAACCCTTCTCCTGTTTTGAGGGTGTTAACGAAATCAACATTAGATATTGAAGGAGAAACTGGTGTGAAAAGGTGAGCTTGTTTACCGTTTTGCAGTGATTGACCCAATGCCAAACTGCAATAAGATAGGAAAGTTGATATTATAAATCCGCGAATTGTCACGTGGAATAATTAATTAATTCTTTAACTAACAAAGCTAGTAAATAATCAATGCTATTGGGGAAATACTGCATGATGAGGGTAAGGTTTTTGAATTTAATAACGTATTAACAAAGCTTTAACGAAAAGCATAGTGAAATTGAAAATAAGTAGGTAGTTTTGCAGCGAATATAGAACAAGAGAATGATTGACAGTAAATTGTTAGATATAATTCAATACACTAAAACGGATAATGAATTAAAAGCAATCGCCCAAAAAGTGTTGGAAGGGGTTAGAATTAGCGTTGAGGAAGGGGTTTTGTTATTTGAAAAAGGGGATGTCTCATTGCTTGGCTTGTTGGCTAACCATGTTCGTGAAAAGAAAAATGGGAACACGGTTTATTTCAATCGTAACTTTCACATAGAGCCTACTAATATATGTGTGTTTGATTGTAAGTTTTGCTCATACTCTAAACTGTTAAAACATAAACATGAAGCATGGGAAATGTCGGAGGAGGAGATTTTAAATAAAGTTAGAGAGTATGATGGTAAAGCTATAACAGAAGTACATATAGTTGGAGGGGTGCATCCTAAAATGGGGTTAATGTATTTTGCAAACCTTATTAAAAATATTAAGCAAATAAGACCTGATATACATGTAAAAGCTTTTACAGCGGTAGAGCTAGAGTATATGTGCAGGAAGGCAAAGGTGAGTTATAAAGAAGGTTTACAAATTTTAAAAGATCACGGACAAAATTCATTGCCGGGTGGTGGCGCCGAAATTTTTGATGAGAAAGTTCGAGCTGAAATTTGTAATGACAAGTGTACTTCTGAGCAATGGCTGGAGATACATGAAACAGCACACAATATTGGAATGCCATCAAATGCCACCATTTTGTACGGTCATATTGAGTCCTATGCAAACCGAATAGAACATATGGATCGGCTGCGCAAATTACAGGATAAAACGGGAGGCTTTAACACCTTCATTCCTTTAAAATTTAGAAACAAAGACAACCAAATGAGTAGTGTGGCAGAGGTAGACACGATTGAAGACTTGAAGAATTATGCTGTTTCCAGAATATTTTTGGATAATTTTCCACACATTAAAGCATATTGGCCAATGATTGGAAGAGATACAGCTCAGCTTTCGTTGTCTTTTGGCGTAGATGATATCGATGGGACAATTGATGATACAACTAAAATTTACTCATTAGCAGGAGCAGAGGATCAAAATCCCGCATTAACAACTGACGAGTTAGTTGCCTTAATACAACAAGTGGGTAGGGATGCTGTTGAAAGAGATACGCTTTACAATACCGTAAAGAAGTATGACAAAGAATCGGTAGAGGGCTAGTCATAACTGACCTCCATCTTTTCTTCAACGATCATGTTGAAGATGCACTTTTGAATTATACATACTTATTAACAGTAGAAGTTTCTTGAGGTTAAATTTTTAACTTTACAAAGCTGATTAATCAGGCTAAAATGACGCAATTTTCACACCTTCATGTGCACACGCAGTTTTCGTTATTAGACGGCGCTGCGGATATTTCCTCCCTTTATAAAAAGGCAGTAAACGACAATATGCCTGGCTTAGCAATAACTGATCATGGAAATATGTTTGGTGTTTTTAAGTTTGTTGCAGAAGCTGCAAAGTATAATACACCGGATAATCCCAATAAAATAAAGCCAATTGTAGGCTGCGAGTTTTACCTGGTTGAAGAGCGGCATAAACTATCCTTTACAAAAGATAAAAAGGATGTTCGCTACCATCAATTGCTATTGGCTAAAAATCCTCAAGGCTATCAAAACCTTACTAAGTTGTGCTCTTTGGGATATATGGAAGGGTTGTATGGAAAATACCCTAGAATTGATAAAGAATTATTATTACAATATCACGACGGGCTAATTGCAACTACTTGTTGCTTGGGAGCTTCCGTGCCACAGGTAATATTAAAAAAAGGTGAAGAAGAGGGTGAAAAGGAGTTTAAGTGGTGGTTAGATGTGTTCGGTGAAGATTATTATGTTGAAATCCAACGTCATGGAATACCGGATCAAGAGAAGGTTAATGATGTATTATTAAAACTTGCGAAAAAATATAATGTTAAAGTAATTGCTTCTAATGATTCCCATTATGTGGATCAAGATGATGCCAACGCACATGATATATTGCTGTGCTTAAATACTGGGGAAAAGCAAAGCACGCCAAAGTTTGAGGATTTTGATGATTCTGCTTCATCGAAAGGGAAGCGCTTTGCATTTTACAACGACGAATTTTATTTCAAATCAACCGCAGAAATGGGTAAGGTGTTTCATGATATACCAGAGGCACTTGATAATACCAATGAAATAGTAGGTAAGGTTGAAGCACTCAGGTTAAAGCAGGATATTATGCTGCCTAATTTTGAGATACCTAAAGAGTTTGCTTCACAAGATGATTACTTGCATCATTTAACGTATACAGGTGCAAAAGAGCGATATAAGGATATTACCCCCGAAATAGAAGAGCGATTAAATTTTGAGCTGCATACCATTAGAACGATGGGGTTTGCTGGATACTTTTTAATTACTGCCGACTTTATTGTTGCTGGAAAGGATATTGGTGTGTTTGTTGGGCCTGGTAGAGGTTCTGCTGCTGGTTCAGCAGTAGCATACTGTATTGGCATCACAAATATTGACCCTATTAAATATAATCTTCTATTTGAGCGTTTTTTGAATCCAGATCGTAAGTCAATGCCTGATATTGATACGGACTTTGATGATGAAGGTCGTCAAAAAGTAATTGATTACGTTGTTGATAAGTATGGTCGCAATCAGGTGGCTCAAATTATTACTTATGGAACAATGGCGGCCAAAATGAGTATTAAAGATGTGGCCAGGGTTTTGGATTTGCCATTACAAGATTCTAATAATCTTGCAAAGCTTGTTCCTGACAAACCTGGGGTTAAGTTAAACCGTGTTTTAACGGCTCCCCTTAAAGGTGAAGGTAGTTTAGAGTCTAAAGAAGGTTTTCAAGGAGATGATATCGAAAATATCAAAACCCTCCGAAAAATCATGGAAGGTAATGATCAGCAGGCCGATGTGTTAAAAGAAGCGCTGGTTCTTGAAGGCTCCGTTAGAGGTACAGGAATACATGCCGCTGGTATTATAATTGCACCGAAAGACCTAACCGAGATATTACCTGTTTCCACTTCCAAAGAAACCGATTTAGTGATTACTCAATATGATGGGAGAGTAGTCGAGGACGCCGGCGTTATTAAAATGGATTTTTTGGGCCTCAAAACCTTAACCATTATTCGGGATGCGCTTGAAAATATAAAATTGACTCATCCAGACTTTGATATGAATATTGATGATGTTCCATTGGATGATGAAAAAACATTTGAACTTTATCAAAGAGGAGATACGAATGGCACCTTTCAGTTTGAAAGTGCTGGAATGCAGAAATATTTGAAGGAATTAAAGCCTGATAAATTTGCGGACTTAATTGCTATGAATGCTTTATATAGGCCAGGGCCAATTGAATATATACCCAATTTTGTTAAACGTAAACATGGTTTAGAAGAGGTGGTATATGATCTGCCTGAAATGGAGGAGTACTTGGAAGATACCTATGGCATAACGGTTTATCAGGAGCAAGTAATGTTGTTGTCTCAGAAATTAGGGGGCTTTAGCAAGGGGGATGCCGATGTATTGCGAAAAGCAATGGGGAAGAAGGATAAGGCCACGCTTGATAAAATGAAAGGGCAGTTTATTGAAGGGGCTACTGAAAAAGGGTTGGATAAAAAGAAACTAGAAAAAGTTTGGACGGATTGGGAGAAATTCGCGCAATATGCCTTTAATAAATCACATTCAACGTGTTATGCATTTGTTGCTTTTCAAACATCTTATCTTAAAGCTCACTACCCAGCAGAATACATGGCATCTGTATTAACACATAACCTTAACAATATTGATAAGGTTACCTTTTTTATGGATGAATGTAAACGTATGGGGCTAGAGGTGCTTGGTCCTGATGTTAATGAAAGTGAATATCGGTTTAGTGTGAATGCAGAGGGGAAAATAAGGTTTGGATTAGGAGCGGTAAAGGGAGTTGGAGAGGCTGCTGTTATCTCTATTGTTGAAGAGCGAAAAGAAAATGGTCCATTTAGTAATGTGTTTGATTTTGTTAAGCGCATTAATTTAAGAGCTGCCAATAAAAAAACCATGGAAAGTTTAGTTCTCTCAGGAGGTTTAGACTCGTTTGGAATAGATAGAGCAACATATTTTAATGTATCTGGAAATGACACCATTAATAATCTTGAAAAGGCGATAAGCTTTGGAAATGCGCATCAATCCGGAGCAGATTCTAGTCAGGCTTCTTTGTTTGGAGAAGGAAACGAAATTGAAATTCCTGAGCCTCAGTTACACGCTAGTGAACCTTGGACACATTTGGAACAATTAAAAAAAGAAAAGGAGGTGGTGGGCTTCTTTATATCAGGTCATCCGCTTGATACATTTCGTTTGGAGATGGAAAATTATTGTAGAAACCCAATTTCAGCGTTAAAACAAATAGACGATAATAAAGGGAAAGAGTTAATTGTTGGAGGAATCGTTACCGGTGTTTATAATGGAATTACCAAAAAAGGAGATCCTTGGGGGAAAATAACAATTGAAGATTATAGAGATTCAATTGAATTAGCCTTTTTTGGAGAACAGTACGTTTTATTTAAGCAATTTATGATTGTTGGCCTGTTTTTATACGTTAAAGGTAAAATAGAGGAACGATATAGAAATACAGGTAATTTTGAGTTTAAAGTAAAAAACATACAGTTGTTATCTGAATTAAGGGATAAGTTAACAAAGACCATTACAATTAATATTCCTCTTCATAGATTAAATGAAGAATTAATTCAGACGGTAAACAAAGTTATTACAACCAATCAGGATGTTGAGCCACGTAACTGCGTGCTACAGATTAAAATATTTGATAAAGATGAAAACGTTGAAGTGTTAATGCCATCCAAAAAGATTAAGCTGAGCCCAACAAATGAACTGTTGGAATTACTAAACGAGCATAAACTAAAATATAGACTTAATTAAATTAGGCCCAATTTTTGCGTGATGACAAATAAAATCTTTACATATTATGAAAGCATATATTCGATTTATCCTTATTAAAGTAGTGTTTCTATGTTTTTTTGTGCCAAATATAAGTATTGCACAAGATAATGTTCCTCATTGGTTTCCAACGCAAGGTTTTAAACCAGCCACGCAACACATTTACTTTCCTGAACATAATTTTTATTATGACCTAAACAGAAAAGTATATATATACGTTATTGGAGGACAATGGCAAATTAGTCCTGAATTACCACCATTATTTGATAAAGTAGACTATAAGAATGCCGTGTTGGTTGAATTGGTGATTGATACAGATTCCCCTCACAAACATAACTCAGAGCATATTGTTAAATATCATATTAAGCATAAGCACAAGCATAAAAGGAAGGAGTCGCGTCACCATCATCCTGGACCACATCACAGACACCATCAAATGCATTGATGAGTTGCCTATGATCTAAATCATTTCGGATTAGTGGATAAAGTCATGTTTTATTTTAGACTAGAAGATTAATTTAGTGCAAGACTATTAAACATAAACAAAATGAAAAAAATTCTAGTACCTACCGACTTTTCTGAACTGGCCCATAATGCATTAGAGTATGCAGTGAATTTAGCTAAACTCAGCAATGGTGAAGTTATACTTTTACATGTTTATGATGTACCTGTTGTAGTTGGCGATTACCCTACTACGGCCGTTACTGTTGAGGATATGGAGAAAATGAGTAGGGAGAAGCTGTCTAAAATGAAGCGAGAGCTCTTAAATAAGCATGGTGATTCGGTGAAATTTTCAGATGTAGTTGGTGTGGGTTTTGTATCGGATATTATTGAAGAGCAGG
>CAXHCC010000118.1:0-8231 GCA_964014945.1 uncultured bacterium | reverse complement strand
TAACATAATAAAGCAAAACAAAGCTGCCTTAATTCAATCTGCCAAAGATTTAATGTACATCATGGGCTGGGAACAAGAAGTAAAAAAAGCAGTTAAAGTTCAACACGAGTTGTTTCACGACTTAACACCTGAAGAGCAAAACATTGTTTCTGTGCTTAAACAACAAGAAAAAGTGGCTATAGATGATCTATGCTTGCAAAGCAAATTACCATCAAGTAAAGTAGCCCAAACATTGCTAAACTTGGAATTTTCAGGTATTGTAAAAACCTTACCAGGGAAAGTGTATCAACTTACGTAAGTTTGTAATTTCGATAAAACAAAATTCTAGTAAGGACTTTCAGATGATATAGGGTTAATTAATATCCGTAACCCCTCCTGACACAATAAACTTCATTACCTCTGTTGAGGAAGCATCTATTAACTTAATGCTTTCTTTAGGAACTACAATTAAGTTGCCAGCAAATGAATAAGACCATGGCAAATACACCGCAACTTGTCCTTCATTTATATTAAGTTCCTTTAAACTTTCGTTTGTAATAAAACCCACCTGTTGAATATTATTGGCTTTATCAATGGTTACTAAAACTGGTTTGTTAAACCGTTTTTTATTACCAACAAACGCACTCATCAAATCCTTTATAGAAGTATATATAGTCTTAACCACAGGGGTGTGTTCAATGGCATTCTCGATTATACTAAAAATTGGGCTTAAAATAATTGAAGAGCCAAGCAACCCCATAATAAATATTATAACTATGGCAATTAGCGGAACCAAGAAAGGATCTATAGATGGGTTAACTATTGTACCTACACCATCTACCAAATGGCCCACCATTTGTATTAAACTGTAAACCACGTAACTAGTTATGGCTACTGGAACGGTAACCAATAAGCCGCGCATAAAATAGAGTAAGAATTTTTTCATTAGTTTACATTTTACACAACAAATTTACTCAATTAACCTTTGTTAAAATCATATTATCCCAATGGATAATTAACAATATTGGGAGCAATTCTTATAAATTAATTGCTACATTTAGCCTTCATATTTCAACCATTTAAGAAGGCTATGATGAAGGATAAAATAAACACTCTAAACAATAATATTGAAGCTGCTAAATTGGGCGGTGGAGAAAAAAGAATTGCTTCACAACACAAAAAAGGCAAGTTAACAGCACGTGAGCGATTGCATTTTTTAATGGATGAAGGCAGCTTCCAAGAAATTGGCATGTTTGTTACCCACCGATCTACTGATTTTGGTTTGGATAAAGAACAATACTTGGGTGATGGCGTAATTACAGGCTATGGAAATGTTAATGGGCGATTGATTTATGTGTATTCACAAGATTTTACGGTTTTTGGAGGATCATTAAGTGAAGCGCATGCGAAAAAAATATGCCGTATTATGGATATGGCTATGCAAAATGGTGCGCCAATCATTGGCTTAAATGATAGCGGTGGTGCTCGAATACAAGAAGGTGTAGTATCCTTAGGAGGATATGCTGATATCTTTTATAGAAATACGCGTGCGTCAGGAGTTGTGCCACAACTTTCAGCCATAATGGGTCCGTGCGCAGGTGGTGCAGTTTACTCACCTGCAATAACGGATTTTATTATGATGGTTGAAAACACATCCTACATGTTTGTAACTGGCCCAAATGTGGTTAAAACTGTAACGCATGAAGAAGTCACTTCAGAAGAATTGGGTGGAGCATCTACCCACTCCACTAAATCAGGAGTGACACACTTTTCACATGCAAATGAAATTGAATGTATCAACAACATTAAAGCGTTATTGAGTTATATGCCGCAGAATTGTGAGGAGGATGCTCCTGCAATAGCATATAACGATAGCGAAGAAATAAGAGAAGAACTCAACAATATAATCCCTGAAAACCCCAACCAACCCTATGATATGCATGAGGTTATTACAGGAATAATTGATAAAGATTCTTTTTTGGAAGTACACAAAGATTTTGCTGAAAACATTATTGTCGGTTTCGCTCGAATAGCGGGCAAAAGTGTTGGTATTGTAGCAAATCAGCCAGCCTTTCTAGCAGGCGTTTTGGATATACACGCTTCAACAAAAGGTGCGCGATTTGTACGTTTTTGTGACAGCTTTAATATTCCTTTATTGGTTCTTGAAGATGTTCCAGGTTTTCTTCCTGGTACTGATCAAGAGTGGAACGCCATTATATCAGAAGGTGCAAAATTATTATATGCATTTAGTGAAGCTACAGTGCCACGAATAACGGTTATTACGCGCAAAGCTTACGGAGGTGCGTATGATGTAATGAACAGTAAACACATTGGAGCTGATATGAATTATGCTTGGCCTTCTGCTGAAATTGCCGTTATGGGAGCAAAAGGAGCTGCAGAAATTATTTTTAAAAATGAAATAGCAGCTGCGAAATCACCTGCGAAAAAATTGAAAGAAAAAGAGGAGCAATATATAGAGCATTTTGCAAACCCTTATAGAGCAGCAGAAAGAGGATATGTGGATGAAGTTATTAAACCAGAAGACACACGTGAACGGTTGATTAAAAGTTTTAAAATGCTTGAGAATAAAGTAGATAATCTACCAAAGAAAAAGCACGGAAACATCCCACTATAAATCGATTATTAAAAAACGATATGAATATTCTAATACTTGGTTCAGGCGGAAGAGAACATGCTTTTGCTTGGAAACTTTCACAAAGCAAAAAACTAAATAAGTTATTTATTGCTCCTGGAAACGCAGGAACAGCGGCGTGTGGAATCAATATTAATATTGCAGTAGACGATTTCGAAGGTATTAAAAATTGTGTGTTAGAAAATGATATTAGCATGGTGGTAGTTGGACCTGAAGTTCCACTTGTACTTGGTGTTCATGATTTCTTTTTAAACGATGACGTGTTAAAAAACATACCTGTAATTGGCCCTCAAAAAGATGGTGCCCAACTTGAAGGAAGTAAAGATTTTTCCAAACAGTTTATGGAGAAAAACAATATTCCAACTGCTAAATACCAAACCTTTACCAAAGAAACACTAAATGAAGGGCTAGCCTTTTTAGAGACCTTGTCTCCCCCATATGTGTTAAAAGCAGATGGTTTAGCCGCCGGGAAAGGGGTAGTAATTCCTGAAACATTGGACGAAGCCAAAAAGGAATTAACTGAAATGTTGAGTAACGAAAAATTTGGCGCAGCTTCTACAAAAGTGGTGATTGAAGAGTTTTTAAAGGGAATTGAACTATCTGTATTTGTACTTACCGATGGAAGTTCGTACAAAATATTGCCATCGGCGAAAGATTACAAACGAATTGGAGTTGGTGATACTGGACTAAATACAGGTGGAATGGGTGCAGTTGCACCTGTACCTTTTGCCAATGAAGAATTTATTAATAAAGTAGATGAGCGCATTATTAAACCAACTATTCAAGGTTTAAAAAATGATAATATAAAATATAAGGGCTTTATATTTATTGGATTAATGAACGTGAATGGAGACCCTTTTGTGATAGAGTATAACGTTAGAATGGGAGATCCAGAGACGGAAATTGTTATACCACTTATAGCATCTGATTTGCTGGACCTGTTTGAAGGAGTAGCAAACGAAAACCTGGCAGAAAAAGATTTTGTGGTGAGTAACAAAAGTGCTTGTACGGTAGTCTTAGTTTCGGGGGGCTATCCGGAATCGTATGAAAATGGTAAAACCATTACGGGTTTTAATGAGGTAAAAGACAGTACCGTATTTCATGCAGGAACAAAAGCAGACAACGGTAATATTTTAAGTAATGGAGGGCGCGTTTTGGCCATCAGTTCTTTTGGCAGCACACTAGAGGAAGCTTTAAAAACATCCTTTTATAACGCAAATAAAATATCGTTCGACAAAAAATACTTTCGAAACGATATTGGAAAAGACATCCTATCCTTATAACAAAGAAAAGCTCCAGTTAAATAACTGAAGCTTCTTCCTTTAATGAAAATATGGTTGTGGGTATAATACCTATTTAAGCGTATTGTTTTGCTCTGCTTCCTTATTGTACTTTGCTTGTAGTCTTAACCAAGTAAATAGCAAAGAAATAATTGCAATCCAGAATATTAAATTGGGAGTATTACCCATAGCTTTTAAATATTCAAAGGACGCAGTTGAAAAATCGCCTATCCAATTAAAAATATCTGTCATGTTCATAATCAATTGTTTTAATTAGCAAATCAGGTAACAAAAGTACTAATTTTCTTCACATCGCATAATATTTAGGCTAATTTTAAGCATTCTATATGTTGGTTCGCCTTTTTAAAAATATAAGCCCTTCCGCCTACATTTTACTCCCGGCTTTAGCCTTGTTTATGTGGATTAATGGCTTTTTCACTGCCATTTCAGTTTCTGAATTTAGCAAGGCACCCTTATATGACTTAATGGCCTTACCGCTCAATTTTGCACCTATCATAGGAGTATTGCTTGGCTTTGTATTACTCATTATAGAAGCATTTTTGTTGAACTTAATTGTGGTAGAAAACGAAATACTGAAAACGCAATCCTATTTGAGCGCTTTGTGTTACATTATTCTTATGAGCTATGACAATAGCATACTGCACCTGCATCCAATATTAATTGCTAATTTATTTGTACTGTTGGGTTTACGCAAACTCATAAGTTCATATAGAATGGAAAGAGCATTTTCCAACACATTTGACGCAGGAGTTTATTTTGCCATCGCCACCTTATTCTCTTACCAATCTTTGCTGTTACTCCCGATTTTGTTGGTGGGATTATATATGTTTAGGCCTATCATTTGGAGAGAATGGGCTATAACGGTAATTGGTATTTTGCTTATTTACTTTGTGCTTGGGTCTGTTTATTTTCTTACAAACAACTTGCACGTTTTACTAAGCAACGAGTTCGTTTCTTGGACCAAACCATTACTGGTAACATATCCATCAAGCCTAGCATTTTTTATGGGTTATGTGATTGTGCTGCTGATAATGGCTATCACTAAACTGCCAGCAAGCATTAGAGGAGCCTCTCAAAAAAACATTAAAGGTTTATACTTGTTTGTATGGATGTTGCTATTAGCAACCCTCAGCTTAACCATAACACCAGAATTATCTCCTCCAATAATGGCTATTTTTTCCATTCCTATAGCCATTTTATTTTCCAACTACTTTACAATTAGTAAAACTAACTGGCTAAACGAATCGTTATTTTTATTATTAACATTAGCCGCTTTCGCGAATTTAATCTCTAATTATTTTTAACTTTGTGTTCCTAAAACAACCTGCAAATGAAAAAATTTGGCGTAGTAATTTTTCCTGGTTCTAATTGCGATCAAGACATGATTTATGTTCTGAGAAACATTATGAAGCAAGAAGTTGTAGAGTTATGGCATAAAGATACCGACTTACAAAACTGTGATTTTGTAATTCTTCCTGGCGGGTTTTCATATGGCGACTACTTAAGGTCAGGTTCAATTGCACGCTTTTCGCCAATTATGGAGAAAGTGATTGAATTCGCTAATAATGGAGGTTTTGTTATGGGAATTTGCAATGGCTTTCAAATACTTTGCGAAGCTGGTTTATTGCCAGGTGCACTCCTACATAATACAGATAGAAAATTTTTGTGTAAAAATGTATATATAAAAGCTGCTAATACTACCAGCGCAATAACTGCTGGAATTCCTACTAGTAGGGCCATTAATATACCTATAGCGCATGGAGAGGGAAGGTATCACACGGATGTTGAAACATTACAATTGTTAAAGGATAATGACCAAATTCTGTTTAACTATTGTGATGAGAATGGTGCGGTGTCAGATACAAGCAACCCAAACGGATCCATTGAAAATATTGCCGGTGTATGTAACAAAACCAAAAATGTTTTTGGTATGATGCCACACCCTGAAAGAGCTGCTGATTCTGACCTTAACAATACAGATGGTTTATTGTTATTCGAATCTATTCTGCAATTAGCAGCGGCAAACTAATTAGCGTTCAAGCCACTTTTCTATTTCACTTTGATTAAGGCTCATCCGATTTAGTTCTCCTTCAACAATCCCGTTGTTAATCAAATAAATTCTTGGAAAACTTCCTCGTGTTAATTGCAAAAATGTGTTTGCACCTAACCGAGCAGATGGTACTATTTCCGAACGAGTTTCTCTATAAAATGCAGTAGACAGTTCTGTAGATCCGTTTAAAACGAAGAAAATAGGCAATTCCGAATTTTGCTCATACATGATACGCAACATCTTTGCCACCACTACGCAATGCTTACACCCCATACTAATAAATGCCACCACATGCTTACCTTCCGAAAGAGTATTGGGAGGCAAATTATAATCAGGATTAGCATATTTATACAGAGAATCCAACTCCAATGGGTAATACTCATCTGTGCTTCTATTATAAGCTGAAGAATAATCCAGTACAACCGTGTTTAACACAAAAGGCAGCAACAACACAATAAAGGCAAGGTATTTTACAATTGGTTGAAATTTTTGCTTAAGGTCCCAGCCAACATGCTGTACTCTTAGAATAAATAATAAGCCAAGCATTGCAACATTTTTCAGCAACGCCTGTTGTGGGGTCATTTCAAAATATGAGCCAAAACAACCGCAATTACCACTATCCCCAACAATTAATATTTGATACGTTAAATGAACACTAAATACGCATAATATAAGTATAGAAAAGAAGTAAACATATCGTTTTAGGTTAAGGTTAAGAATAAGAAAAGTACCTATAACAAATTCAAATCCTATAATTAACCTCGCAATAAATGGTGCTAATGCAGAAGATATTATTCGAGTATCAACAACAGCAAACTCAAATGGTTCTATTGGCTGTATTTTAGTGATAGCTGATAACAAAAACACACAGCCAAGCAAAGTGCAAATAAGCACGTATAATACCTTCTTAACCATATTCTAAATTAACAAAAGAGGCCATCTCATGTATTGAGATGGCCTCCTAACTTAATTGTTACTACTAATGATTATTTTTTATTTAATGTACAAGAAATATCTGACCATTGACTTTTGTAAGTTGTTTCAATCCCTTCACACGCCTCTTCCGCATCCTTTTTCTTTACCTTACTATATTCCGTAGCTGTAATATCAACGCCTGAATTAGCCGTTTTAAACAATGCCGATGTACAATCGCATGTATAATCTTTTTTACATGATGTAAACGTTAACGCACCTAATACTGCTGCAAATAAGAATGTTTTTTTCATTTTTTATAATTAATTGGTTAGTTATTAATGCTTTATCAGTCTCGCTCTTCAACCTCTAATGTACACTTTGCATCAGGATATAAAGGTAAGCCGGTGGTATCGTTTACATAATCAATGAACGAACCTGAAACGGCCGATCTATCTGGAATATTATGAGAGCCATTAACAAATATTTCTTCCAACCCTGCACAACTCTCTTCCGCTTCCTTTTTCTTTGGTTTTTTCATCTGATATTCCTTAAGAACACCTCTGCGAGCAGGGTCACTAGGATACTGATAACCAATTCCGCTGTTTTCATATATAGCAGAAGTACATGTACAAACATAATCCTTGCGACATGAACTCAACGATGTAGCCAACAACAAAATACCGAATATATAAATTGTTCTCATTTGTTAAAAATCTTCTCTTAAGCTGCCAATTTACAACAATTTTCACAAATTATTCAATTTATGTGACAAGTTTAGGCTAAAATATAATTTTTAAAAAGCACCCTTATATAGCTACAAGCCAATAAAATTGTACTTTTGCACGCGTTCAACTAAATAAGCAACCATAAACGATGCAAAACTTACGAAATATTGCCATTATTGCCCATGTAGACCATGGAAAAACTACGCTTGTAGATAAAATTTTACATACAGGTAATTTGTTCAGGGAAAATGAGCAATCCGGCGAATTAATCCTTGACAATAACGATCTAGAGCGAGAACGAGGGATTACCATTCTGTCGAAAAATGTTGCGATACGTTATAAAAACACCAAAATTAACATCATCGACACCCCTGGCCACTCAGATTTTGGAGGAGAGGTTGAACGTGTTTTGAACATGGCCGATGGTGTAGTTTTATTGGTAGATGCCTTTGAAGGCCCCATGCCCCAAACAAGGTTTGTTACGCAAAAAGCCTTGGCACAAGGCAAAAAAGTTTTGCTAATAATTAATAAAGTGGATAAGCCAAACTGCACACCAGATGAAGTGCATGATACAGTTTGTGATTTATTTTTTAACCTAGATGCAACGG
>CAXHCC010000117.1:0-8263 GCA_964014945.1 uncultured bacterium | reverse complement strand
ACAACGCACATCGTCGGCAGCGTCAGATGTGTATAAGAGACAGAACCTGTTAATTCCTTTACAAGTTGGCGCGAGGGATATGGCTTCTGGTCTGTTAAATATGATTTCGTACTGGTTGTTCTTTACAGCAACAGTTATTTTGTGTGCTTCATTTTTTGTTGAGTCAGGGCCTGCTTCTGCTGGTTGGACAGTTTACCCTCCACTAAGTGCGTTACCTCAAGCAATTGAAGGTTCTGGACTAGGGATGGACTTATGGTTAGTTAGTATGGCAATATTTATTGCTGGTTCATTAATTGGTAGCTTGAACTACATTGTAACTGTAATTAACTTACGTACAAAAGGTATGAGCATGATGCGTTTACCTTTAACAGTTTGGGCATTATTCCTTACAGCTATCTTAGGTGTATTATCGTTCCCTGTATTATTCGCAGCGGCCTTACTATTAATTTTTGATAGATCATTTGGTACAGCATTTTACCTATCGGATATTTTCATTGCTGGTGAACCTATTGCTGCTACAGGTGGTAGCCCAGTTTTGTTCCAGCACTTATTTTGGTTCTTAGGTCACCCTGAGGTATACATTATTATTTTACCAGCATTGGGTATTGTTTCTGAAATTGTTTCGACTAACTCAAGAAAGCCAATTTTTGGTTACAAAGCCATGGTTGTTTCTATGTTAGCAATTGGAGGTTTGTCATTTATTGTTTGGGGGCACCATATGTTCGTTACAGGTATGAATCCATTCTTAGGTGCGGTATTTACATTTACCACATTAATTATTGCGGTTCCATCAGCGATTAAAGTATTTAACTACTTAGGAACACTTTGGAAAGGGAACATTAATTTCACCCCTGCCATGATGTTTGCTATCGGTATGATATCAACCTTTATTACAGGTGGTATTACCGGTATAGTACTAGCGGATTCAGCGCTTGATATTAATGTACATGACACTTATTTCGTTGTAGCCCACTTTCACATTGTAATGGGCTTATCTGCAGTACTTGCTATGTTTGCTGGAGTATATCATTGGTTCCCTAAGATGTATGGTAGAATGATGAATAAAAAACTAGGATACCTACACTTCTGGATTACATTTATTTCTGCATATGGCGTATTCTTCCCGCAACATTTTATGGGATTAGCAGGTATGCCAAGACGTTACTATTCAAACTCAGCATTTGAAATGTTTGATGCGTTTGTTGACCTGAATATATTAGTTACTGTATTCTCAATAATTGGTTCAGCAGCACAAATAATTTTCATCATTAACTTTATCTATAGCTCGTTTAGAGGAGAAAAATCAGTCCAAAATCCTTGGAAAGCAAATTCACTTGAATGGACAACACCAGTTGAGCATGTACATGGTAACTGGCCAGGTAAATTACCTGAAGTACATAGATGGGCTTATGATTATAGTAAACCTGGAAAAGCTGAAGATTTTGTTCCACAAACAGTTCCACTGGAAGATGGTGAAATTGATGGAGAAGCTTCCGGAGTTAGTCATTAGTAATAATAAAGTAGATACTAATTAACATTATAATGAGCGTAAGTGCTATTTCATCGGTAGAAAAAGCTGAAATAAAAAGCAAAACAGCTGTGCCATTGATTGCAGTTGCTATTGTGAGTATATTGATGCTTTTTACTGGATTATTAAGTGCTTACCTTGTTAGTAGAGGCGATGCTAAAGGAGTTTGGCAAACATTTGAATTACCTACTTCATTAATTACTAGTACAGCTATTATTGTAATAAGTAGCGTAACCATGTTTTTTGCGTTCAACGCTGCTAAAAAAGATGACTACAATTCTTTATCACTGCATATAGGTCTTACTTTTTTATTAGGTTGTAGCTTTACCTATTCGCAGTTTATTTGTTATGGTGATTTAATTGATATGGGTATATACGCGGCAGGATCGTCTAGTAATGCAGCTGGCTCATATTTGTACTTATTAACAGCCTTGCACTTGCTACACCTTGCAGGGGGCATGCTTTCGTTATTATTCGTATTTGTTAGGTCTTTATTTAAAAAATACAACTCTTCGAATTTATCGGGGTTGGAAGCAAGTGCAGTATATTGGCACTTTTTAACAGTATTATGGATACTCTTATACGTATTCTTATTTGTAAATAGATAAGCATTAAAATAATATAAAAACAAAGTATTATGGCAGGAGAAGCTAGTAAACAAATTGATTCAAAAGAACTATGGGGTGGTGGACGTTCACCACTTAGCATGAGCTATGGAAAAATGATGATGTGGTTTTTCCTAGTATCGGATGCATTAACATTCGGCGGCTTGTTAGCAGCATTAGGTTTTATGCGTCAGAAATACGCTGACGTATGGCCAGTTAGTGAGGATGTATTTCACTCATTTCCTTTTACTGGTGATGCGCATCTTCCGTTGATGTATGTGGCGTTAATGACCTTTATCTTAATTGTTAGTTCTGTAACTATGGTATTAGCCGTTGAAGCAGGTCATCGTATGGACAAGAAAAAAGTGGTGTTTTGGATGGCACTTACCGTAATAGGCGGATTGTTCTTTCTATTATCACAAGTTTGGGAATGGTCGCATTACATTCACGGAACAGAGGCAGGCGTATGGGAGTTTTTCCATAATGTTAAATTAAGAGGTCATTTAGTTGATGGTACGGGCAATATGGTAAATGAAATTGCTCAGGCAACAGGTGTTCAGTTATTAGATGGGACAGTAATTACTGGCAATGAAGCAACAAAATACTTTGAAAACGGCGTTCATGTTCATGGTGCTAACCTTCATATTAATGAATATGGCCACCAATTATATGCTGACTTTTTCTTCTTTGTAACTGGCTTCCACGGTTTCCACGTATTTACAGGTGTTGTGTTTAACATCATTATAATGATTGGAGCTATTCAAGGAAGATATGAAGCAAGAGGACATTATGAAATGGTTGAAAAAGTAGGGCTATACTGGCACTTTGTTGACCTTGTTTGGGTATTTGTATTTACCATTTACTACTTACTTTAATAGAAAGACTAAAGAAATTTACCACATTTAAATTTTTAAAAAATGGAAAGAGACGATATTATAGAGTATTCATTAGACACTCATCATAACGAAGAACAAGGTAAAGCTATTAGAAAGAAGATTTACTTTGTAACCATGTTACTTTCGGTAATTACTATTGCTGAAGTAGCACTTGGAGTTTGGTGGAATTCTATGGGATTACCATGGGAACTGGTAAAATATACTTTTATCATTTTAACATTGGTTAAAGCTGCTTACATTATTGTAGTGTTTATGCACTTGGGAGATGAAAGAAAAAGCTTTAAACAAATATTATTAATACCGTACTTATTATTCATTGCTTACCTCCTATTTATACTATTGGTTGAAGCATGGTATGTATATGATATTCGTATGCAATTTAATTGGCTATTTTAACTAGCTTTAACCTTTTTATGGCATGAGCAATAACAAGTCCATTAAAAAGGTTGTACTTCTATTTCTATTACTTCTTGCACCCGTTTGTATTTATTTACTACTTACAAGCGGTAAGCATAATCTAGAACCTTTAACAATTTACGGCCCAAGACGTGTGGTTGAAAGTGGTTCTGGAATTGCAGATACCGTATACCACACTATTCCGAAATTTGCATTAATTAACCAATTTGGTGATACAATTACCCGCGAGGATATGGAGGGTAAAATTGTGGTTGCTGACTTTTTCTTTACGAGTTGCAAAACAATTTGTAAAGATATGCGCGGACAAATGATGCGTGTGCAAGATAAGTTTAAGACGCTTGACGACTTCTTAATATTATCGTTTACCGTCGACCCGGAAACAGATACAAAAGATGTATTGGCATCTTATGCCGAAGGTAGCAATGCTATTGCCAATAAATGGCACTTTTTAACCGGCAATAAGAGTGATATATATACCTTAGGAACTAAGGGTTTTTTTGTTGTTGCTGACGAGGATAATAGCCAACCAGAAATTGACAGCGCACAACAATTTATACATAGCAATAAATTTATATTGCTTGATAAACAAGGAAGAATTAGGGGTATTTATGATGGTGATGATAGAAACTCGGTAAAAGCATTAATGGATGATGTGAAGTATTTAAAATTTTCCGAATCCATTCCTAGAAAAAACGATTAGCATGAAAAAGCACTTGGCAATCATAATCATTTTCGTATTCACTTTTGCTGAAAACACCTTTGCACAATGCGCTATGTGTAAGGCTGCGGTTGAATCAAATAATGCATCAGGAGAAAATGTTGCCAAAGGACTAAATGATGGTATTACATTGATGATGATAATACCTTATGCATTAATTGGTTTGGTTGGCTACTTTTTGTACAAGCGCATGGTTAAAAACAACTCCTAGTTAATTACCAGCACTCAACCCTCCTACTTCCGCACTCCCAACTTCTCCTAAACTCCTCACAATATGTCGGTTACAAGCCCTGCTCTTTAGTAAAACTCTGTCGTTATGAGCAGCAATATGATATTTATCATATTTCTATATTGCTTAAAAAAATATTTTCGCAGCGTATCTGAAAAATACACAAGAGATATCTATGCGTGATTCTGTTATTCAAATCAACCTATTTACCGCTGTTAAAGACAAAGCTGTTGATTACATCGCTTTAGTAAAACTACGCTTAACCATGATGGTTGTTTTCTCAGCTGGAATGGGATACACCATCGTCAGCTACCAAGCTATGAACTGGAATGATCTGCTAATTATTCTTTTCTCTGGTTTTTTGATAACAGGATCTGCCAACGGCATCAATCAAATAATTGAGCGTAAGCTTGATGCTTTAATGACCAGAACCAAGAAGCGGCCATTAGCAACAGGGAGAATTGGGTTAACCGAAGCAGTTGTTATCACTACTCTAATGGGAATTGTTGGAGCCGTACTTTTAGGTACATACCTAAACGCGCTAAGTGCAATTATTGCTACATCATCCTTAATTGTATATGCATTTATTTATACGCCGCTTAAACGTATTACACGCTTATCTGTTCTTGCTGGTGCAATCAGTGGAGCTGCTCCTCCTCTGATAGGATACACAGCTGCAACGGGTGGGTTTTCAGAGTTGTGCGGACTCTTATTTTTAGTACAGTTTGTTTGGCAGCTACCGCACTTTTGGGCAGTAGCGTGGATGTTGGATGATGATTACAAAAAAGCAGGCTTTCGCCTACTCCCATCATTGGTTGGAAGAGGACCTGAAAGCGCCAAATACATTTTTGGATCAACCTTGTTATTAATACCTATTAACGTGTATTTCATTGCTGCTAACTATGTAGGTTACGCAGTAGGAACGGTATTGATCTTAGTAACACTTAATTTTTTATACCAAGCTTATAGACTTCTTAAAACAGAAGATTTAACCGATGCCAGAAAATTAATGTTTGGCTCATTTTATTATTTACCACTAATCCAAATTCTACTATTAATAGGCATTTTATTATAATAATATGAAGAATATTTTTCCAGAAAACATCAGTACCTACGGAGCAGAAATTGATAGCCTGTTCTTTACCATTACGCTTTTTGTGGGCATTGCATTCGTAATAAGTTTAATTGTATTAATCTACCCTTTAATAAGGTATCGTTACCAACCAGGAAGAGTGGTAAAACATGTTAGAGGAAATAACGCAAAGCAGTTACGCTGGATATTGGTTGCACTAACCATGTTGGCAGGTGCAGATTTTTATATGCTTGCGGTTGAACATAGCACCTGGGCTAAAATAGAAGAAGAATTACCAGAACAAAAGGACTTTCATGTATGCGTTACCGGAAGGCAATGGAATTGGATTTTTACCTACCCTGGTCCGGACGGAAAATTATATACAGCAGACGATGTTGTTGTGGATAGACAAGACAGCGAATTACATATACCAGTTAACAAAAACATAATTCTAGATTTAAAAGCTGTTGATGTATTGCACAGTTTTTTTGTAGCTAAATCAAGGCTTAAACAAGATGTGCTTCCTGGAAGAACAATTACCCGATGGTTTAACATTACCAAACCAGGCACATATGAAATTGCATGCGCTGAGATTTGCGGAGTGATGCATTCCAAAATGCGCAACTTCTTAGTTGTAGAAGAAGAAGCAGACTTTAACAATTACATGAAAGATTTATACGCTAAACAATAAATTAAAACGATATAAAAAAGATGAGTTCAGGACACCACGAATTAACGTTTACCCAAAAATATATATTCTCACAAGACCATAAAGTAATAGGTACTCAGTACCTAACGGTGGGATTAATCATGGCGGCAATTGGCGGTTTTTTAGCCTATGTTTTCAGGTACAACCTGGCGTTTCCAGGAGAGCCGATTCCTTTGTTTGGAGAATTATCGCCGTTGGAATACAATGCATTTGTAACGCAGCATGGGGCAATTATGATATTTTGGGTGGCCATGCCAATTCTTGTGGCCGCATCAGGTAACTATCTAATTCCATTAATGCTTGGTACTGATGATATGGCGTTTCCTTTTCTTAACATGTTATCGTTCTGGATATTTTTATTAAGCGCAATTGTGTTACTACTTGCCTTTGTTACCCCTACTGGTGCTGCAGCAAGTGGATGGACCCTTTACCCTCCCCTATCGGCTGACGCTTATGTAAATAAAGAACCAGATTTTCTTACAGCATTGTTTTCTGGAGGTACTTTAATCATCTTAGCCCTTGCTTTAGAATTTGCTTCAATGTTAATGGGAGGAATCAACTTTGTTGTAACGACCTTTAACAAAAGAGCAAAAGGGATGAAAATATGGGATATGCCAATTTATATTTGGTTTATCAATTTAGCTACTATAGATTTTATGTTTTCCGTGGGGCCTATTATTGCTGGTGCCTTTATGTTATTAATGGATAGAACAGTTGGCACCGGTTTTTTTGATGCCTATCGTGGTGGTGATCCTATTTTATTCCAACATATGTTTTGGTTCTTTGGTCACCCTGAAGTTTATGTTCTTCTTTTCCCATCCATGGGCTTGGTGGCAGAAGTAATTTCCAATTTTTCTAGAAAAGCTTTATTTGGTTATAAATTCATGATTAAGCTTTCCATTTTTGCGGTTGTTCTTTCGGTAATAGTGTGGGCTCACCACCAGTTTATTGCGGGTATTGATCCTACTATGGCAACCTTCTTTAGTATTGGAACCATTATTATTTCAATACCATTTGCTGGCGTTATCCTATCCTTCTTTGCTACCCTTTGGGGAGGTAATATAAAACTAGAATTACCAATGCTATGGGCTATTGGATTTTTAGCCTTATTTTTAATTGGTGGTCTAACGGGCCTTTATCTCGGATCAGATGCATTTGATATATATGCACACGATACCTATTTCGTTATCGCGCATTTTCATTACACCCTATTCCCTATTACATTTTTTGGGTTATTCACCGGTTTCTATTACTGGTTCCCAAAGTTTTCTGGAAAAATGCTAAGTAATACGCTGGGCAAACTGCACTTCTGGTTAACGTTTATTTTCTTCAGCGGTGTATTCTTCCCATTATTCTTTACTGGTTTGTTAGGTCAACACCGAAGAATTAATGACTATTCAGCTTTTGATTCATTAATGACGCAGGACTTTCAAGACACAAGAATTTTTGCTACCATGTGCTTAATTGGTTTAATAGGTTCTCAGTTTATATTCCTATACAATTTCATAAACAGCTTATTTAACGGTGCAAAAGCAGGTCGCAACCCATGGGAAAGCCCAACATTAGAGTGGCAAACCGTTTCGCCACCACCACATGGCAACTTTAAAGTTTTCCCAACCGTTTATCGCGATGCATATGATTATGAAAGCGCAAGAGATGGTAAAGACTTTATTCCGCAAAACGTACAATAACTATTAGCATTTACAACAAATAATAAGAATAATATGAGTTCAGAAGTAACATACAAACCAGAGTGGGAACAAGTTCCACAAGGAAGACTGGCATTGTGGATATTAATTGCTGGGGAATTGATGATTTTTGGTGGCTTAGTAATGGGCTATTTATTATCAAGGGTTCGCTTCCCGGAATGGGGAGAACAAGCAGCGCATACTTCCACCATGTGGGGTGCGGTAAACACCGTAGTTTTATTAACCAGCAGTTACTTTGCTGTTAAAGCTCATGATGCAGCCATCAAGAAAGATTTAAAAAAAGTAACCACCTTTATGTTATCCACCATTGCATGCGGTTTCATGTTCTTAGGGGTTAAATCTATTGAATATACTACTGAAATACATCATGGTTTTACGTT
>CAXHCC010000116.1:0-8269 GCA_964014945.1 uncultured bacterium | reverse complement strand
AAAATTACTTGGTGATGATTTAGATACCTTAAAAAGGTACGCAGATAAACTAGCAAACATCATGCAAAACGAAAAAGGGGTAATTAATATTGGCAACCCTAGGTCAGAAACGCTAACAGAGGTTAAAGTTGATATTAATAAAGACAAAGCCATAATGCTAGGTGTATTAATTTCAGACATAGATATTGCCATTAAAACTTGTTTATCGGGATATGACATTGATAATATTATATTATCCAATAACAAAAAATACAATTTAATTCTCCGCATGCCATTCGAAGACAAGCCAACCATAAACGACTTTGAGAAAATTGTAGTACAATCGCAAAGTGGTGAAAACATTCCTTTATTGCACCTGGCAGACATTAAACTAAAAGAATGTGTTTACGAAATTGTACACTACAAAGGAAGACGTTGCGCTACCCTTTTTGGTGGGCTAACAGATCCAGATAAAACCGTTTCAACAACCCATAGTATTTTGGACAAGTTTAATAAAGAGGAATTACCAGAAGGTATGGAACTATCAGTATCTGGTGAGTTAGAAGGACAGATAGAAGCATTTGGAGAATTATATAAAAGTGTACTGATAGTAATTTTGGGAATATTCTCGGTGCTTGTTCTTCAGTTTAAATCCTTTAAACAACCGTTGATAATTTTTGTTTCGCTACCGCTTGCTTTTACAGGTTCCATATTTGCCTTATTCGTTACAGGCTGGTCATTCTCATTTTTTGCCTTTATTGGTATTGTTAGTTTAATTGGTATTGTTGTAAACGACTCCATAATTCTAGTTGACTATATCAATCAACTTATTGAACAAGGAAGTGGCTTAATTGAAGGAATTGTTGAAGCCAGTAAAAAGCGTTTTACATCAATAGTTTTAACCTCCCTCACCACTATTCTTGGATTGCTTCCACTTGCATTTGAGAGGTCAGGACTATGGTCGCCACTTGTATGGACAATAATTGGTGGAATGATTTCCTGTACCTTTTTAACATTGCTTATTGTACCTCTATTATACAAAAGGTTTAGTGCAGATAAAGTAGAAGAAAAGGAGCTTACTGTTAATTGATTAGTGTTTTACATAACTTATGCAGGAAAAGAAATAAAATAGAAATTATTACATTCGTTTAGTCACCACCCTGCTACCCTATTTTATAAAAAGTGGTGTTTTTAATTCACATATGAAAAAGCCTCAATTACCACCAGCTCCTAACACTATTAAAAAAGGGAACCCGTTAAAATTATTGTTAGACAAAGAAGCTATTTCTCAATTAGGCGAAAACTTAAAAATTGTAAGTAATGGTTTTGATGAAGAACGATTTTGCAAAGAAGCCTTAAAAAATATTGAACCGTTAGGCATTAAGGAAAGGGCCGATCATATAGCTAGTGTTATGCAAAACCACCTTCCCAAAACATACGCTGAAGCTGTTGATATCCTGTTACAATCATTAACACCACCTCTAGTAGAAACGGAGAATAATGGTTTGGCTCCATTATTTTACATGCCACATTGTGCTTTTATTGCTAAGTATGGGGTATCACCCACATACAATTCAGGTAAAGACCCATTTGAAATTTCTATGAACGCACAATATGAATTAACACAGCGGTTTACCTGTGAATTTTCGATACGCTCATTTATACAGAACGACGAAAAGAGAACTTTAAAAGTTTTATACAAATGGATGAAGGATTCGAACCCACACGTTAGAAGGCTATGTTCTGAAGGCACTAGGCCAAGATTGCCATGGGCTAGCAAGTTGCATTCATTTGCCAAAGACCCAAGTCCTGTTTTACCTATTTTGGAAGAGTTAAAAAACGATTCTCATTTATATGTGAGAAGAAGTGTGGCCAACCACCTTGGCGATATCGCAAAAGACAATTTAGATTTAGCACTTAAAATTTGTGATAATTGGTTACACAATGCGAGTAAAGAATTAAAATGGGTGATCAGGCATGCGCTACGTAATCCTGTTAAAAAGGGAAATTTAGATGCTATTGAATTAAGAAAGCTAGCGAAATAGCTAGTTATTGTGAATACATTGCATGTTAAAAGCAATGACTGATATTGTATAAAAGAATCAGCTTATATTATACGTTCAACCTAAATTTATCCGTAATTTAGAACCATTATTATGGCATACAAAGAACAATTATCTGAATATTTAGAATGGTTTGAAGATCTTTCCAAAGAGGATTTGGACAAACTGTTTAAACTCGCTACCTATAAAACAATTAAGGCTGGAGAGCTTTATGTTGATTTAAATAGCGAAAGAAGAAAAATTGCCTACTTACAAAAGGGAATTATGCGCTCCTACTATATCCGAGAAGATGGAGAGGAAATTACATCGCAATTTAGGTGGGAAAAACATATTATCGGTTCTTTTGAGGTGTTGTTAGAGAAGAAACCTTCATCCCTTATTATTCAAGCATTAGAAGACTGTGAATTTTGGGAAATTGATTTTGACGTATTTCAAAACTTTATGGAAGAAAACCCAAAGTTTGAAAAAGCAAAAGAAAAAATTCTTCATCAGCTAATAATATATTATCACAAACGCATCAAATCGTTTATTATCAATACTCCTGAAGAGCGTTATGAGCAGTTACTTCAAGAAGGTATGCTGGCAAACAGAGTTCAAGATAAATACATTGCTTCATTTTTAGGTGTTACGCCAGTATCATTAAGCCGAATTAGGAAAAGAATTTCTAAGAAAAGCTGAACTTCTTAACATTTGTAAACTCCTTCTAAATAGATTAACCCGATTTTGTTGAAAATAAATTATTACCAACTCAACCGCGTTATGAAAATGCATTTATTTAAACATATTGCTCCTCTATTTATAATAGTTCCCTTTCTATTATCGTCCTGTAAAAAAAAGGACGAAACTACAGCACCAAATGCTAATACCACACCTCCAGTATATACTTCCAATACCATCTGGGAAAAGTATTTAGGCTACCTAACCACTGTTCCATATTTACCTGATGCTTATTCTAACTACTTTGTTTATTCGTTTGCACGACCAAATAATGGCACTGCGATTAAATTAACTGGAAAGTTTGCAAATGCACGTTATATGAGCATAAACGTGTACGACCAAAAAGCAGGTGACGTAATTGGTGCGATATCTGACTTATTTATAAAACCTGATGCAGGATCGGTTAATTCATATGTGCCAGGATTTGATGCAAGCAACCAAAACAGAACTTTTACCGTTGATATTGTCCCAACAGGCACAGATACAGCTGGCTTAACCAACCCTATTGTATTTTCATCGGGTATTGATTCTATCTCTATTTTCATCAGGTATTATCTTCCAACAGGTGACGATTTAGGTGGTGTTGAATTACCAACTATTACCATGAGTGAAGCCAGTACCAATGCAGCCGTGGCTATTCCTTCCAACGAAAGCGGCGGATTAATTGCATGGGACTCAACTAGAATAACAAATGCTTACAAACTTGTGCCGTACCTAAATGATACAATCAGAGCTGTCCGAACTGCTCCTTCAGCCGCTTTTCCAAATGGCGATACAGAATACATTTCTATACCAGTAATAATTGATTCAGCAACGCAAGTTGCGGTTATAAAGTTTAAACCTCCTACCTACCCAGCTTCGAGTAACGAAAATGGTAAAACTGAAGTGAGGTATTTCTCACTTAATCAAGGGGATCACAACTCCTATAATTATGGAGGTATTTATGACAAAAACTTTGCAAACCCAGCAAAGGATGGTTTTGTATATGTTATCATGTGTTCTAAAGACGCTGCGATTGAAGCAAAGATAGCCTCTTTAGGAGGCACTACCATGATATGGACCGTACCAGATACAAGAACCTTACTGCTTTATAGGTACATACTTGCTGATAGCAGCTTTTCTGGCAACATGAAAAATGTAAAAATTTTCGATTCCAGTAATAGCCTTGTGGCATTGCAATCATTAAGAGCAAACGATGCTGTAGTAGCAATGGGTGATTATGCTCCAAGAGGCATTATGGTTTCTAAAGATTCGCTTTTAAGAACCGTAGATATAACCAAGTTGATTCCTTTTTGATCAATTATTCCTTATTTAATAGGTGAGTATTAATAGTAAACTGACTCATTCGTTGATTTATCCTATTCACTCATCAAATTTCTTTAGAGGAATAAGTTTAGTGCTCCCAAAAAGCATTTTTTCTTACATTTACTCGTCAATTAAGCTGTATCACTAATCTAAACAATAAAGAATAATGAAGTATTTATTGAAACGTAATAATTTTCTAATATTTATTACAATTTTAGGCCTTACCACTCTAATTATTCAAAGTTGTGGAAGTTCAAAAGAGCAAACATTTAAACAAGATTTAAGCTCACCAAAAGAGTTAACTGAACACTCGTTAACCTTTCCTAAACACATTAGAAAAGTTGGTGATAATATTTACATGGCAATTGGTTATGGCTTGGCAAATAGTATACTTATTGAAGGTAAGGATAGTGTAATTATAATTGATGTAATGGAAAGTAGGGAGACAGGTGCAGAGGTAAGAGCTGCCTTTGATAGTGTTGTAAACAAACCTGTTGCTGCTTTGATTTACACGCACTTCCATACAGATCATTCTTCCGGAGGAAAAGGGATTGCCGGAAATGACAATCCACGTGTTTTTTCACACGAATTATTACCCAAATATTTAGACTTAATATCGGCTGTTACAAGAGACATTACTGAAAAAAGAGCCTATAGAATGTTTGGTGTTTATTTAGAACCGGATGCACATATTAATTGCGGAATTGGACCTTATTTAGATATAGAAAAGGGATCTACGTTAGGTATTTTAAGACCCACGGATACCTTTAAAGACTCATTGGATGTAACAATTGCTGGCATCCACTTTCAATTATTTCATGCCCCTGGGGAAACCAGAGATCAGTTATTTGTTTGGTTACCAGAATCAAAAGCACTGTTTTGTGGTGATAATATTTACAAAACCTTTCCTAACCTATACACCATTAGAGGAACAGCTTATCGTGATGTAAACTTATGGAAAAACAGTTTGGATAAAATGAGATTTAAACGACCTGAACTTCTTATACCTAGTCATACAACTCCTATTGAGGATGCAGATAGCATTTATAACACCTTAACCATTTACCGTGATGCTATTCAGTTTATTCATGACCAAACGGTAAGAAATATGAATAAAGGTAAAACGCCTAACGAAATTGTAGAAAAAGTTATATTACCTGACCACCTTAAAAACTCAGAATGGTTGCAAGAGTTTTATGGTAAAACCCAATGGAGTGTTAGAACAATTTTTGATGGCTATTTAGGTTTCTTTGACGGAAACCCTTCTACCCTACTTCCTTTACAATTAACTGATAGAGCGGAAAAAATGCAATTACTTGTGGGTGGTAAAGAAAAGCTTATGAAAGCAGTTAAGGATGCTTTAGATGAAGGAAGTGATCAATGGGCACTCGAACTTACCGATTACTTATTTGTCTTATACCCAAAAGATAAAACAGTAATTGATTATCGCACAAAAGCCCTTACCGCTTTAGGACAAGCCCAATCAAACCCAAATGCTAGGCACTATTACCTAACTATGGCTTTAGAATTACAAGGATTAGAAAATGATGGTTTAGTGCAACCAACCAGTGACCTGGTAAATGACATACCGCTTTCTGCCATATTTAACGGTATGGCAGTTAAATTAAAAGCTGAAGAAGCGTTGGATATTCAACAAAAGGTGCATTATATATTTACCGATACTGATGAAAGATGGACCGTTGAAATTAGAAATGGAATTGCTGAAGTGCAACCATTTTTATATGGCACACCAGACTTAACTGTTAAGGTAAACTCTTTAGTTTATAAAGAAATTGGTGCAAAAATTAGAAATCCAGCAAAAGCTTTCTTAACTGGAGAAATTGACGTAGACGGTGGTCAAGTTGCCTTTATTAAGTTTATAGGACTCTTTGATATTTAGTGGTTTTAACTATCGTTGGCCTGAGTTTTTTTTGTTAATATTGGCCCGTATTCTACTTAAGCTTTGTGGATGAATATTGAGGTATTTTGCCACTTTTTTAACAGGAATATCCTTTAAAATATTAGGAGAGTCGCTTATTACAGCCAAATACCTTTCTTCCCCTTCAAAAGAGCGCAGTTCCTCTTTTCGCAACCTTCTAAACAAGGTAATGGATAAGAGATAGCGCAATAATTGGTTAACAATTAAACTTTTGTCACTTTCATCTGATAAAAAGTCATCTTTATGTATTCGCTCAAGCGAACAATCTGTAATTGCTAAAGCATAACTTTTGGTAGGTTTACTTAACATAAGGTTAGAAAAGTCACAAAAAAACTCTTTTTCAAAGAAAAAATCTATTATTTGATGATCAGAAGTATTATGATACATACCTATTTCAACTATACCTTCTTTTACGCAATAAATATAGTTTTCTATATCTCCTTCGTTTAAAATGAAAGAGTTTTTGGCAACTTTAACAGTTTCCACCTTAAAAGGTATAGGTGTGGTTTTATTGAATACATTCCTCAAAAACCCAGCAAAGCCAATTTCATTTTTTTTCTCCATGACAGCAAGATAACATTTGTTAACTAATTTTCAAACACTAAGAAGCAATTCAGACTTAAATTATTGATATAGTTGTTTTACAGAACGGTAGACAACATGAACAAATTAACAAAATATAGCACTTATACTTATCCCAATATTTGTTGTGCATACAGCATTGCTTCCTTAAACATGTCTTCATTATAGAATAATGAAGTGTTCTTTGACAAAAAATATTCTATCAATTTTTCTGTAGGCATGTTACCAGTTAAGCTGTCAGTGGCTAAAGGGCAACCACCGTAACCTTTTATTGCACCATCAAACCTTCTGCAACCGCTTTCATAGGCAGCATCCACTTTTTCTTCCCATTTGCTCTTCGTTGTATGAAAATGTGCTCCGAATTCAACTGAACTAAATTCGGGTATCAAGGTTGTAAACAACTCATTTATCGTACTTGTATCAGCTACACCAATTGTATCGGACAATGCAATTATTCTAATTCCTCTTTGTGCTAATTGTGCTGTCCATTTAATTGCAACTTCACTTCCCCACTCATCTCCATAAGGATTGCCAAATGCCATGGAAATATATACAACTAATTCCTTATCGTTTTGAACACATAAATTTTGAATCTCATCAACCCGCTTAAGAGATTCGTTGATACTTGCATTGGTGTTTCTTTGTTGAAAAGTTTCAGAAATTGAGAAAGGAAATCCTAAGTAGGTAATTTCATCAAAACTGCATGCCTCCGCTGCCCCTTTTCTGTTCCCAACTATGGCAAGTAATTTAGACTTGGTATTTTGAAGATTTAATCCATTTAGAACTTCTGCAGTATCTCTCATTTGAGGAATACTTTTGGGTGATACAAAACTGCCAAAATCTACAGTATCAAAACCAACAGAAAGTATCTTATTGATATACGCTATTTTCTTCTCAGTGGCAATGAAGGTATTAATACCTTGCATAGCATCTCTAGGGCATTCTACTATTTTAACACCCATGGGTTACAAGTGTTTTATTAAACCCTTATTTATATTCTTTACTATACCAGGACCTTCGTAAATAAATCCCGTATATACTTGAACCAAACTTGCTCCTGCTTTTAGCTTTTCTAAAGCATCAGCGGCGGTATACACCCCTCCAACAGCAATTATTGGAAACGTTTTAGCAGATTTCTCACTTAAATACCTCACTACCTCTGTACTACGATTAGTCACGGGCTTGCCGCTTAAACCACCAGCACCAATCTTATCCACGCCTGTGCTTTTTAATCCTTCTCTAGATATGGTGGTATTAGTGGCAATCAAACCATCAATTTGGGTTGTGTTTACAATATCAACAATATCATCTAACTGCTCATTGGTTAAATCCGGAGCTATTTTTAATAAAATTGGTTTAGGAGCAGGCTTTTTTGCATTAATTGCTTTTAGTTCTTTTAACAATGCTGTTAATGGTTCTTTATCCTGCAGCGCTCTTAAATTTGGAGTATTGGGAGAGCTTACATTTACAGCAAAATAATCTACATACGAATATAAAGTGTTAAAACATTTTACATAATCGTCAACTGCATGTTCATTTGGGGTTACCTTGTTTTTACCAATATTACCCCCAATGATTACTTTAGACTTTTTTCGTTTTAATCTTTCAACAGCAGCGAGCATTCCTTCATTATTAAACCCCATTCTATTAATTAGCGCTTCATCTGCAGGCAATCGAAACATTC
>CAXHCC010000115.1:0-8274 GCA_964014945.1 uncultured bacterium | reverse complement strand
ATTATTCCGGGTCTCGTGGGCTCGGAGATGTGTATAAGAGACAGATGAAATACTATATATATCAAAACCTTTGTCCTTAAACTTATTGTATGCCGCTACTACCGCCGGATTTTCTCTTCTGCAGGGTCCACACCAAGAAGCCCAAAAATCAACCAAAACCACTTTACCTCTTAACGATTCAAGGGAAATTGGTTCTCCTTGAGGAGAGTTTAATACAATTTCCGGTGCTTCGTATCCTATAGAAGTTGCAAGCTTTGCTGCCACCTGATTATGAAAGTCTATTGCATATGATAAATTAGGATATTGCTTAAATAAATTTCTATCTAATACTTGAAAAGCAGGAAGGTAAGTATCAATATCTAAACTTTGCACTGCTGCTAACGAAGCCAAAGAAGTTGAATTTTTAGCAATAAAAACCAATAATTCGTTATTGAACTTTTCCATTAACTGGTCATATTCTTGTTGAACTGGTTGTGTTCGTATTTGTATTTCCTCTTGCGTTCCTCCCGCAGCAACCAACTCATTAAATTTAGCCTTTAACACGTTTTGCTCTTCAAAATTTGCATGAATTGTTTTATTTAAATTCATCAACAATTCTGATTCTGGTGACCCAGAAACATTGTATGTTCCGCCCAAATCATTAAAATCGGCTGTAAGCGTTACATTTTCACCTTCTTGAAAAATAAAAGTTATAGCATTACTATTATTCGTTTTCAAACGATAAAAGGCTATGCCCTTAATCTTATCGGTACTAATTGAAAAAGCCCCGTCTTGTTCTAATTGAATTGTATCAATTACAACTTCTTTTTGATCAAGCTTGCTAAGGTATAAGCGTTGCCCATGAGAATTGCTTATAGTACCACTTAACTTAAAGCCTTTTGATGGGTAAGCATCAGAACATGCCAAAAACATTAGTAATGGTAACACAAACAGGGCAATTCTAATATTACTTTTCATAGTATTGTTTTATTTTTCTAATTCTTCTTGCACTAATTTTGAAGCTACTTTGGGGTCTGCTTTTCCTTTTGATAATTTCATTACTTCACCCATAAACAAACCCAACAACTTTTTATTGCCTGCCTTATATGCCTCCACTTTTTCAGGATATTTAGCTACCGCTTGTTTAACAATCTCAATTATCGCGCCAGTATCACTTTCTTGAATCCAATTATTTTCTTCTGCTATTAGTTGAGCTGATTTGTTAGGCTCTTTTAACATAACTGGAAATATTTTTTGGTCAGCAATCGTCTGATTAATTTTTCCAGTATCAATAAAGTTTACCAATTCTGCTATTTTCTCTGGAGCAAGTGAAAATTCATTTATATGTAAAGCATTGTCGTTAAGAAATGATTTAATCTGCACGGTTAACCAGTTAGCAGCGGACTTGATATTACTAGTATGTTTGATTATTTCTTCAAAATACAAGGCAAGCTCTTTAGAATCTGTAATTACGTTTGCATCATAATCAGATAAACCTAAGGATGTATATTTCTTAAAAAGCTCATTTGGTAACGGAGGTAAATTATTTCTTATTTCATTGATATACTCCTTAGTAACAACCACGGGTTGCAAATCGGGCTCAGGAAAATAACGATAGTCATTTGCCATTTCCTTACTTCTCAATAAAAAAGTTGTACCATCATCGGCATTAAACCCTCTAGTATCTTGAGCTATTACCTCCCCTCTTTCCAATGCATCTATTTGCCGTTTAGCTTCATATGCTATGGCTCGCTGAACATTACGCATTGAATTCATATTTTTTACTTCTGTTCTATTACCAAAAGCCGACTCGCCTTTTAACCTTACAGAAACATTAGCGTCGCATCGTAAGCTCCCTTCCTCCATATTACCATCGCAAATATCTAAATAGCGCACCAGCTTTCTCACTTCCGTTAAGTACTGGTAGGCTTCCTCACCGCTACGAATATCAGGTTCACTTACAATTTCTACAAGTGCTACGCCCGCTCTATTCAAATCTACTAATGTGTCAGTAGCATCCATATTGTGAATACTTTTTCCTGAATCTTCTTCCATATGAATACGAGTAAGGCTGATTCTTTTTTCATCCCCTCCCGATGTTTTTATCTCAATATAACCGCCATTACAGATTGGTGTTTTATCTTGCGTTATCTGGTAGCCTTTTGGCAAATCCACATAAAAGTAATTTTTACGGGCATACTCATTAAATTCACGAATATCACATTTACACGCCAACCCCATTTTTACAGCATACTCTATCACCTTTTTATTACTCCGAGGTAAAGTACCCGGATGTCCTAGGGAAATTGGACTAACATTGGTGTTTGGTAATGCACCATACTCGGTAGAGTCACTAGAGTACGCTTTGCTATTAGTTCGTAATTGAGCATGCACCTCTAATCCAATTACTGTTTCATATTTATCATATATGCTCATAAGCCCCAATTAATAAGCCTCGAAGATACAAATTATTGGCCAAATTAATGCTGAATTGAAGCGTTGAATACCATGAATTATTGCTTTTATTTAGTATGTAAATAAAGGTTGAAAAGCCCTATAAATAAACAATGTGCTGTTTATAACTTGAAATTAGGGCGATAAAAGAAAACTCCTTTAAAACCTAACTTAGCCTCAATACAAAATAAACTCTATAACAGAAGCGTTTATACATTAAACTTATACCTATGACAAATTCAATATTGTTACAAATAGTAAATGCAAGTGGCGATGCCTTAACCGACACTACACAAGCAATTGACACCGCCCTAGCGAGTGCAGGGACAGCCTTAGAAGAAGCAGGTACTGCAATTGCTCCTGCTGTAGATGAACTTTCATTGCTCGATCTAATCCTTAAAGGCGGTATCGTTATGATACCAATGGGTATTTTATCCATCATGACAATCTACTATTTCGTTGAGCGGTTTTTAACCATAAAAGCCAGTGCCAAATCTGAAGACACATTTATACCGAACATAAAAGATATGATTGTGAACGGTAATATCGATGGAGCAAAGTCGTTGTGTAGCAGTAGTAAAGACCCTTCTGCTCCTATGATTGCAAAAGGAATTGCAAGAATAGGAAACCCAATGAAAGAAATTGAAAGCGCCATGGAAAGTGTTGGTAAGCTAACAGTTAATAGGTTGGAGAAAAATTTAAACGTGTTATCCCTAATCGGTAGAATTGCTCCTATTATGGGTTTTGTTGGAACTATAATTGGAGTAATTAAAATCTTTTATAACATAGCACTTGATGATAATATTAGTATTGGGGCAATTTCTGAAGGGCTGTACGAAAAAATGATAACGAGTGCTTCCGGCTTATTAATTGGGCTGGTAGCGTTTATTGGTTACTATGTGCTAAATTCTATGCTCGACAGAATAATTAACAAAATGGAAGAATCATCTATTGAATTTATGGATGTATTGCACGAACCAACAAAATAAACGCTACTTAAGTTCTGGTATAAATGAAAATAAATCGTAGACATAAAGAATCTGCTGAAGTTAGCACCGAGTCGATGAACGATATTATGTTCTTTCTACTCTTGTTCTTCCTCATTGTTTCAACCTTGGTTAACCCCAGTGTTATTAAGCTAACACTGCCAAATTCTACTCCAGGTGAACAGTTGCAAAAACAAAAAATTACAATTACAGTAAGCCCAGACAGAGAGTATTTTGTGAACCAAAAGCAAGTAGAATTTTCTGATTTAGAAGCAGAATTAGCCAATGCCATTGATAGGACAAAATCGCCAACGGTTGTTTTAAAGATGGACAACACCTTACCTATTCAAGATTTGGCTGATGTAATGCAACTAGGTTATGCGCTCAAAGTTAAAATGGTATTAGCCACAAAAGCAACAAACAAGTGATTAAATGAGTTTCACAAGCAGCAATAAAAATAAAATTACCGCAATCTTCATTACCATTGGAGTTCATGCATTGCTGTTAGTATCCTTATTATTTATTGTATTAGTAACACCTTTACCTGCATTTGAGGTGAAAGAAGTGCCAGAGTTTGAAATTGATTTGGAAATGGAAGGCTTGGGAAGCATGGAGGCCGGAGGTTCAGGTTTAAACGATCCAGAGGTAACTGCTGCCCAAATTACCAGCACCAATAAAAGCCCTGATGTAAGCAATAGTGCTCCTGCAATTGTTACAAGCGATGTTGAAGAAAGCACCAATGTGGAAAGCAGTACAAATACAAGCCCACAAAACGCTGAAGAACCTGCAGCCCCAAAGCCGCAAATAAATGACAACGTAAAGGGTGCTTTAGCAGCATGGAAAAATAAAAAAGGTAAAGGCAGTGGAGGGGGAAATAATGGAGGTAGCGGAAACGGAACTGGAGGAAGTATTGGCAATGGACAAGGAACGGGTATCGGCAATGGAGACTACAGCCTACATGGCAGAACATTGGTAGCTAAACCAAAACAAATCAGAAATGCCAAAGAAGGAGGGATTGTGGTGGTTGAAATAATTGTTAACGCAGCTGGAAAAGTAATAAAAGCTACACCTGGTAAACGAGGTACAACAACAACCAGTGCACAACTTTTTGCAATGGCACGGCAAGCTGCCCTGTCCGCAAAGTTTAATCCAAGTACTGCTGGTATTAGAGAACAAAGAGGGACTTACACCTTTGTATTTACCTTAGAGTAAAACATTAAATTTGCTTTTATTAAAGCAAATGACTTACCAACAAGCAATAGATTATTTATATAGCCAATTGCCCATATATCAGCGGGTAGGAGCAGCAGCGCTTAAGCCAAATTTAAATAATACGATTGCCATCTGCGATGCGCTAGGTAATCCTCAACAAAAATTTAAAGCTATACATATAGCAGGAACCAATGGCAAAGGTTCTGTAAGTCATATGCTCGCTTCCGTGCTACAAAGCGCAGGGTACAAGGTGGGCTTATATACCTCTCCACACCTAAAAGACTTTAGGGAGCGCATTAAAATTAATGGCGAAATGATATCAGAAAATGAAGTAAGTACTTTTGTAGACGACTACACTACTATATTTAATGAAATCGAGCCTTCCTTCTTTGAACTAACGGTTGGCATGGCCTTTAAGCAGTTTGCAGATAACAAGGTTGATGTTGCTGTAATTGAAACGGGGCTTGGAGGTAGACTAGATTCTACAAATATCCTTTCACCAATTATATCAATCATCACAAACATTAGTCTTGACCACGAGCATTTGTTGGGTAATACCATTGCAAAAATTGCTCAAGAAAAGGCTGGCATTATTAAAGAAAACACCCCTGTTGTAATTGGGGAATCAGAAGAAGTAAGCAAATCTGTGTTTATGAACGTTGCTAGCCAAAATAAGGCTCCTATTTATTTTTCCGACAGCACTTATTTTGTTGAAAAAACGAAAAAGTTAAAACTAATTAAAAAAGGAGTTACTTACCTAGATAACTTGGAATGCGAACTAAAAGGAAAGTATCAAGAAAAAAACATCTTATCGGTAATTCAAACCTGCGAATTGCTCCCAAAGCTAGGCTTTGCTATTGATGAAGACGCCATACGTAAAGGTTTAAAAAACATTGTTACCAACACAGGGTTATTAGGGAGGTGGCAATTAATTAGCGAGTGTCCAACAACAATTGCGGATATTGGCCATAACGTTGCGGGAATTGAAACAATTGTCGAACAGTTAAACGAGATTAAATACAAGCGATTGCTCATTGTATTTGGCATGGTAGAAGATAAGGATGTGGGGAATATACTTGGTTTACTTCCAAAAGAGGCATTATACTACTTTTGCCAAGCAGCTATCCCTCGGGCAATGAAAGCAAAAGACCTCCAGAATATAGCGGCAAAACATAACCTACGTGGTAATTACTTTCCAAGTGTAAAAGAAGCCTACAAGGCAGCGCAAATTGCTGCAAAACAAAACGATTTGGTATTTGTTGGTGGCAGTGCATTTGTAGTAGCGGAGGTATTGGATTAAAAAAACCACAAAAAGAGTTAGCCAAATAAAAAACTATATATATATTTGCAGCCCAATAGGGAGCTTAGCTCAGTTGGTTCAGAGCACCTGCCTTACAAGCAGGGGGTCACTGGTTCGAATCCAGTAGTTCCCACAATAAAATAAAGCCTTTCAGGAATTATCTTGGAAGGCTTTTTCATTTTATGCAAGTTGCTTCAGATGAGTTAATCCGTTAGTAGTTAATCTTATCGATAAATTGAGATGGGGTAATACCCTCTACTTCCTTAAAAACACGATTAAACGTAGATTGGTTGGCGAATCCAACTTCTGTATATAGATGCTTTAAAGTAAATCTTGTATGGTCACCTGCTTGTATTCGTTCCTTTATTTCTCTAATACGATAATCATTTATGAGGGTTTTAAAATTCATTCCTGTATTCAGTTTAATAGCTTTCGAAATGTAAGTTGTATTACTAGCAAGTTTATTTGCCATTAATTCTATGGAGAATTGAGGTGATTTATACGCTTGTCCCACTCTTAAATAAGTTTCTATACTTTTAAATAATGTAACAAAATCACCTTCATCAATTACCTGCTCTTCAACATTACCAACACCGACATTTGACTTAGTCTCCTTTTCCTTATTAAGGGTTGCAAGCATTTTCGCCTGAGCAAACATTTTATTGTAATACAAGAAAAACAAGGAGAATACAACACCAATTAATAACGCAGTATACCTATTCAGCACTACTTGACCTTCAGGCATAGGAAACGTTCTAGGTATATTTAAAAAATCCGCGACATTACCGGCGGTAAAGGATAGTACAAGAAAAACTACTGCCCATATTACCGTTTCTTTCATGCTACACGCAACATTAACAGCTAATACAATTACAATGCACGATGCATATGCAATAGGCTCAAACCTAAACAAAAGAATAACGCAGTACACATAAAAGCCAAAACCATATAAACCTAATCGGTATACCAAGTCAAAATTAAAAGGGTAATTCGAAAAAAAATAGCCTAGGAATGAGAACAAAAGAAGAGGGATGCCAACAATCTTAATTGCAAAAACTAAATCGCCTAAACCAAACAAAATTGTGTAAATGCATAAAGTAATTATTTGGAGATACACAAAATGTTTAACAAACCTTAGTTTAACTTCCTCCATGGCAGAATTTTGATCTTGCAGTTAAGTACCTGCATTTAATTGCAACAAACCAAATATAGCAATTATTACGTCTCTAATTAGGAGTTAAAAGCCAAACCAAGAACGCCTATACTTCTGTTACTGTTTTATTTACACATCCAAAAATCATTTATATGTGTTTGGAAGGACATTCTAAAGAAAATAACATCTTAGCTTGACTTATATTACAACTCCTACCGAATCTGCAAAACCATTTACCACGCTTAACTTAAGATATCTTCAAAACCATGAACAAGTCATATATTTGAACAATATGTAATTCAACAACAGAACCATATTATAATTTATTCTTATGAAAACAACAGCATTAGTTACAGGAGCTTCAGGAGGCATTGGGTTAGATTTAGCAGAGTGCCATGCTGAAAAAGGAGGGAACCTTGTTTTAGTTGCACGTACACAAAGTAAATTAGAAGAGGTTAAAGCATTTTTTGAAAAAAAATACGGCGTAGATGTACTGATCATCGCAAAGGATCTTTCACTTCCCAACGCTGCACAAGAGGTTTTTGATGAAACACAAAAGAATAATATACAGATTGACTATCTCATAAATAATGCAGGAATAGGAGACTTTGGAAAATTTCATGAAAACGAATGGATTAAACAAAAAGCCATAATTGATCTAAATGTGACAGCGAGTACACATTTGTGTCATCTATACCTTCAGGAAATGGTAAAAAGAAAAGATGGTAAAATCTTAAATGTTGCTTCAGTTGCAGCTTTTCAGCCTGGTCCGTTAATGTCTATGTATTTTGCAAGCAAAGCGTTTTTATTGCATTTTTCTGAAGCAATAGATAATGAAGTACGAGACCTAGGTATTACAGTTAGTACATTGTGCCCTGGACCAACGCAAAGCGACTTTTACGATAAAGCTAATTTGGGTGATACGCGATTTTCCAAAAGTAAGGCTTTGGTGGGGTCAAAACCAGTTGCTCAATTTGGTTATAAAGCAATGTTGAAAGGTGAAGCCGTTGCTATTTACGGTACAAAAAATTACATCGGTGCTAACGCTTCACGTTTTTTAACAAGAGCCAAAATGGTTGAAATCATTGGCAACATGCAACGAAAAATTAGGTAATATCTTCCTAGGGGGCTATGGACATAAGTCCTTAATTTATTATTTATACAACGTTAACATTCTTTTAAAGGCTGTC
>CAXHCC010000114.1:0-8317 GCA_964014945.1 uncultured bacterium | reverse complement strand
ACAAGTATTGTAGTAAATCCAACTACTACCACTAGTTATGTAGTAACAGGAACAAGTGCTGAAGGCTGTTCCAATGATGCTACAGCTACGGTAACCGTAAATTCATTACCAACGGTGACTGTTAACGATGCCGTTATTTGTGTTGGAAGTTCTGCTACCTTAACAGGAGCAGGTGCTAATACATATGCTTGGTCAACTGGTGAAACAACAAATTCAATTTCGGTATCACCAAATGTAACTTCAGATTACACAATTACTGGAACTGATGCTAACGGTTGTTCAAATAATGCTACCGCAACGGTAACGGTTAATTCATTGCCTGTTGTTACAGTAAATTCAGAAGCTATATGTGAAGGAACTTCTGCAACATTGACTGCAGCTGGAGCTGCTTCATACAGTTGGTCAACCGGTGAAAACACAGTTTCAATTGTTGTATCACCTACTACAACAACAAGCTATAACGTTACCGGTACAGACGCGAATGGTTGTGTTAATACAGCTCAAAGTACAGTTACAGTGGGAGTAAACACCTCTCTAACTACTTTAAATATATGTTTTGGAGAAAGCATCACCTTAACAGCAAGTAACGGTAATGCCTTCGCTTGGTCAACCGGAGATGCTACACAATCAATTACAGTTTCACCTACTGTTAATGCAAATTATTCAGTAACTGTTGATCAGAGTGGAGGATGTCAAGGCGAAGAAACATTTGAGGTTATTGTGCATAGCTTACCATTAGTTGAAGTGAATTCAGCGACCATATGCAGTGGAAATTCTGCAACATTAACCGCTACTGGAGCATCTAGTTATTTATGGTCAACTGGCCAAACTACAAATCCAATAAATGTTTCTCCAACAGAAACAACACAGTTCACTGTTACAGGTACGTCAACTCAAGGGTGCAGTATGGATGCGGTTGCGGTCGTTAGCGTTGACTTAGTTCCAACAATAGTATTATCTAACCCTGCGCCAATTTGCGCTCAAAGCAGCACCACAATTTTAGCGAGTGGAGCCGAAACTTATGCGTGGGACCCTGCCAATAACGTAACGTTTAACAATCCTGAAGGGTCAGACGTTAACGTTACTGCAGATGTAACTACGGTATTTACAGTTACTGGAACTTCAGTATGTGGGATTATGAACACAGCAACAGTTACATTGGAAGTTGACATTGTTCCGGTTATTGAGGTTGAGCCAATCGGATCTGATCACATCTGTAACAACCAATCCATTTCTTTTGAAGCAAATGGAGCCGAAACATATGTTTGGTCTATTGAACCAGCAACTAGTTCTACAGATGGTTCAACAGCCTTATATTGGCCATCAGAAACTACAACCTATAATGTAACGGGTACAAGTAATTGTGGAGTTACCGCCAATGGTCAAGTAACAGTATATGTAGAACCAACTCCAGCGGTAACTATAACCAGTTCAGATGAACATATTTGTTTAGGACAGCAAGTAACCTTAGAAGCTGCAGGTGCTGATGTTTATAGTTTTACACCAACGCAAGATGTTGTTGCTAGTACGGATAATAGTATCACCGTTGAATTAAGTGAAACAACAACATTTATTGTTTCAGGTACGAATTTATGTGGTAATACAAGTACTGCAGAAACCACGGTGTTGGTTGATCAGGTTCAAGGCCTATCTGCTACTCCACAAACTTCCATCATATGTGAAGGCGATGCGGTAGAAATTACCCTTGCAGGTTCTGATGGTACCTATAATTGGTCTCCTGAAACAGGTTTAAATACTACAACCGGAAATGTTGTTATTGCTAATCCGCTTGAAAGTATTGTATACACGGTTACTGGTACAACTTCGAACGGTTGTGAAAATACAATTAACGTAGAGGTAATTGTAAGTTGCAGCGATGAAATAATTGGTTGTTGCTTTAGCAATTATGGAGCTGAGGTGTACGTATCTGAAGGCACAAATTTAAACGTGTATTGTAACGTGTTAAATGAAGTAACAGGGCAGGGGAGTAACCCAACATTACTAAAAGGAGAATTCCAAAATACAGGTGATGTGAATTTAACCTTAAACTGGATTCATAATGGTAGAAATGATTTGTATGTAGCGCCTAGAACAGGTAATACTACTTTTATGGGTGCTGAGCAAAAAATGATGGGTAATTCTAGTACCAAGTTTTATCAATTAAACTTAGGTGGTGTGGGTACAAAAACTGCGTTAATCGACGAGTACAACGAGGATAACTTAAACCTAAACAACAATGAGTTGGCAATGGGTAACCACACCTTCTATGTGCAGAAAGATGATCCAAATGCTATTACAGGTAGCCCAATGAGTGCTGTTAATACTGGTAGTGGTTTTGTTAGTACAGATGGTACTGGTGCCCTGTCCAGAAATACAGGAACGGTCGGTGTAGAGTATTTATACCCAATGGGTTCTGCAGACAATGTATTACGCATACGCCCAATTGTAATTACCAATAACGAAGAAGCTGATGTGGTATCAGTAGGATTCAATAACGAGCCTCCATCTTCAGATAATGATTTGTCTAAAAAGGCTCCAAATGTAAAAAGCTTAAATGCCTTGTACTATCATCAAGTTGCTCCGGAAAGTAGCACATCCTTAAACAAAGAAATTGTTTCCTACTTCCCAATTTCGGATGGTTCCTTCCAAAGTTTAGCGCATTGGGAGCCAGATGCTTCCCAAACAACCTTAACGTATTGGTGGGGTGGAACGCCAGGTGCTAATAGCAATACCACACCAAATGCTGCTGGATTAATAAATGCTTTAACAAATGGTGAACAAAGTTTTGATGATATACCGTTCATATTGGCTAAGTCTGGTTTTTATATTGTTCCTCCAGTGCCACCAGCACCACCAGTAAATCCAGAATGTGAGGATTGTCCGGAGCCACCAACAGGTCCAATAATTACAGGAACCGGACCTACAGATCCTGGATGTGTTTCCTGCCCTCCAACTGTACCTACAGATCCATTAGGGCCTAATACACCGCCTATTGTACCTGAAGGGGAGCCTCCAATAATACCTTACACGCCTACTCCTGTACCTGGTGTGTACGACTTTACCTTTACTTCTACCAATGATTGTGGATTGCCAGGTGTAATACAATTTGAAATTGGCAACAATGGTACTATTGATCCTGAATCGGTTAAATTCTTTGCTGTAGATGGAATTTCGCCTCAAGGTTTATTATCGTCAGATGTATATACACTTGACCAAGAAAACTCAGGTATAATCTTTTCTAATGAGCCAAGAAGTTTATTAGAGCAATGTGCAAATGCAATCACTATTTCTTTTGGCGCAACGGATAAAGATTATGTGTTGGATGCATCAACGGAAACAGAGGTTGAAGTGTTTATTCCAGAAGATATAACTGGAATAAGCTTAGGAGCATTTGAAATAGCTGAATACGGTAACCCAACGGTTGTAGATACACATGTTATTACCGATGGAACTAACAATATAGATTTAACGGCGTTTATTGCAGGTAATTCAGCGGGAGTGTATACGTTTAGCTTTACACTATCAGCGGATGGTGGTTTGAGTGAAGTAATAACCGGACAGTTTATTTTAAAATAGAAAATGAAGAATACTGGAAATATAGCTTTAATTATTTCGCTTATTGTTGCTACTGTTTTGATTTATCAAAGCACTACCGGAAGGCACAAGAAAATTGCTGTTTTGCAATTGCATGATGTAATATATGACTTTCAAGGAATGAAGGATGCTACTGAAAAGTATACGGAGAAAATGAATCAATGGAGCAAGCAAAGCAACACCTTGGAAGATGGATTAAAAGAGCTGATCCAAGAAATAAAATTGGATTCTATAAATAATGATCAGGAAAAATTACAGAAAGATTACCAGGTGTTTTTACTGAAACGACAAACATTTTTTGATTACAAACAAAAGGTGGAACAAATGGCTGCAGAGGAAGACAATAAAATGACTATAGGTGTTATGAATCAGTTACGTTCATACATAAAAGACTTTGCGGAGCAAGAATATTATGATGCCATTATTGTAGAAACGGAACAAAAAGCTATGACCTATGTAAATGAAGCTACAGATGTAACATCGGCTTTTTTAGGTTATGCTAATGAAAAATATATAGGTGAATAAAATACGTTTAATATCATACTTACTTTTTATCCTGTGCTTTGGCGTATGCGCTTGTGGTTCATCCAGTGTAAACTATCAGGATTATATGCGTTTTATGGCCAATGAAGATAACGGTTTGGTGAAACATAAAACCACCGATGGTATTCGTATTAGGGTAAAATATTTACCTATTGATTATTTGGTCTATAATAATATTAAAAATGAAGAACCGGCATTGGATAAGAAAGGAGTTGATAGCGTAAAAAAGAGCTATAAAAACTCCTTAACGTTTGTGTTAACCTTAGGGCCAGAAGAGGGTAAACATTTTGATATTACCAGGGTGGGCGTATCTAATTATGAAGAATTTGCACAACGCATAGAAGAAATGAGTTTTCATATGCATGAGTATATAAGTTTAACAATAAATGATTTAAAGTATAAACCACAACTGGCGCAATTAGAAAGCATAAATACCGTGGAGCCTAGCAAAAATATCATTGTGGTGTTTGATGCTTTAGATGATAATGAGGAAAGTATCCTTACAGACGATTTTACATTCACTTACATTGATGAATTATTTTATACCGGCATAAATAACTTTAAGTTTAATAAAAGCGATGTGCTGGCATTGCCAACATTAAACATGTTAACACACAATTAGCGTTGATTGAAACATTAACTATGAAATCAAATTTTACATTTATTACTGCGAGTAGGAAAAGTGTTTTTCTGAGAAGGCTTGCCGCTTTTTTGGCCATTAATTTAATTTTTCAAATTGCTTCTCCTACAGTTGCTTTTGCATTAACAGAAGGTTCCGCTTCACCGGAATTTACAAGTTTTGAACCTGTAGCAACTACGGATATGGTAAACGATTTTTCGGGCGACTTTACCTACAATTTACCCGTATTAAGTGTACCTGGGCCTGATGGCGGTGGTTATTCTATGTCATTATCCTATCATTCTGGAGCATCTTCTCAACAGGAAGCTTCATGGGTTGGTTTTGGTTGGACTTTAAACCCTGGAGCAATTAATAGGCAAAAAAGAGGTTATCCAGATGATTTTAATGGGAAAACCATAGAAACATTTAACAAGACAAAACCCAATATGACACAAACATCTGCCTTTGAGTTCAATTTGGAAATTCAAAGTAAGGATCAGCAAAACAAGAAGAAAGAGGAGAAAAAAAGTAAAGAAAAAAGAAAGGATGATAGAAAGGCAGGGAAAAAGTCTGAAAAAAAGTTTGGATTTAAAAAGTTTCCTAAGAAATCAAATGTAGAGGACCTTATTGACCCGGCAACGGTATCTTTGTCGTTTACACATTCTATACGTTATAATAATTATTCTGGATTTGCGATTTCTAATTCGGTGGGTTCTTCGTTGTTTGGCGTGGCCAATATGAGTGTGAGTAAATCGGGTGGCGAAACCACTTTCGGTGTGTCGGTTAACCCCTTAGCCTTAATGCAAAGAATTGCGAAGTCTGTTTCTGAAAAAGTTGAGAATGATAAAGCTACAAAGTTAGAGTCTAATCTATATAATTCATTTGAGGCTATAAACAACTTTAAACATGCGATTAGCCGTACTAACCTTACTAGTAAGACTTCAATACCCACTTCGTATTCAACAAATTCTTATGCAGCACCTGCTGTACCTTATTCGGTAGCAAAAAATGCAGGTGCTGCCTGGAATTTTTCAGGGTCGATACAATTTAACCCGGTAGGACCAATAGGAACGCAAATTGGTTTAAAGGGGAGTAATTCTGTACAAGCAACCGTGGCTAAAAGTACACCTCAAGTATATGGTTATATGTACGCAGATGGGGACGGTACTGTGAGCAATGATGGTGAATGGGAAGATAAATTATTTGACTATCAAGTAGAAAAAGCCACCACCTTTAATAAACACGATAAAAACTTAGGCGTACCCTTAAACAATGCCGACTTGTTTTCGGCTTCTGGCAACGGTGTAGTTGGTGGATTTAAAATTTTACACGATCGTATTGGTCATTTTTACCCGAACAAAGTTACTAACGAAACAAAAATGCGCCAAGCTGGATTTGAGTTAGGGATTGGGGTTACATTTCAAATTGGCTTTGATTTAGGTATTGGCAAGCAAACTACAAAAGCAAGAGGAGCTTGGAACAAAATTGAAGAGCCAACTGATAGAAGTTTTTCTTCTACCCCAGCAGAGCCCAAGATGCGTTTTACCAATGATATGGGTGGGAGTGTTTTTTATGGTAGTGTTGAGGGTACGGAAACCCCATTGTTTCCTATCATTAGTGCTGGACGAAGAATAGATTTATCTGCTTATGATTTAACCTTAAACCAAGACAAGGCTACGGCAACATCCTATATCAAACCCAATGTAGACAATGGTGGATTGATTGACGCCCTTACCATTACATCCAAAAAGGGAGATATTAGTGTGTATGGCGAGCCGGTATATGTGAAGAATGAAATGGAATTGACGGTTGACGTTCCTAACTATCAAGATGGTGAATATTTGGTTTATCAAGAACTGTATACAGATAACCCCTTAGAACCTAAAAAACACAAAACGGTAATTGGTAAAAAGGTACCTCATAAGTATGCGACAACCTATTTACTTACAGAACAAAAAACCTTTAATTATGTGGATGTAACGGGTGACGGAATAAGCGATGATGATTTTGGAGGTTGGACACGATTTAATTATAGAACGGTGCATGGTGGAGCTAGCGATAACGATTGGTACAAATACCGCTCTCCTTATACAGGTTTAATATACAATAGAGGGAGGGTATTGGATACCAAAGATCAAACAGGGTCTATGTCTTCTGGTTTAAAAGAGGTTAAATATTTAGGTTATGTTGAATCTAAAACCCACGTGGCCTTTTTTATAACCAATAAAACTACTCCTGCCGATTTTGCAACTTTTTTTAGCGCCCAAGGGGTAGCAGCAGTTGATCAGCCTGACAATTATCAATTACAGGGTTCAACGGATACGCGATACGATGGCATTGATGCATCGTCACAAATGGGTCTTGGAACAGAATCAGCTGCTCATTTTGAATCGCAAAAAGGAACTCATGAATTGGAAATGTTGGAGCGCATTGTTTTATTTACAAAGTCAGATTATAGTAAACCGCTTTCAACAACCAATTTCGAATACGACTGGTCATTGTGTAATGATATACCTAATACCACTTCAAGTGTGGAGTCAGAACAAGGAAAATTAACATTAAAAAAAGTATGGACCGAAGCGGGAGGTGTTATGCGAAGTAAGGTATCACCTTATGTGTTTGATTATAAATATTTCAAAGATTATTCACCTGAAATTATTACTAAATATCCTTGGGCCAATCAAGGCTATTTGTCAGCCACCCAGTTCAGGGAAAATCCTGACTTTGCTGAAGAGCAATTGGATATGTGGGGAAATATCCAAATGTATGGAGATGAGAGGTTTAAGAACATGCAACCTTGGGTAAGTCAAAAAGACCATGATGATAAATTTGATCCGGCGGCTTGGCAATTAAAACGCATTCAATTACCCTCTGGAGGAGAAATTCATATTAACTACGAGCAAAAGGATTATTTGGCAGTTCAGGATAAGCGCCCTATGGCAATGGTGAGTTTGCTAAGCCCTGGTAATTATGACGATGATAAAGAAGCCGGTTACAAAAAGGGCCATACATCCTTTAAAATTAATACCGCAGATTTAGGTAGCAATGTTGATATTTCAACCTATAAAGCCTTGTTGGAAAAACACTTTTTAACCGATAATAATAAACTGTATTACAAAGTCCTTTTTTCCTTACGAGATGTTGTAACCCCCCTGCTAAACAATAAAAGTATGCGAGGAGTGGATTATATTACTGGTTATACCACAGTGAATAATATAACCACTGATGGTGGAGACATTGTATTACATTTAGGTGATGATGCAGAAAACAACCAAAATGGTTATGATGGTGACAAGGATAAAACCTTGCCAAGGTATGTGGCTTGGCAAAATTTACTAACCAATGGCGGTACAGAATTGGGTAGAGATGCAAGAGATTATGTGGATCAAGATGATGATTTAATCGATCAAGTATACGATGGGGAGAAAAGCACGTTTGAAAAAAACATAAGCTATGCTTCTAGGAATAGAGTAGTAGGTCAAACCCTAGATATGTTCGTGGATTGGTTACCGGAGCAAAAGATTAGTAATAAAAGTAAAAAGGTAGCTTGTCGATATATAA
>CAXHCC010000113.1:0-8374 GCA_964014945.1 uncultured bacterium | reverse complement strand
TAATTGTGTGAATAATATCCTACAACCTTTTCGTTTGAATCTAGAACAGGAATCAATGTATATTTTGTTGACAGCAAACTAAGGCACTCCTCTTCAGTCATTTGAGAGGAGGCAACCCTGGCTTCACAATTCATTACCTCAGAAACAGGGGTGTCTAAATCTTTACCAGCAATTAAGCCTCTTCTAATATCTCCATCAACGATAAGCCCCTTATACTTTTTTTGATCATCTTCACAAATCAAGGCTTTAGAGTGTTCTTTTTCTAATTTCTTAAGAACCTCTATTATGGGTGTACTTTCATGAATTAAAATATGTTCAGCTTTCTGCATATTAGTTTTTTCAATATTCCATCACTTCCTTCATGATGTTGTAAGAGTTTTGCAACTCTTCTAATCCATCATATACTTCTAACGTCACTGTTTTTCCAGACCAATCTAATTCACTTAATAATTTTGTTAGTTCACCATCCTTTTTTAACGCCCAACCATAATCATATTGGGCATCATTATCACTTACATGAACATAGTCTGTAAGCTTAAAAAACTTTTTAAGTTCCTTAGAAAAATCTATCCCATGTGAATTGCAGCTAACCTTAAGATGAGCAACATCCAACAAGGGTGTAAATTTAATATAATTTAGTAATTCCAAATAGCTCTCATAATGTGTAAACATAAATAATCCGTCTCCTCCATAAGTTTCTTTATTTGCAATTGAAAGCGCATTGTTCTCAATGTATAATTCTACTTGACTACTTATTTGACGCAGATGATCAAACCCTTCAGCATATTTCCTATAACACAAATCTCTTTCGGAAAGCTTATTAAGTCCAATCTTATGCCCAAACTCTTTATGGTTAATATCCGAAAAAAAGCCGGCGTGTATAGCATATTTTGTTCCTCCAAATTGTTCCGACATTTTAATTGATTTGGTACAAAGATCTATGGCTTGATTAAAGGTTTTATCCTCCTGCGACCCTAAGTTTAATACAAAATCCTCATCAGGCGGGGGAAAGTAATTATGACATAAATAAGAGAGTTTATAAGTATTCTTGAGTTCGGTTAACTCATCTATAAATTCAGGGTATTGCTTTGTCCCTCCTGACAATTCAATATTCTTAAACCCTATATCAGCAAGTGTTCTAACAGACTCTCCTATTCTCTTCGATTTTACACAAGATGTTGAAACGTAAATCATATCAAATTTAGAATAAACCCAAAGTTAGAGTTAATTCTAAACAAGTTAAGCGATTGTTTATTTTTTTTGAATTGGTAGGTAAAACAGATGCCATACTCCACAATTTCCTAGTTAACAACAGCACCAGCTTCTACAATGATATTATATCATTGGGCTTGTAATCTTTATTTGCTACTTGTCCATAAACTAATCCTAGCTCGTTGGCATTGATACCCACGCCTCCAGTTCTTTTAGCAATTATATTGTTCGGACCGAACACCTCTCCAGCATTAATCCCTACTGAAGCAACCAAACATTTTTGTAATGACTTTCTTGTCCCTACCTCAGAAGCGGTTGGTTCCTTTTTATATGAACCCATGTACGAACTTACCTTTTTCGTAACGCTTACAAATAGCTTTAATTCATTCGGATCAAGAGATGCTTTGTGATCAGGGCCTTCAAGATCTTTACTAATTGTAAAATGCTTTTCAATTACTTTGGCACCTAGAGGAATCGAATATGGGGCAGCCCCTATTCCTACTGAATGGTCGGAAAAACCTAAAAGCACATCAAATTTATTTGCATACGTTTTGAGCACATTAAGATTCACCTCTGCGTCATCTAAGGGATAGTTAGCTGTGCACTGCAAAAGAATAACATTCTTATTAAATTTCTGTATTGCCATTAAGGACTGCTCCACTTCCTCAAGATAACACATACCGGTTGAAAGAATTATTGGCTTCCCTGTTCTTGCTACCTTCTCAAGAAAAGAAATATTGGTTGTATCGGTTGAAGCAATTTTGTATGCTTCAACATTTAATTCTTCTAATTCATCAAGACTAACCTCATCAAAAGGTGTGATTAAAAACACAATGTTCTTGGCATCACAATAATTTTTAAGTTCCTGGTAATGCTCTTGCCTTAACTCCAACCCCTTTAACATCTGCGCTTGGCTTTCTCCTTCTTTCGTTGTCTTTGTTTGGTATGGAGCTTTTTCGACCGAATCAAGTATAAGGTGTTCGGTTCTAAAAGCTTGAAACTTAACAGCATCAACACCTGCCTCAGAGGCAATATCAATCATTTTCTTAGCCACTTCAATATCTCCTCCATGATTTACACCTGCCTCAGCAATTAGGAAAACAGGTGAATCCTGTGAAATTACACGCCCTCCAATACTTATAGACTTATTAAATTCCACTATACGACGTTTTCTGGAAGAATGTTATCGAATTTATTAATCGCCTCTTGAGCTTTTTTCCCTTCCAATTGATCAAAATTTATTGGTGCTAAGCCAGGAGTTTCGTTTCTAGCAAACATAACATCCGTTCGATTTATTGTTTCACCTTTATCAATATCTCTTATAGCAACAACACTTTTCTTTTGAAATTTACGATACTTCAAGTCACTTTCATTAAAAGGCTTTATCTCATTTGATCCCAAAGCTACAGTACCTCTCTTCAAATTATCTACAAACACTTTGAATTCATCTGGTTCAAGTGCTGCCTGATAATCAACACCTTTCATAGATCTATCAAGAGTAATATGCTTTTCGATAACGCAGGCGCCCATCCCAAGTGCAATCAAATCAATCACTTGACCAAAAGAATCATCGCCGTCTGTATGGTCATGGTAACCTACTGGCATTTCAAAAACATTCTGAAGTAATTTAATCCTAGAAATATTTAAATCCTCTGTTTTCGTAGGAAAATTTTGAACCCCCTGCATTAAAATAACATCCTTTCCGCCATTATTACGGATCAGATTTAAACCATTACTAATTTCTTCCATTGTCGACGCTCCTGTCCCTAGCGTTATAGGAAGCTTAGTTTTAGCAGCGGCTTCAACAACTTCAGGGTTACTTAAGTCAGCAGAATTGAGTTTTATCCCATGGACTCCTAGTTTTACTGCTAATTCAACACTTGGTAAATCATAAGTGCATACGAGCAAATCAATATTTAGAGAAGATGCATAATCATGAACCTTTTTCCATTGCTCTTCATCAAAGCATATTTTTTTTATTGTAGGAAATACTTCATGAGTAGGGGTTACAACCTCAGACAAATTAAAAAATTGAAGTTGAATTGCATTTGCTCCTGCTTTATAGGCTGCCTCCGTAATTTTTATTGCTTGTTCTACATCCCCATTATGAGCACAAGCCATTTCTGCAATTATATATGGCGGAAAACCTTCACCAATTTTGGTTTGATTAATAGTAACAATATCGTTAAACTCTTTCATTTACAACCAATTATAACTTTTCATAATACTTTTCAATTCCTCAACTTCTGCTCCTGACATAAATTTCATGGGTTCTCGTTCATAAATTGGCATTAAGCCTTTTAATGCCAGTGCTGCTTTTAACCCAGGGTGCCAACCCATTGGAACCGCCTTCTCAAAAAACGGTTGTTCCAACTCTTCCACAATTTGCGTTGCTCTTTCTTTATTTCCCGAAGTAATAGCATCAAAAAACTCCAGCTCCAGCTCTGGAATAAAGTTTCCTACAGCACCCAAAAATGTTTTAGCGCCTAAATCAAAATCTCTATACAAATATCGACTCATTCCACCTCCAGCACCAATAATAACGGCAATTTTTGAAAAACGCTCAACAATTTGATTGCTATAGTCTGCATCTAAAGCTTCTTCTTTTAATCCAACCAAATTATCTATTTCAAATAATTTGTCTAACAATGGTAAAGAGTAATGAACTGGACCACCTCCAAGACCACTTCTCTTAGGCATTTCATGAATTAACACACCTATTGAAATGTTATTACATACCTGTTCAAAAAACTTAAACGTATTCTCCTCTCCATAATGTCTTTCTGGGAAATAAGCCATAAAAAGATCTGCTCCAATTTCCTCGGAATGCTTTGCAAAGTCAATGGCATGTTTTGTTCCACCGGTTAAAGGATTAGCTACAATAGTAACAGCTTTTCCATCAACAGATTCCACAATTGTCTCATTTACACGTTTAACTTCTTCTTCAGATAACAAATTAAACCTACTGGTACCAACAGTTGTCATTACGTTCTTTATACCCCTATCCACCAGAAACTGGATGTAACTTTTTAAAGCGGCATAATCAACATCCTGAGATTTTGTAAATGGTGTAGGAATGGGAATTACCGGACCGGTAACCTTTTCTAAGTATTTATTCGATTTCATTTTTTTCATTTCGTTTAGCTACCATTTCTGCGATTTCAAACTGCCAAGGGTAATCAATATCAAATGATCGTAAAGGACTCATCGTATGTACCAACATCTCCTCATTGAAGAAATTTCCATTTTTAATAAATCCATCCATTGTTGCCATATATATAGATCCATTAGGATGAAACCTTTTAGGTATATCTTGACTTCTTGTTGTTTTATATTTTTCTGGGAAAAGCATGCGAACCTTATCTTCACTTGTTTTTTCAAGTGCTAGTTGCATCGGAAATTCATATTCTGTGACCCCGATTAAATAATTTATATCGTTTTGATTTACCAATTGGTTATATGCTTGAACAACGTCTTCAGCTTTACGAAATGGACAGGTTGGAAGCATACATGCAACATAATCATACTTTGATTCCGCTTTAGTTCGCTCAATATACTCCTTAACTACCTGAACTTTCGTAACGGTATCCAAGCACATTGCTTCCGGTCTATGATCAACCATTACCCCTTCATCCAAGGCTACTTCGCTAATCTCAGGATCTTCTGTAGAAACAATTATATCCGTAAACACATTAGCGTCTTTCGCCGCCCTAATAGTGTGAGATATTAATGGGATACCATTCAAAGGTAATATGTTTTTTCTTGGCACGCGTTTAGAGCCTCCACGGGCAGGTATTATACAAAGCGACTTAATCATCATGTTGGGTTTTAACAGGTAACTTATTTAATTTCCACTCAATTTCAGGCGCTATGACCGCCATAGGCCTATACTTATTTTTCATTCCTCTGTACGAATCAACATCCACAATATCAAACATAAACACATCTTCTTTTTTATCTATTGCACCTTTAATTGCTCTACTTGTAAAACTAACTGTTGTAAAATAATGGCCAGGTTTGAATGAGGCTGAGTAGAGATTTAAAGAATATTGATATTTCCCTTGAGCCAGACCAACTAGTTGAGATTGATTCGTATCATCATCTGCTGTGTTATATATTTGATTTCCAGAGATATCCTTTACAATAACCAATGCATAATAATCTCTACCAGGTTTATTTATATCAAACTCAATGTCTAATTGAATTTGAGATTGTCTTGAATACATTAAACGTGGTCCTTTCTCAACATCTCTTAAAACAAGTTTTCGTACCTGCATTTCCATGTTATTATCTTCTGGAAACGTGCACACTGGCTGATATTTAGATGACAAGGATCCCAGTGACAAATACTTTTCTATTACCTCATTTACGTCACCGTCTAGTGTAATGTTTCCATTTTCCAGAACAATTCCTCTTGTACACAAGTTCTTAATGGAGCTCATATTATGACTAACAAATAGAACAGTTCGACCTTCATTATCGGTTACATCTTTCATTTTGCCAATAGCCTTTTGTTGAAAATCTTTGTCTCCAACCGCCAATACCTCATCAATAATTAATATTTCAGGTTCCAAATGTGCGGCAATTGCAAATGCTAAACGAACACGCATACCACTAGAATACCTTTTTACAGGTGTGTCTATATATCTTTGACAACCCGAGAACTCAACAATTTCATCAAATTTAGACCTGATTTCTTGCTTGGACATACCTAGAATAGCACCATTAAGCATTACATTTTCTCTACCAGTTAGTTCGGGATGAAAACCTGTTCCGACCTCTAATAATGAAGCTATTCTTCCATTAACTTTTATTTTTCCGGTAGATGGCCCCGTGATTTGCGCTAATATTTTTAGTAAGGTAGATTTTCCTGCTCCATTTGCACCAATTATACCAACTACTTCGCCACGCTTTACAGTAAAATTAATATCCTTCAGTGCCCATACATATTCAGAGCCTCCAGTTATTGTTCTGTTATTCTCATCACCTACCTTCTCAAAAGGGTCACCCTTACCGCGTAGCATACTCCACCATCGTTGCAAGTCATTTCTTAAGCTACCAGAACCAATATTACCTATTCTATATTGCTTTGATATATTTTCTACTTCAATGATCGTTTCTGACATGCTATTTGTTCAAATTAAACAGTATCAATAAAATTCTTTTCTGTTCTATTAAAAGCAATAAGGCCAATAATGAAAACGACAACCATAAAAACAAATGTATATAACAATCCGCCCCAATGCATAGTGCTTCCTGTTTCAAAAAAAGCTAAGCGAAAGCTCTCCAAAATACTTGTTAACGGATTAAGTGCAAGAATTTCCTTGAGATAAGGGATATCCTCAGGTATTTGTGAAACGGGATATATAACAGGGCTAGCGTATAACAATAACTGAATGCCGAAGCCAACTAGATTTGTAAGGTCTCTATATTTTGTTGTTAAAGAAGAAACAATAATACCTAGACCTAAGCCTATACCTGACACCAAAATAATTAACACGGGTAAAAGAAGAATGTAAATGGAAATATCCAAGGCTACATTAGAAGTAGAGTAATACATATAATATAGATACGTGGCAATAAAAAGTAAAAATTGCATACCAAAACGTATCATATTATTAATTATAGCTGCAAGTGGAACTATTAAACGTGGAAAATATACTTTTCCGAATAAAGCTGCTCCGCCTGTAAATAGATTAGAGGAGCTAGTAAAACATGCAGAAAAAAAACTCCACATTGTTAGGCTACCTAGGTAAAACAAATAAGGTGGAACTTCATTGGTTGAAATCTTAGCAACTCTATTGAAAACAACACTATAAATAATGGATGAAATAATCGGTTGTATAAAAAACCATAAAGGCCCAAGAACAGTTTGTTTATATGCGGCAACAAAATCTCTTTTTACCAGTAAGAAGAGTAAATCCCTATATCTCCAATACTCTCTAAAATTAATATAAAGAAGGTGCTTTTTAGGAGATATTTCAAATGAATGGGACGTTTTATTCATAAAGTTTGTAATTTGCAAATATTAAAAAGTGATTACAATTGTATACTTATTTAGTTTATAACTCCTTATGATTGGTAATAACGCGCTAAAATCGCTTGCAAATATACTATTTTTACTAACTAGTATTTTAAGTTTAAAGGGGCAAGTAAGTCCGGAACAAGTGGACAGTTTGCAGTTTTGGATAGTAGCTGACTCTCTTAACCTTGTTGATGGCGGAACTGTTGATACATGGACGTCATTATCACCTGATAACAATGCCGTTACTCAATCAAATAATTCCAACAAGCCTTTATTTATACAAAATAGCTTAAGTGGACATGCTGTTGTTAGGTTTGATGGTGTAGATGATTATTTGTCAGCAGGTGATATAAATGACATTGGCCCTTTAGGTCACACGGTATTTGCCGTAGGCCTAACAAAAGCGGGTTGTTATTTTTCTAAAGCAGAGGGAAGTACGGAACGATATTTTCTTACTATTCGAGGTAGTGGCACATTGGGTTATTTATACACAGATAATAGTTCTCATCATGTGGATGGGTTGCTAAATGATGAGGGACCTGTAATAGTAAGTGCCGTTGCAGATTTAGTTAATGGAACTAATCATATTTATCAGAAAGGGTTCGAAATAGCAACTTCATCAATACAAGCGAATCATGACATGAATTCGCCTTACCCATTTATTGTTGGAGCCAAGGGGGGAGACCCTCCAAATACATTATTCTTTGACGGTGATATTGCGGAGGTGATTATTTATAATAAAGTACTTTCCGAGGTAGAACGAACAAATATCGAAACGTATTTAAATAATAAATACTCCCCTTCACCAAATCTAGGACCTGATATCGTTATAAACTATGGATTTTGTGATACTTCCATAAGCCCAGGCAGTGCATTTAGCAAATATTTATGGTCAAACGGAGATTCTACGCAAGCCATAACTGTCAACACTTCAGGGCAGTATTGGGTAGAAACAACAAATGACTTTGGTATAGTTGCAAGAGATACGATAAACGTTGCTTTTCAAACACCGAATTTTAATTTTACAGGTAGCTCTTCCATTTGCGCAGGAAACACCGCAACGTGGAATTCGGGTCTTTTAAAAAGTGAATATAGTTTTCTTTGGCATGACTTGTCCACAGACTCAATTTATACAAC
>CAXHCC010000112.1:0-8385 GCA_964014945.1 uncultured bacterium | reverse complement strand
CACAACGCACATCGTCGGCAGCGTCAGATGTGTATAAGAGACAGAATTTCTGGTGGTAAGGAAAAGGTGAGCATTCAATATAAATCTCAGTTGTTAGATGCAGATTTTGAAGAGGTTTTAAAGGAGTCCTTACAAAAAGATCTAACCGCAGAATATAGCACAACAGGAATACACAAAGACGACCTTTTATTAAAAATTAACGACTACCCAGTAAAGAAGTTTGCTTCACAAGGGCAACAAAAATCCTTTTTAATTGCCCTTAAACTCGCACAATTCGAGTACATAAAAGAAATTAAAAACGTAATGCCAATTTTGTTGTTGGATGATATTTATGACAAACTCGATGATGCCAGAGTAAAACAATTAATGAACTTGGTAAGTGGTAATGATTTTGGACAAGTATTTATTACCGACACACACCCTTCTCGATTAGCGGTTATATTTGAAAATGCAGCAATAAAATGTAGCACCTTTAGTATTGAAAAAGGCAGCGCACAACTTTCAACAAACAAAAATTCCCACAAGGAGCCAGAAATCTCAAATATTGATTAAGCGGCTATATGAGTAAACATAACGAACATACATTTAAAGAGGCCATTGCGCAATTACTTAAAACCTACAAATTGGATAACAGGTTGGCTGAAACAAGTTTAGTTAATTCGTGGGAGGATGTGATGGGACCAATGATTGCTAAGCATACTAAAAGTATTTTTATAAACCAACATAAGTTATTTGTAACACTTGATTCTGCTGCTTTACGCAATGAGCTATCCTTGGCTAAAACCCGAATTATTACCATGCTTAACGAAACCGCAGGAAAAGAGATGGTAAAAGAAATAATTTTTAAATAAGCCTTTGAAACAAAAACGTGTTGTAATTATTGGCGGAGGTGCCGCTGGATTTTTCGCTGCTATAAACCTGGCTGAGCGACAACCTAATTATAAAGTTATTATTGTAGAAAAAACTAGCAAACTGCTAACCAAAGTTCAAATTTCAGGTGGTGGCAGGTGCAATATCACCCATTCCTGTTTCGACAACAATGAACTGGTAAAAAGCTATCCTCGAGGCGAAAAACAATTAAAAAGCGTTTTTAGCAGATTTGCCGTTCAGGATACCATTAACTGGTTTGAAGAAAGAGGTATTCCTTTACATACCGAGGAAGATGGCAGGATGTTTCCAACAAGCAATAACGCAAAAACCATAAGTGATTTTTTTATTAATACAGCTGAGCAACTGGGTATTGAAATATTACTTAAACATGAAGTAGAAGCTATTATTCAAAACAATACACGTTTTGAAATAATTATTAAGAATAACGAAACATTGCAGGCCGATGCCATTATATCTACCTCTGGCGGAAGCAACAAAAGAGGCGGTTATAATTATTTGGCTCAACTAAACCATAGAATTGTACCGCCCTCTCCTTCCCTATTTACGTTTAATATTAACGACAAAAACATTACCAAACTAATGGGGGTTTCAATGAGCGATGTAATGGTTAGCGTTTTGGGAACTAAACTTAAAACCAAAGGCGATTTACTTATAACTCATTGGGGCATGAGTGGCCCCGCCATACTAAAAGCCTCTGCTTTTGGTGCTACAATTTTAAAAGAGCAAGAGTATAAGTTTAAATTAAAAGTTAATTGGTTACCACAAATAAAGGAAGAAGCATTAAGAAATTTATTACAAGAAGTAAAGAGTAATGCCCCGCAACAATTGATAAGTAAGCACCCACAATATAAAATAGCTAAGCGTTTATGGGAATACTTTGTGGTTAGAGCAGAAATAAATCTTGACTGCAAATGGGTTGACTTAAGTAAGAAGCAAACGAATAAACTAATTAACATTTTGCATCATGACGAATATGACGTGACTGGAAAAACTACATTTAAAGAAGAGTTTGTTACTTGCGGAGGAATTGATTTAAAAGAGATAAACTTAAGTACCATGGAAAGTAAAATAGTGCCCAATGTGTTTTTTGCGGGTGAAGTAATAGACGTAGATGGTATAACAGGCGGGTTTAATTTTCAAAACGCGTGGAGTACAGCACATATTGCTGCAAACAACTGCTTATAATATGTTAATTTTTGGGCGATTTTTTTTAGTTAATTTAGCTGCTCAATAATTACAAAATGACCGAATTAGATGAAGCATATATAGGGACACCGTATACGGAAAAAACGGTGGCTGGTCAACCCTCAGGTTTGTTCTATTTATTTGCCACAGAGTTTTGGGAACGGTTTTCCTACTACGGTATGCGCTCCTTATTGGTACTGTATATAATCGATACTTTTTTTCAAAATGTAGATGTATCGGAACGCAAAACAATTGCATATGGCATATTTGGGGCTTATGGGGCATTAGTATATGCTACTCCTGTAATTGGAGGTGTTATAGCCGATAAGTTTATTGGCTACAGAAAAGCGATAACACTTGGAGCCGTTCTTATGGCCATAGGACACCTTTTAATGGCGTTTAAAGGAGAAATGATGTTTTATGCTGCCCTTGGTTTGTTAATAGTGGGCAACGGTTTTTTTAAGCCTAATATATCTGCTCTGGTAGGTTCATTATACCCTGAAGGAGATACAAGAAGAGAAAGCGGTTTTACCATCTTTTATATGGGCGTTAATCTTGGCGCATTCTTTTCACCGCTTGTTTGTGGTTGGTTAGGCATGGAGTATGGCTGGCATTACGGTTTTGGTTCGGCCGGTATAGGCATGCTAATAGGGCTCATCATTTTTCTTATTGGCACTAAAAAAAATGTATTAGGCAATTACGGTTTTCAACCAAAACAATATGTGAAACATAAATTTTTAGGCATACCTACCAAAGAATTCATTTACCTTTTAAGCGTAATAGCTATTCCATTGTTTGCTTTTCTTGTTAAATGGAACGAGTACAACATTGGGCCAATAGGTATGATGACCTTTATTCTAACTTCCGTTGGAATTATAGTATTAGCAAAACTTGGATACCACATGTTTGAAGAAGATAAAGCTGGAGCTCAAAAAATATTTGTAGTAATTCTACTTACTTTTTTTGCCATGGTTTTTTGGTCGTTTTTTGAACAAGCAGGTACTTCATTAACTATGTTCGCCGATGAAAACGTTAATTTACCTTCATGGTGCAATGCTGCACAAGCGCAATCTATCAATCCACTGGTAATAATTCTATTTGCGTTTCCTTTTGCTGCTATGTGGCCAGCACTTGCAAAGAGAGAGTTGAATCCTAACACCATTGTAAAATGTTTTATTGGATTATTTTTACTTGGATTAGGTTTTATTGTGTTCGCATATTCTGCTAATTACGTTGACAATATTACTGGCAAAGTTCCATTCTTATTTTTAGCCTTAGGATACTTTATTCTTACAATTGGTGAGTTATCCATGTCCCCTATTATACTATCCAAGGTAACCGAATTATCTCCAACGAAAGTTGTATCCTTTATGCTAGGTGCGTCTATGCTATCTTCTTCTTTTGCACATCATTTAGGGGGTATTATTGCTAAATACACTGTTCCTTCCGCTGATAACGGATTATCAAATCAAGGATTTTTAGCAGAACTGGCTAGTGGAATTACAGGATTTGATAATAGCATTATTAACAAAGGAGAGGGAGGCATTGATACGCTAGCATCATCTACCATTGTTTTTGCACAAATTGGAGTTGCATCCATTATAGTAAGTTTATTCATTTTAGCCCTTTCCCCTTTAATTAGAAAGTTAATGAATAACGTTCATTAATTAACACATGACAGCTTTTAACAAAATAAACGAAGAAATACTAACCCAACTAAAAGAGGCATGTGGAGACGCGTATGTATTTGTTGACGATGAAAGCTTAACCGATCATGGGCACGATGAAATTGATAATGTATCTTCTTTACCAGAGGTAGTAGTAAAACCTAAAACCGCACAAGAAACTTCTGCTATTGTTAAAATTGCCAACGAACAAAATGTTGCAATAACAGTTCGTGGTGGTGGAACGGGTTTATCTGGAGGAGCATTACCTTTACACGGGGGTATTGTAATAAATACAAACAGGCTCAACAAAATTATCAAGATTGATACGGACAATCAGCAAGCGATTGTTGAACCAGGGGTAATTAATGAAGTTTTTCAAAATGAAGTAAAAAAGGTAGGCTTGTTTTATCCGCCAGACCCATCAAGCAAGGGCTCTTGTTTTTTAGGTGGAAACATTGCCGAAAATGCAGGTGGCCCCAAATGTGTAAAATACGGCACCACCAAAGACTATATTTTAAGCCTTGAGGTTGTATTACCAACAGGAGAAGTTATTAATACCGGTGCACATACCTTAAAAAACTCTACGGGATACAACCTCACACAATTAATGATTGGCAGCGAAGGCACCTTAGGTATTGTAACAAAAGTTGTGGTGCGCTTAATTCCTTTTCCAAAACACGACTTGTTGATGTTGGTACCGTTTAAAAGTTTAGCTGAAAGTTGTCAACTAGTAAGCGATGTTTTTAAAGCAGGCATTACACCTAGCGCTATGGAGTTGATGGAAAGAGATGCCATTGTATTAACGAGCGAATACATGAATAACACCACCATCCCTATTGAAGATGACGTACAAGTTCATATGTTAATTGGGGTGGATGGCAATGATGTTGAAGTTCTTAGCAAGGAAATGGAAGCTATTGCTAAGCTCGTGGAAAAATATGATGTAGGTGAAACTTTATTTGCGGAATCGGCAGCACAAAAAGAACAGTTATTTAAAATAAGAAGAACAATTAACGAAGCTGTTAGAGCAAATCATATCAGCAAGGAACAAGACACAGTTGTTCCAAGAGCCAAATTACCTGAGTTAGTATTGGGAGTTAAGGAAATTGGGAAGAATTATGGTTTTAACAGTGTATGTTATGGTCATGCTGGAGATGGCAACTTACACATACGATTTTTGCAAGGGGATTTAAGTGATGAACAATGGCATGGCGATTATATTAAAAAAGCAATTAGAGAATTATTTACGCTGTGCAAAAATTTAGGTGGTACAATTAGCGGAGAGCATGGTATTGGATGGGTACAACAAGAGTTTATGGATGTAGTTTTTACGAAGAAAGAGCTTGAACTACAGAGAAGTATTAAAAACACATTTGACCCAAAAGGCATATTAAACCCAGGGAAAATGTTTAACATAAAGTAAAATGGATGTTTTAAAAACATATAAGAAGTTGGAAAAGTGGCCTATGGGAAAATGGTTGTACTCAAGGGTAGTTTCAATGAGAGCCCCCTATTTTTCTACCATTAAACCATATTTGAAAGAATTGGAGAATGGACATGCAGTGGCAACTATGAAGCACAGAAGAAGCGTTCATAACCACATTAAAACAGTGCACGCCATTGCCGTATGTAATTTGTGTGAATTTGCAATGGGTTTAGCGGTTTTAGCAACCATGCCAAAAAACATGCGCTTTTTACCAAAGAGCATGGATATACATTATGACAAAAAAGCAATTGGTACATTAACTGCCACTGCTACTTATGCCGAAAGCGAATTTAAAATTGGTGATAACGTTGTACCTGTAATAGTTACAAACGAACAAAAAGAAGTGATTACACGTGCTTATATTACGATATACGTTACCGAAGGAAAACAAACCTTTTAACTTTATATTAGATGGAAAACAGAATATCAATTGAAGTTAAAAATAAGGTTGCGTATGTAACAATGCAGCGTGAGGATAAGTTTAATGCTGTAGATTTGGATATGTTGGATGCACATATTGCGGCAGCAAGGAAAATAAGCAAGGACAAGTCGATTAGAGCAGTAATTTTATCCGGTAAAGGAAAAGCTTATTGTAGTGGTTTAGACTTCCCATCTGTTACAAAAAACTACACTAGAGGATTTTTAGGTTTTTTAAAACGTTATAAAGGTGGCACCAATAAGTTTCAAGAAGTTGCGTGGTGTTGGCGAAAATTACCGATACCAGTTATATCAGTTATACATGGCTATTGTTTTGGTGCTGGTGCACAAATTGCCCTTGCCAGCGATTTTAGGTTTATAACGCCCGATTGTCAGTTTTCTATTATGGAAGCTAAATGGGGTATGATACCTGATATGAGTGGAACAGCAAGTTTGAGAGAATTACTACCCATTGACCAGGCAAAAAAGTTAATAATGACGGGTGAAACTATATCTGGTGAAGAAGCATTTAAATTAAATTTAGCTACTGGTATTAGTACGGACCCAATGAAACTTGCAGAGGAGTTGGTTGATAAGTTAATTACACGTTCGCCAGACAGTGTAGCAGCCACAAAAAAGCTACTTCATGAAACTTGGCACGCAGAAGAAGAGGAAGCATTTTCTAGAGAACGAATGATACAATTAAAAATATTACTTGGTAAGAATCAGAAAATTGCCATGAACGCAAATTTTAAAAAAGAACAACCACAATTTTTAGATAGAAAATAATTATGAAAAAAGTACTTGTTGCGAACCGAGGAGAAATTGCATTAAGAATAATGCGTACATGTAAGGAAATTGGAGTAAAAACAGTTGCTATTTATTCTGAAGCGGATAGAAATGCCCCGTTTGTTAAATATGCAGATGAAGCTGTTTGTGTTGGTCCTCCCCCTTCAAGTGAATCATATTTACTAGGAGATAAAATTATTAAAATTGCTAAAGATTTAAAGGTGGATGGAATTCATCCTGGATACGGATTTTTATCAGAGAATGCCAATTTCGCAAAGGCAGTTACAAAAGCAAAAATTAAATTTATTGGACCTTCACCCAAAGCCATTACGGTAATGGGTGATAAGCTTGCCGCAAAGGAAGCTGTGGCAAAATATAATATACCTATGGTTCCTGGCTCACCAGGTGCCATTACCAGTACTAAAGAGGGCAAAACCCTTGCAAAAAAAATTGGGTTTCCGTTGCTTATAAAAGCAAGTGCTGGTGGAGGTGGAAAAGGCATGCGTATTGTTGAAAAAATTGCGGACTTTGAAGAGCAAATGGAATTAGCTGTTAGCGAAGCAACCTCAGCTTTTGGAGATGGGTCGGTATTTATAGAACGCTATGTTGCCAGTCCACGTCATATTGAGATTCAAGTGTTGGGTGATTCACATGGTAACATTGTTCACTTATTTGAACGGGAATGTTCTGTACAAAGAAGGCATCAAAAAGTTATTGAAGAAGCACCTTCTTCAGTTCTAACACCTGAAATTAGAGAGAAGATGGGTAAATGTGCTATTGATGTGGCTAAAGCATGTGATTATGAAGGGGCCGGAACTGTGGAGTTTTTATTAGACGAAAACATGAATTTCTATTTTCTAGAAATGAATACACGACTTCAAGTAGAGCACCCTGTAACAGAAATGATAAGTGGTGTTGATTTGGTAAAAGAACAAATTAATATTGCACGTGGCAAAAAGTTATCCGTTAAACAAAAAGATTTGGTTATAAAAGGCCATAGTGTGGAAGTAAGGGTATATGCTGAAGACCCAGCCAATAACTTTTTACCTGACATAGGAACATTGCACCGCTATGTAAGACCTGAAGGTTTGGGTGTTAGGGTTGATGATGGTTTTGAAGAAGGCATGGAAATTCCAATTTACTATGATCCAATGATTTCGAAGTTAATATCATTTGGAAGCAACCGAAAAGAAGCCATTGACAGAATGATTAGAGCAATTGATGATTATTCTATTATTGGGGTTACTACCACCTTAGGCTTTTGCAAATTGGTTCTACAACATAAAGCATTTACTTCTGGTAACTTTGACACGCACTTTGTTGCAAAACATTTTGATCCTGAAAAATTAAACACCTATAATAAAGGAGAGGCCGCTATTGCTTCGATTGTTGCTGCTAGTCTACTATCAGAAGAAGATCATCGGAATGATGAAAACGCGGAAGCAGCTAGTGCACCCGCTTCAAAATGGAGAAAGCGAAGAAATGTATAAGTAGCACTTTTTGATAACATTTTGACGAAAATTGCGTTAAATTAATAGTTGCAACTATTAATTAGCATGCGAGGTTTTGTAATTTTTCTTTTAGTAACTGTACAAACTCTAGGGTATTCTCAAGTTCAAAGTACTAGAGTTAAAGCCACGGTGCATCAAGGTGACACCATTCCGAGTGTTTCTTTAGACCCTGTATATTGTATTGGAAAACCTACATATAAAAGCAAAAGAAAGCAAGCGCGTTGGAATAGGTTGTTGCACAATGTTAAAACCGTTTATCCATATGCAATTTTAGGTGCTGCCCGATTAAGAGAATATGAAACCAAATTGGCGAGTATGAAAAATGATGCTGAACGCAAAAAATACATGGCCATTGCTGAAAAAGAAATTAAAAAGGAGTTTGGCTCGGAATTAAAGAAGTTGACTATGAGTCAAGGTAGAATATTAGTAAAGCTAATAG
>CAXHCC010000111.1:0-8414 GCA_964014945.1 uncultured bacterium | reverse complement strand
ATACGGTGAACAGCTATCAGTTAATACTTCATATTGGGTTGGAAACGATAAACCTAGCTGTAAAAGATCTTAAGGTGGATAAATTTATTGCGTTAGAAACTTTCAGTTGTACAAATGTTTATTCGTTTCAACAAATGTTTATTGATGAATGGAAATCGTTAAAAGAGAAAAGCAATCTGTTAAAACATAAGTACAAGTCATTGGTTTGTATTCCTGTAAATAATAAGTCAACCTTGGTGCCTAATCCCGTTTACGATGATTCAAAGGCAAAATCTTTGTTAGAATTAAATGTACAATTGGAGAGCGATGATACTATTATGTCAGATCAACTAATTGGAGTAGATGCAATTAATATTTACGCCGTGCCCTCTATATTACTTGATAAACTGAAGGCTTATTCATCAAGTTTTCACTGTTTTCATTTTTCAAGTTCTCTAATTGAAGAGTTGTTGTTGGACAATAAAAATAAGCCTGATGAAAAGTTATATGTACATATACAGAAATCACAAGTGGAACTGCTTTTTGTCAAAGAAAAAAAGTTAACGTTTTATAATTCCTTCAATTATCGGGCAAATGAAGATTTAGCCTACTTCGTGCTATTTGCTTGCGAGCAATTACAACTTCATCCAGAATCGTTAAAGTTGGAAATATTTGGAGAGGTTGAGAAGCACTCTGATGTACATAAATTGTTGAGAAAGTATGTTCGTAATATTGAATTTGGTAGTAGAAACGATACTTGTGATTTTAGCTATCAACTACAAACATTGCCTAAACATTTTTATATTACCCTATTCAGTAACTTTTATTCATATTCCTAATTTTATATGAAACGTATTGCATTGTTTCCTGGCTCATTTGACCCTATTACGGTAGGGCATGAAAATATCATTAAAAAGTCCTTGCCGTTGTTTGATGAAATAATTGTTTCAATTGGTGTTAATGGTACTAAACAATATTTTTTTGCGTTAGAAAAAAGAATCGAGTGGATAAAGGAGATTTTTAAAAATGAACCAAAAGTTCGTGTTGAATCTTATACTGGACTTACAATTGACTTTTGTAAAAAAATGGGTGCGCAATACATATTAAGAGGACTTAGGACCGCTACCGATTTTGAATATGAAAATTTGATCGCTCAAAATAACAAAGTTTTGAATCCCGAAGTTGAAACGGTTTGTATTTTTCCGGACGTAGAGGTGCTTTCCGTAAGCTCTACTGTAGTAAGAGACGTGGTTAGGAATGGAGGAGATGCATCAAAGTTTGTTTCTAAAGAAGTAACGCTGGAACGGTAGTTTGGCTTAATTTTCGCTGTTAATTCTGTACGTACTTAAATCTTATGAAGATATTATATGCGATCATACCCCTATTAATATGGACATGTTTTTTGCATGCGCAAAAGGTAGTTATAGCTGGAGAAGCGAAAGGCTATGAGGATAATTATATTGAGGTATTCAAAAAACGCGATTATATTTCGAATATAGAAAAGCGTATTACTTTCTCATTAATCGACTCTGTTGGGAATTTTGTTCTTGAGTTTGAGGCTTTAGGCACAGATTACATAACGATAAAAGTAAACCGTTATATCACTTCAATGTATGTGGTTCCTGATAAGAGCTATGAAATTAAAATCTTACCTCCAGACACGAGCACTTATCATAATACCAACCTCATACAGGATGTGGATGTTGCTATAAAACTTTCGTCTAAAACAGATATTAATGCATTAACCATGGATTTTGAAGAAAAATTCGATGACTTTTTGTCGAATGAGTATTTGGCTTTCGTTAAACGGAATCCTAAGAAAGAATTAGATTCTTTTAAAACCGCGATTAATCAATATTATACATCAGTTACAAACCCTTTTTTTAAAAGCTACATTACCTACTCCTTTGCTTCCATGGAAGAAAAGATTAACACGAATAAAGATGACTTGTTCAAGTTGTACTTGAATGATAAGCCTATATTGTATAGTAACCCTGAGTACATGAATTTCTTTAATACTTTCTATAAGGGATATTTTGTACGATTGACGAGAGCGAAGAACGGGATTGATTTATATAAGTTAATTGAAAAAGAATGTAATTACTCTGCATTGATGGACTCATTGAAACAAGTTATGTTTTTGAATAACGATAGTTTACGAGAGCTTGTGATAATTAAGGGGCTGTATGAAAGTTATCATGCACGACAGTTTTATGCTGACAGTATTGTTTCCATGTTAAATCAGATACACCTGAGTTCAAATAACCAGACGCACAAAAAGATTGCAAAGAATATTTTAAACTCGTTTTCAAAACTTATACCCGGCGCTAAAGCGCCATTTTTTGAATTGCCAAATGTTGATGGAGCAACGCAAAGCTTGGATGAAATGCGGGCTTATAAATACGTTTATTTGTCTTTTTTTAAAATTGAGTGCACCGCATGTTTACAGCAAATGAAGGTAATCTCTTCCTTGCATAAACGCTTTGGCAGGGATGTAGAATTTGTAAGTGTGTGTTTAGATGAGGACTTATCGAAGTTTGAAAGATTTTGTGAAAGCAATCCTGAGTTTAAATGGAAGATACTATACAACAATGCAGGTGTAAAACTCCTAAAGGATTATGAGATAAGTAGTTTGCCAACCTATTTTTTAATTGCCCCAGATGGTACATTTGTTCAAGTGCCAGCTGATAGTCCTGAAGAGTATATTTCAAGAGTGTTCTACGATTTAACCAAGCCAAAACCAAGGAGATATAGAGTAGGAGATAAAAGGAATTATTAAACACCTATATGGTTTAATAGATACAATATTGATGGGAATGTGTTATTTTTTACAGGCTCTAGTGCGGAGATACTTATCCATTTAACTTCGGTTATTCCTTCTTCAACTTGCGGTATAAGTTTAGAGCTGTCATTGCATGTCATTGAATACCAGTAGGTACGCTTTAAAACGTTTTTTCCTTTATAAGGATATATATGATAGGTAGAGGGCAGTGTATTTAAAATCTCAACGTTGCTTACGCCACATTCTTCTTCTACCTCCCTAATAGCTGCTTCGTCCACTTTTTCACCTTTTTCTACCTTTCCTTTCGGAAGGTCCCACTTGCCATTACGAAATATAAATAACACTTCACCTTTGTTGTTGGAAACAACCCCACCTGCAGCGGTAATTGATTTAAAACACTCGCTAAAATATGTAAACAAGGTTTCTAAATTTGAATACAGAAGAGTTAACTTGGTGTTCTTGTTATTTACGAAATTGCTAATGGCTTGCTGAACTTCATTTTGTGTTTTAATAACTACTATCTCGCATTTCTCGGCATTATCTTTTGTTAATTTATCGCTTGTAAGTACAAATGTTTTGCTCAAAAAGTGTATTTCAATCATATTAAGTAGAATTATTTTTTACATTTGGACACATGGAGAAAATAATGGATGACCAAGCCTTTAAAATAGCTGAATCGTTATTACAAATAAAAGCAATAAAATTACAACCTCATAACCCATTCACGTGGGCATCGGGTTGGAAGTCTCCAATTTATTGTGATAACAGAAAAATATTATCGTATCCGCAAGTAAGAGACACAGTGCGTGACCAGTTTACAGAACGTATTAAGCAGGAGTTTGAATTACCAGATGTGATTGCAGGTGTTGCTACAGGAGGAATTGCTATTGGAGCATTAGTAGCGCAACAACTTAATTTGCCGTTTGTTTATGTTCGTTCAGAACCTAAAAAACATGGGTTAACCAATATGATTGAAGGGGTGATAGAAGAGGGACAAACCGTCTTGATTGTAGAAGATTTGGTATCAACAGGTAATAGTAGCTTAAAAGCGTTAAAAGCGTTACAACAAGCTGGCTGTAATGTATTAGGTATGCTTGCTATATTTACGTATGAGTTTAAAGCGGCTGATGATAATTTTACCGCTGCCAATTGTAAACTAATAACATTAAGCAATTACTCCACCTTAATTGCTCAAGCATTAAATACCAAAGAAATTTCAGAAGAGGATGCTGCCTCTCTTGCAAAGTGGAGAGAAGCCCCATCTGAATGGATGCAATAGAATTTGAAATGAATATTATAAACTAAAAAACAAAATTATGGCTTTAGTAAACATTGATGGAGAAGCAGTGGATATTCAGCAACCTGCTGAAAAGGTGTTCAATTTTTTAAGTGATTTTAACAATCATGAGCAATTAATGCCACCTCAGGCTACTAATTGGGAATCAACAGCAGATGATTGTAAGTTTACCTTAAACGGTATGGCTTCAATAGGAATGAAGTTTGATAATAAAACTCCTAATTCGAAAATCACAATCGTATCAAATGGTAAAGTGCCATTTGATTTTAAGTTAGAAATTGACATAAACGAAACAGGAGATACCAGTTGCAGTGGACAAATGAAGTTCGAGGCAGATCTTAATCCTATGATGAAAATGATGGTTGCAGGTCCAATGGAAAAGTTTTTTAACTATCTAACATCTCAACTTCAAAAAGTTGAATACTAACCAAATTAAGGCAAAAATTTAATTTGCTTTAAATCAAACTCTTTGATGTTGTTTGATTTATCCTCTAAAAGGAGTTCCCCAATTTGGGAAACTCCTTTTATTTTACCTTCAAATTGTCCGTTATTATCCTCAAAATAACGCCATTGATTAATTCCATAGAGCGCTTGAGCGTATTGTTTGTCGATATCTTCTAGTTTATGACTTTTTAGTTGCAAGTAGTAACTTTCAATAAAAGAGCAAACCTCTTTTACCAGTTCCTCCAAATCGTACTCTTCACCAATAACATTAACTATCGATACTGCATTAGCGGTGTTAAATTTCGATTGATTCACATTAATGCCTATGCCAATTATTGAGTGGTTGATAGATTTTTGAGTAGCATTGTTTTCAATTAGAATACCAGCAACCTTTTTGTCATTAATATATATATCGTTGGGCCATTTAATCTTTACCGCTAGCATCTTGTCTGCTTTTTTAATAATGTATGCCATTAAGTCAGCAAGTGCCAATGATATAATTTTAGATAGGTAAAACTGCTTGCTAGGAGCAATAAAGGAGGGTTGAAGAATTAGGCTAAGAGCTAGGTTCTTATTGGGTTTGCTTTCCCAATTATTGCCACGCTGACCTCGCCCTTTTATTTGGTTAAACGAATAAATTACGGTGCCTTCGATTAAATTCTTTTGTTGTAGCACTTCATTGGCATAACTGTTGGTGGAATTAATAACATCGCAATAAATTAACTGTTGCCCGATGAATAAGGTTTGCATTGCTTTTGAGAGTGGTTATTGCTAAAAGAATTTGTTACTTTTGCGTGTTATCTGATAATACCGCAAATAACGGAAATAATACAGGTAATTTCAATTTATGACCAAAAAAGGAGAAGAATCCAACGAGTTGACAGAAAAACCTGTTAAGAAAAAAGCCGTAAAGAAAGCTGCAAAAAAAAAGGCAGTTAAAAAAAGTGTGGATGAAAAGCTGGTAGATGCGATAGTAGAAGGGATGCAAGAAAAGAAAGCGGAGGGCGTTACCATTATAAATTTGCGGAACATTGAGAGTAGAGTTTGTGATTATTACGTTTTGTGTCAGGCAAATACAGGAATTCAAGTTGACGCAATTGCTGGGTCAATTGAAGAGATTGTAAAGAAAAAAACAAAGGAAATACCTTATCGCACCGAGGGGTACCAAAATGCGGAATGGGTGTTGATTGATTATATAAGTGTTGTGGCACATGTTTTTCAAGCAGATATGCGTGAGCATTATAATTTGGAAAGTTTATGGGCAGATGCGGAAATTAAAGAATTAGATTAGACTAATAACTAGATATTTATACTAAAATGAGTGATGATAATAAACAGGAGGATAAAAAAGGTTCTTCGTTAAAAGATAAGTTTTCCAAGAAATCTGGGTTTCCGAAAACACCGTTTAACTTTTACTGGATATATGGAATAATTGCGGTTGCTTTAATTGCCATGCAAACGATGAATTTTGGAGCACCGCTTCATCCGGTGGAGCAAGATGAGTTTTTTAATGATATGCTTAAGCAACATCACGTTTCAAAAATTGTTGTTATTCCTAATGAACAAATAGCGGAAATAACGATTGCTGAAGAGAGCCAATCTTTGCCTCAATACGAAAAATATAAATTAAGCCAACGGCCTGCTGGCCCTCATTTTAAAATGAAAATTTTGGATGTCACCAGCTTTAAATCTGATATTAACGAAGCACAAAAGGATTTTTCAGAAACAGACAAGAAAATTTTTCCTATTAGTGAAATAAGAACGAGTTGGACAGAATCCATTGGGTGGTTGCTTCCAATTATTCTTATGGTGGTAATTTGGGTAATTATTATGCGAAGGATGGGAGGTGGCGCTGGAGGTGGTCAAATTTTTAACATTGGGAAATCTAAGGCAAAGCTTTTCGATAAGGATTCCAATGTTAAGGTAAACTTTAAAGATGTTGCTGGATTGGAAGGTGCAAAAGAAGAGGTGATGGAGATAGTTGACTTTCTTAAAAGCCCCAGTAAGTATACAGTCCTAGGGGCAAAAATCCCCAAAGGTGCTTTATTGGTGGGTCCTCCAGGAACGGGTAAAACTTTATTGGCAAAAGCCGTAGCAGGAGAAGCAAAAGTGCCATTCTTTTCTTTATCTGGTTCTGATTTTGTAGAGATGTTTGTTGGTGTAGGCGCATCTCGTGTACGTGATTTATTTAAACAAGCAAAGGAAAAATCGCCATGTATTATATTTATAGATGAAATTGATGCAATAGGTAGGGCTAGGGGTAAGAACCCGGCACAAGGTGCTAATGATGAAAGAGAAAACACCTTAAACCAGTTGTTAACCGAAATGGATGGTTTTGGAACTAATAGTGGTGTTATAATGTTGGCAGCCACAAACAGGGCAGATATCCTAGATAGAGCTTTATTAAGAGCAGGGAGGTTTGATAGGCAAATTTATGTAGATATGCCCGATTTAAATGAAAGAAAAGATATTTTTGAAGTACACCTTAAACCAATAAAAATAGATTCTACCGTTGATGTAAACTTTTTAGCCAAACAAACACCAGGTTTTTCTGGGGCGGATATTGCCAATATTTGTAATGAAGCAGCCTTAATTGCAGCACGCGGAGGGAAAAAGAAGGTCGAAAAACAAGACTTTTTAGATGCGGTAGATAGAATTATCGGCGGCCTAGAAAAGAAAAACAAAATTATTTCCAAAGAAGAGAAAAAAATTATTGCCTATCATGAGGCAGGGCATGCAGCTACAAGTTGGTTGTTGGAGCATGCATCTCCTTTAGTGAAAGTTACTATTGTGCCTAGAGGGCAATCACTTGGTGCGGCTTGGTATTTGCCAGAAGAAAGACAAATTACCACTACTGAGCAGTTGTTGGATGAGATGTGCGCAACCTTAGGAGGAAGAGCTGCTGAAGAAATCGTTTTTGGGAAAATATCTACAGGGGCGTTAAGCGACTTGGAGAAAGTGACTAAGCAAGCCCATGCAATGGTTACTGTTTATGGCTTAAATGACAAAGTAGGAAACATTAGCTATTACGATTCAAGTGGGTCAAATGAATATGGTTTTACAAAGCCTTACAGTGAAGAAACAGCCAAAACTATCGATGAAGAGGTAAGTAAAATGATCGAGATGGCTTATGTAAGAGCAAAGGATATTTTAGAGAAGAATAAGGATTTACTAAGTAAATTAGCACATAAATTATTAGAAAAGGAGGTAATATTTAAGGAGGATTTAGAGGAAATATTTGGTAAGCGTCCGTTTGATAAGGAAGCTGAGGAAGAAGGCAAAGGGAATGTAGAAGAAGTTAAGCCTGTTGAGAAAGGTGCTGTTGATTCTGATAGTACAGATGGTGGTAGTTCAGATGCGAATACCAGTGCAGAGAACTCTACGAGTGAAGGTGATGATAAACCTTTAGACACTTTGTTTTAAGTATACTGTTTGGTAATACTGTAATAATGGAAGAAAGCACCTCCAGAGAAAAAGTATTAAAGAAAGTGCGAAAAGCCTTAATTCAAAAGTCTCCAACCGAGATTTTGGATGTTGACAAGGATAGCAATGTATATACTCCTTCCCAAGATTCAATGGAAGTGCAGTTCGCGAAACAGTTTTCTTTAATTGGAGGAAAGTTCGTGTTTTGTGAAAGCGAAAACGAATTTGTTGAAAATTTGAGTTTGGTAGCTGGTGAGAATAAATGGGAGAATGTTTTTTGCGTTGAAGAAGAATTGCAACATCTTTTACTGGATACAACGATTAGTTATTCTTCAGGGGAGAAGGATCTTTCTAAAACGAATGTAGGAATAACTACCTGTGAATGCTTAATTGCGCGTACTGGTAGTGCGATAATTTCTTCAAAGCAATTGTCGGGCCGGAGGTTGCCTGCATTTGCCAATATTCACATAATCGTGGCTTACTCTTCTC